>JAGWRI010000198.1 GCA_028876525.1 Gemmatimonadota bacterium | reverse complement strand
CGCCGAGCGCGAGGCGATCGCCCGCGAGTTCGAGGCCGTGATGGCCGAGCTGGCCGGCGACGCCGACCGCGGCTGGACCGCGCTCGTGCCACTCGTCGGCTCCCGCGCCGACGTGCTCGTCATGCACTTCCGCGCCACCCTCGACGCGCTGGGCGTGGCGCAGGCCCGCCTGGCGCGGGCGCGGATGAGCGACTTTCTCACGCCGGTGGAATTCTTCCTCAGCGTGACCGAGGCGGGGCTCTACTTCGCCACCGCCCAGCTCGCGAAGGCCGCCGCCGAGCGTGGCGGCAAGGTGGGCGACGACGCATACAAGGCGGAGTTGAAGAAGCGCGTCGACGCCGAGCTGGCCACCGACCATGTGCGGAAGCGGCTCTACCCGCCGCCGCCCGACGGGGGCATGCCCTACGTCTGCGTCTATCCCATGAACAAGAAGCGGGAGACGGGGCAGAACTGGTATGCGCTGCCCATCGACGAACGCAGCGAGCTGATGAAGTGGCATGGGCTCACGGGCCGGAAGTACGCCGGCCGGGTGCTGCAGGTCATCAGCGGCTCCATCGGGCTGGACCTCTGGGAGTGGGCGGTGACGCTGTTCGCGGCCGACCCGCTCGAGTTCAAGAAGATCGTGAGCGAGATGCGGTTCGACGAGGCCAGTGCGCTCTATGGGGAGTTCGGGAACTTCTACGTCGGGCGGCTGGCGCCGCCCGGAGAGTGGGCGCGGGGGCTGACGGGCCTGCCGGCCGCCCCTCGGGAGGCCGGGTCCGATGCCTGATGTCCATACGCCCTTCGTCGCCCCCGCCGACTCGGCGGCCGCGAACGTCGTCGCCGCCGGCACTTCGGCCCGGATGCAGGTGCTGGTGGGGCCCGATCAGGGGGCTCCGAACTTCGTGCTCCGCCGCTTCATCATGGGCGCCGGCGGCGGCATGCCGTTTCACACCAACGAGGTCGAGCACGAGCAGTACGTGCTCCGGGGGCGCGCCCGCATCCGCATCGGCGACGACGTGCACGAGGTGAAGCCCGACACCACGCTGTACATCCCGGCCGGCGTGCCGCACAGCTACGAGGTACTGGAGGCGCCGTTCGAGTTCCTGTGCGTGGTGCCGAACGCCCCCGACCGGATCCGCCTGGCCGAAGGCTGCTGACCGGCGGCCGGCGCGGCTTCAGGCCGCGTGATGCCGCTCGCCGGCCGCGGTCACGGCCTGCTCGTACAGGCTCAGCACGTGGCTGCGGGTGATGAGCCCCAGATAGCGGCCGCTGGGGCGGTCCACCACCGGCACCGCGGCCGCCCCCCGCACGCCCATCTTGCGAATCGCCTCGAGCAGCGAGTCGTCCAGGGTCACCGTTTCGGTGGGCCGGGCCACGTCGGCGGCCACGATCAGATCGGCCAGGTTCCCCGAATTCGCCGTCACCTCGCTCAGGTCGCCCAGCGCCACCACGCCAATCAGGCGGCGCTCGGCGTCCACCACGGGGAAGTACCCCTGGTCGCGATGCGCCGTGTGCATGATGAAATCGTGCACCGGCGCGTTCTCCTCGAGCACGGATGCGTCGCGGTCGTAGGCGTCGGCCACGCGGAGGCCGGCCAGCGTGTCGCGGTCGGCGCCGTGCACCAGGCTCTCGCCGCGGCGCCGGAGCCACCCGCTGTACAGCGAATCGGGTTCCAGGCGCCGCGCGATGGTGTGCGCGATGACCACGGTGAGCATCAGCGGCAGGACGATGGAATAGTCGTTCGTCATCTCGAACGCGAGCAGGATGCCCGTGATCGGCGCGTCGGTGGCGCCGGCGATCATGGCGCCCATGCCCACGAGCCCGTACACACCGGGGTTGATACCGCCGCTGGGCCACGCCGCGGCCAGCGCGCTTCCCAAGGCGCCGCCGGTGGCGGCGCCGATGTACAGCGAGGGGGTGAACACCCCCCCGGAGCCGCCTGTGTTGAGCGTCAGGGCGGTCACCAGGATCTTGCCGACGGCGAGCGCCGCCAGCGCGTACCAGGTGAAGGTCGTGAACGACTGCACGTTGATGGCCAGGTGCCCGTACCCCACCAGGTGCCCCTGCGCGACGAACACCAGGAGGCCCACCAGCGCGCCGCCCGCGGCCGCGATGGTCATCGGCGAATGCTTCAGCGTCTTGACCCGGTCGCCGATGCCGAAGTACACGCGCACGAATCCGGCCGCGACCAGCCCCGAGATCACGCCGAGCAGGGGGAAGAAGACCAGCACCTCGCTCACGTGGCTGTAGGTGAACTGGTCGGGACTGGGCAGCTGGAACGCCGGATGGTTGCCGAACACGGCGCGCGTCACCACCGCCGACATCACGCTCGCCACGACCACCGGGGCGAACGAGATCCCCGACAGCGTGCCCAGCGTCTCCTCGAGGGCGAAGAAGGCCCCGGCCAGCGGCGCATTGAACGCGGCGCTGATCGCCGCCCCCGTGGCGCACCCCACGAGCACGCGCAACCGACCCGGCTCGAACCGGAACCGCCGCCCCAGCCAGGACGCCATGAACGCGCCGAGCACCACCACCGGCCCTTCCGCGCCGGCCGACCCGCCGCTGCCGATGGTGACCGCGCTGGCGGCCGTGCGGGCCAGGGCGGGGCGGCTGGGGATGTACCCGCCGCGCTTGATCACGGCGAGCTGCACGTCGGGCACGTTCATCCCGTCGTTGCCCTGGCCGAACCGGTGCATGATCCAGTAGGCGGCGGCGAATCCCAGTCCGGTGATCACGGGGCGGTACGCATTGACCGTGACCGGGGGGATGTAGCGGGCGGGCCAGGCGAAGAACACCGCGTAGGCGGCGTCGATGGCCTTGTAGAACGCCACGACGCCCAGGGCGGCGAGGATCCCGATGGCCACCGCGAAGCCCAGGAGCACCGAGTTCTCGCTGAACTCCCGGGCGTTGAACCATTTGACGAACTCGTCCCACACGATGCGGCCCACCACGACCCAGCGGCGCAGGAGCTTCCGAGCGGTCGCGGGGAAGCTAGATTTTGGGGCGTCGGTGGCCGGTTCGGGCATTGCTGGCACGGCGCGAAGCCGGCATTCGGCCGGGAAGCCGGCCGACGGTTAGATTCAGGCGGTGGAGGGGGCGACCTCTCCAATATATGCGGTTTGTTTGGTTCCAGTACAATCGGGGCCCGAGGGCCCTCAAATACCCTGCGGAGGACGTGATGAGAGTTCGGTTTGGGATGGGCATGGCGGCGGCCGTGCTGTCGATGGCGATGGTGGCGTGCGGTGGCGGCGAGAAGGCTCCGGCGGCGGGCGCGACCTCCGCGGCGGCCGCGCCGGCGGCGGCGCCTGCCGAGTCGGCGAGCACCGCGCCGGCCAGCACGGCCAAGTACATGGCGGCCACGGGCAAGACGTGGGAAGTGAAGATGATCGGCGACGCGCAGGGGTATCGGTTCGACCCCAAGACGCTCACGATCAAGGCCGGCGACGCCGTGAAGTTCATCATGGTGTCGGGCGGCCCCCACGACGTGACGTTCTGGGCCGACAGCATCCCGGGCGGCGCCAAGGACCAGCTCGCGGCGAACATGCCCAACAGCGTCGCGCCGCTCCAGGCGCCGTACTCGATCGACCCGAACTCGGCGTACACGGTGTCGTTCGCCGGCGTGCCCGATGGCGTCTACAAGTACTATTGCACGCCGCACCTGGCGATGGGCATGGTGGCGTCGATCACGGTGGCCAAGTAAGCAGGCAGGACGGCAGGACGGCAGGACCGTAGGACGGCAGGGAACGCCCCGGCATCCGATACGCGATGCCGGGGCGTTCTGCATTCCGGAACTCTTCCGGTCGTTGCGCGGTTTCGCGTAGTACGCCCGTCCTACTCTCCTATTCTCCTACCCTCTCAATGCGCGCGTCCACCATTCTCGACACCATCGGCCACACGCCCCACGTCCGCATCAACCGCCTGTTCGGCAACCGGGCCGAGGTCTGGCTCAAGCTCGAGCGCGCCAATCCGGGGGGCAGCATCAAGGACCGCATCGGCGTGGCGATGGTCGAGGACGCCGAACGGCGCGGCCTGCTCCATAAATATTCGGTAATAATCGAGCCGACGTCCGGGAACACCGGGATCGGGCTGGCTTTGGCGGCGGCGGTGAAGGGGTACCGGCTGGTGCTCGTGATGCCCGAGTCGATGTCGGTGGAGCGGCGGCGGATCCTGGCCGCGCTGGGGGCCACGTTCGACCTCACGCCGCGGGAGAAGGGGATGAGGGGGGCCATCGAGCGGGCCGCCGAGCTGGTGGCGGCGACGCCGAACGCGTGGATGCCGCAGCAGTTCGACAACCCGGCCAATCCCGAGATTCACCGCCGCACGACGGCGCGGGAGATCCTCGCCGATTTTCCCGGCGGGCTGGACTACCTGATCACGGGCGTCGGCACCGGCGGGCACATCACCGGGGTGAGCGAGGTGCTCAAGGAGCGGTTCCCGAAGCTCCGGACGTATGCCGTGGAGCCCGAGAAGAGCGCGGTGATCGGCGGCGGGGCGCCCAGCCCGCACAAGCTGCAGGGGATCGGGGCGGGGTTCATTCCCGGCGTGCTCGACCGGGCGGTGCTGGACGGGACGATTGCCGTGAGCGAGGAGGAGGGATACGAGTATGCGCGGCGCTCGGCGCGCGAGGAGGGGATCTTCGTGGGGCCGTCGTCGGGGGCCGCCCTGGCGGCCGTGGCGAAGAAGCTGCCGGAGATGGCGCCCGGAAGCCGGGTGTTGACCTTCTGCTACGATACGGGCGAGCGGTACCTGTCGGTGGACGGGCTGTTTCCGGTGCCGGCGTAGGGCGGGGGG
>JAGWRI010000197.1 GCA_028876525.1 Gemmatimonadota bacterium | reverse complement strand
GACGCGGCGCGACACCGCCGCGGCGCGCCTTCCCGCCGTCGCCGTCTCGGCGGCGCGCACCGGCGTGGCCCGCGACCGCGTGCCCGACGCGATTGCCGACCTCGGCGCGGCCGCGATCACGCGCGGCCGCGCGACCCTGGGGCTGGACGAGTCGCTCGCCCTCGTGCCCGGCGTGCTCGCGTTCGACCGGTACAACTTCTCGCTCGACGACCGGATCTCGATCCGCGGCTTCGGCGCGCGCTCGGCGTTCGCCGTCCGCGGCATCACGGTGCTGCTGGACGGCATTCCGCAGACGCTGCCCGACGGGCAGGGGCAGCTCACCAACGTCGAACTGGGCGAGGCCGACCACATCGAGGTGCTGCGCGGCGCCTCGTCGGCGCTGTACGGCAACGCGGCGGGGGGCGTGATCAGCATCTGGAGCGACCCGGTGCCGCCCGGCCGCGCCGTAACGACGGTGCGGGCCGCCGGCGGCGGGAGCGGATTCGGCTTCGACCGCGGGTGGAGCAAGTGGCTCGCCACCTCGCGCTGGCGGGTGGGCGACGGCGTGGCCCAGCTCACGGCCTCGCGCCTCGGCTACACCGGCCAGCGGCAGCACAGCGCGGCGGACGTGCGGAATCTCAACGCCCACGTGGCGCTTCCCCTGGGCGAGGGGTGGACGGTGACCGGGCTCGTCGACGCCGGCGACGACCCGCGAGCCGACAACCCGGGGTCGCTCACGGCGGCGGAGCTGGCGGCGAACCCCGATTCGGCGGGGGCGCCCTACCTGTCGTCGGCCGCCGGGAAGGCGGTCACCCAGATCCAGGCCGGGGCCACGCTGCACGGCGCGTTCGCCGACGGCGGGTGGACGTCGCTCACGCTGTTCGGGCTGACGCGCGACCTGGAGAATCCCCAGACCTTCGCCTACATCCGCCTGCGGCGGCGCGCCTACGGGGTGCGGGCGTCGTACGGGCGGTCGTTCGACGGCGCGGGGCTGCGGCAGACGCTCACCGCGGGAGCGGACGCGCAGTGGCAGCGCGACGACCGCGTGAACTTCGGCAACGCCGCCGGCCAGCCGACGGCCGTGCGGTCGCTGGATCAGCGCGAGCACGTCTCGTCGGTGGGCCCGTTCGTGCAGGACGCGCTGGAGGTGGCGCCGCGCGCGACGCTCACGCTGGGCGTGCGGTACGACGGGGTGCGGTTCGCCGTGCACGACCGGCTGGTGACGCCGGGCAACCCCGACGACTCGGGCAACCGGCTGATGCACGCGGTGAGCGGATCGGCGGGGCTGGCGGTGCGGGCCGCGGGCGCGGTGACCGTGTACGCCAACGCCGGGACCTCGTTCGAGACGCCGACCACGACGGAGCTGGCCAACCGGCCGGACACGGCGGGCGGGTTCAACCCGTCGCTGGCGCCGCAGACGGCCACCCAGTACGAGGTCGGGGTGCGCGGGGCGGCGGACGGCCGCCTGACCTATTCCCTGGCGGCCTACGACGCCGAAGTGCGCGGGGAACTGATCGCGTTCGAGGAGCCGTCGTCGCCCGGACGCAGCTTCTACCGGAACGCCGGCCAGTCGCGCCACCGCGGGCTCGAGGCGGGGGCGCGGCTGGCGTTCGCCCCCGGCGCCGCGATCGCCGTGAACTGGACGCAATCTGATTTTCGGTATACGCGGTACGTGGCCGGCGGGCACGACCTGGCCGGCCGGAGGCTGCCGGGGATTCCGCCGGCGTGGCTCGACGTGCTGGTCCACGCCGCTCCGCGCGCCGCCGGGGGCGCCTGGGCCGACGTCGAGCTGCGGCACGCCGCCGGCACGCTGGTGGACGACACGCTGGCCCTGCGCACGGCCCCCTACTCCACCGTGGCCCTCCGCGTCGGCTGGGACGGCGCGGTTGGCGGCGCCACGGTCCGGCCGTACCTCGCGGCGGAGAACCTGTTCGACCGCCGGTACGTGGGGTCGGTGGTCATCAACGCCGCCCGCGGCCGCTACTACGAGCCGGCGCCCGGGCGCACGCTCTCGCTCGGCCTCTCGCTCACGCTCGGGTCCTGACCTGCCATGATCGCCGATCTCGCGGCCGGCCATCCGCGCGCCGAGCGCACGCGGCTCGTGCTGGCGTTCGCCGCCGTGTACGTGCTGTGGGGCTCGACCTTCCTGGGCATGGCGTTCGCCATCCGCACCATTCCCCCGTTCCTCATGGCGGGGCTGAGGCACTTCGTGTCGGGAATCGTGCTGCTGGCCGTCACGGCGCGGCGCGGCCGGCGACGCGCCACGCGCGCCGAATGGCGCGACGCGGCGATCGTGGGTGTGCTGCTGCTCGGCGCCAACGGCATGGTCGCGTGGGCCGAACAGCGGGTGGCGTCGGGCACGGCCGCGCTGCTGGTGGCCACCGTGCCGTTGTGGATGGTGCTCGTCGATTGGCGGCGGCCCGGCGGCTACCATCCGGGCCGCGGCGTGCTGATCGGGCTCGGGCTGGGATTTGCCGGACTGTTGACGCTGGTCGGGCCGGGGGCGCTGGTCGGACACGGGGCGGTGGACGCCGGCGGGGCGGCGGCCCTGCTGCTCGGATCGTTCGCCTGGGGCGTGGGGTCCATCGTGGCCCAGCGGCAGCCGCACACCGTGCCTCCCCTGGAGGCCGTGGGCATGCAGATGGCGGTGGGCGGCGCGGCGCTGATCGCCCTGGCCGCGGCGACGGGGGAAATGGCGCACTTCTCGCTGGCGCGCGTGTCGCTGGCCTCGGCGCTGGGGTGGGGATACCTGGTGGTGTTCGGCTCGCTGATCGGGTTCACCGCCTACGCCTATCTCTTGCGGAAGACGACGGCCGCCCGGGTCTCGACGTACGCGTACGTGAATCCCGTGATCGCGGTATTCCTCGGGTGGGCGTTCGCCGGCGAGCGGGTCACGCCGCGCACGCTGGCCGCGGCGGCGGTGATCGTGTCCGGGGTGGCGATCATCACCATCGCGCGGGGCACGGCGCCGCGGCCGCGCGTGGCCGAAGAGGCGATCGGGGACTGAACGAAATTCCTGCGCCGCGGTGGATTACGCGGCGCCGGAGCGCGATGCATATTGCGCGGGTACACTCCCACCCATTCGGAGCGATCCTTGCGCACGTCCCGTTCCGCTGCCGGCCGCCGGCCGGCGCTGCCCGTGGCCATCGGACTCGCCTCGCTGTTGCTGCTCCCGGCCGGGCGCGCGTCGGCCCAGGTCGACACGCGCTGGGCGCAGCATTCGATGGAGCGGCCGCAGCCGGCGGTGGTGGATCCCGGTCCGTACGTCCGTGACGACGGGCGCCCCGCCGACGCGGTGGCGCTGTTCGATGGGCACGATCTTTCGGCGTGGCGGGGCCAGGACGGCGGCCCGGCGCCGTGGGTCGTGAAGGACGGCTACTTCGAAGTGAAACCGGGCAGCGGGATGATCCACACGGCGCAGGGCTTCGGCGACGTGCAACTGCACATCGAGTGGAGCGCGCCGGCCCCGCCCACGGGCGAGGGCCAGGAGCGGGGGAACAGCGGCGTGTTCCTCCAGGGGCGGTACGAGGTGCAGGTGCTCGACTCGTACCACAACCCGACCTACGCCGACGGGGCCGCGGGCGCGGTGTTCGGGCAGTATCCGCCGCTGGTCAATCCGGCGCGCCCGCCCGGGCAGTGGAACGTGTACGACATCGTGTTCCGGCGTCCGCGCTTCGACGCGGCGGGCAAGGTCACCAGCCCGGCCCGGATCACCGTGTTCTTCAACGGCGTGCTCGTCCAGGACGACGTGCCGCTCACGGGACCCACGGCGTACCAGCACCGGCCGCCGTACGAGGTCACGCCCCCCACCCTGCCGCTGGCCCTGCAGGACCACGGCTATCCGGTGCGCTTCCGCAACGTCTGGATTCGCGAACTCTCGAAGGAGGGTCGGTGATGCAGGTCAGGAAACCACGCCAACAATACGATGTGTGCATCGTGGGCTCGGGCGCCGGCGGCGGGATGGCGGCGTACATGCTCACCAAGGCGGGCGCCAACGTCGTGGTGCTCGAAGCGGGCCAGATGTGGACGCCGGGGGCCGACGGCGACATGCTCAAGTGGCCCTACGACTCCCCGCGCCGCGGGGCGTCGACGAAGGAGAAGCCGTTCGGCGAGTTCGACGGCTGCATCGGCGGGTGGGAGATCGAGGGCGAGCCGTACACGCGGGCCCCGGGCACGGAGTTCTCGTGGTGGCGGGCCCGCATGCTGGGCGGCCGCACCAACCACTGGGGGCGCATCTCGCTCCGCTTCGGCCCCGACGACTTCCGCGGGAAGACGATCGACGGGCTGGGCGACGACTGGCCGATCACGTACGACGACGTCAAGCCGTGGTACGACGAGGTGGACAAGCTGATCGGCGTGTTCGG
>JAGWRI010000196.1 GCA_028876525.1 Gemmatimonadota bacterium | reverse complement strand
TGTTCCGTGAGGCGTAACCGGCCAGGTTGGCGAGGCCCTCCCGCGACGCCAGCGGGACCCCGTCTCGGCGATCGTGCTCACCTGACGCCGTTGCCACATGACCTCGGGCGAGTGTCCCGGGGGCCGGCACCGGCACGACCCTGACCTTCTCATGGCATTTCTCGGTCGGAGCAAGACGACAGTTGGCCTGGACATCGGGTCGGGCCTGATCAAGGTCGCGGTGGTGGATCACTCCAAGACTGAGCCGGAGTTGGTCCGCGTTGCCGTCGCGCCCCTGCTCGCGGACGCGATCGTCGAGGGCGAGGTGATGGACCCCGGGATCGTGGCCGAGGCGATCCAGTCGGCGATGACGCAGGCCGGGGTCAAGGTCAAGCAGGTCGTGACCGCCGTGGGCGGCCGCGACGTGATCATCAAGAAGATCCAGATCGAGCGCGTGAAGGAGCAGCAGGCGCGCGAGCTGATGCGGTGGGAAGCGGAGCAGCACGTGCCGTTCGACATGGAGTCGGTGGAGCTGGACTTCCAGATCCTTGACCCCGACGCGGACGGGCTGGAAATGAGCGTGCTGCTGGTGGCGGCCAAGCGCGAGCTGGTCGAGTCGAAGCTCCGCGTGCTCACCGATGCCGGCCTCGAGGCCGGCATCGTGGACGTGGACGCCTTCGCGCTGCACAACGCGTTCGAGCTCAATCATCCCGACGCGATGAACGGCGTGGTGGCGCTGGTCAACGTGGGGCACGAGGTGACGAACATCAACATCCTCGAGGATGGGGTGCCGATTCTCACGCGCGATCTCGCGGTGGGGACGCGGCGGTTCCGCGAGGACATGCAGCGCGAGCGCGGCGTCTCGGCCGACGAGGCGCAGTCGCTGCTGCAGGGCTACGATCGGTCGCCGCACATCGACGCGATTCTCGGAACGCGCGGCGAGGAGATCGCGATGGGCGTGGAGCGCGCGGTCGCGTTCCTGGCGTCGAACTCGCGCACGGCGAGCGCCGTGCGGGCGGTCTTCACCTGCGGCGGCGGGTCGCGCATTCCGGGCCTCACGGCGTGGCTGGGCGATCGTCTGAAGCTGTCGGTGGAACAGGCCAACCCGCTGGCGGCGCTGAAGGTGCGTGACGGCGCCCTCGCGTCGCTCGTCACTGACGAAGTCGCGCCGCTCCTGATGCTTCCCATCGGGCTCGCGCTGCGGCAGGTGGCATAGCCTCCCATGATCCAGATCAATCTTCTCCCAGGCGCCCGTAAGAAGGCGAAGCGGGGCGGCGGCAAGCGCCTCGACTTCTCCGCGGTCGCGTCCAGCCTGTCGGACCGCGTCAAGGACCGATGGCTGGCCGCCGCCGTGGTGTGCGGCATCGTCGGGCTCGGCGCCGTGGGAGCGATGTATTTCATTCAGTCGCGCACCGAGAGCCGGCTGGCCGACCGGGAGCAACGGGGGCTGGCCGACTCGACGCGCTACGCGGCGGTGCTCAAGGAGCAGGTGCACCTCGAGGCCAAGCGCGACACGCTGCTGCGCCAGCTCAACATCATCAAGGCCATCGACGGCGACCGGTTCGTGTGGCCGCACGTCCTGGAAGAGGTGAGCTCGGCGCTGCCGCCCTACACCTGGCTCACCGGCCTGGGCTACACCGGCACGCCGCAGGGGCAGAACATCGTCACCGCGGCCCCGCCCGGCGAGCCGCCCAAGCCCGCCAGCAAGAAGAAGGGCGCGGTGGACACCGACATCCCGCTCGACACGGTGCACGTCCGCCTTACCGGGCGCACCGTGGACATCCAGGCGCTCACGCGGTTCATGTCCGATCTCGAGGCCTCGCCGTTCCTCGGCCAGGTCACGCTGGACGACTCCAAGCAGGAGCTCGACAACGGGATTCCGGTGACGGACTTCCAGCTCACGATGCTGTACACGCGGCCCGACTCGTCGATCATCCACCGCGTGCCGCTCAAGGTCTCGGTGAAATAGCCATGGCCAGCATTCTTCCGACCGCGCGCAACGATCAGTACAAGATGCTGGTGGCCATTCTGTTCCTGGCCATCGCCGGCCTGTACTACAATTTCGTCTGGACGCAAAAGGCCGAAGGACTGACGGCCGTGCAGACGCACGTCGACAGCCTCGACGCGATGAACCAGCGGGCGAAGCTGGACGTCGCCCGCGGCAGCCTCGACAAGCTCAAGGCGCAGGCCACCGAGTTCGGCTCCGAAGTCGACATCATGCGGCAGCTCGTGCCCACGGGGAACGAGGTGCCGGCCCTGCTCGAGTCGGTGTCCACCGCCGCGCGGCAGGTCGGGCTCGACATCTCCTCGGTGGCGCCCGACGGCGTGACCCAGGGCGATCAGTTCGACACCTACAAGTACAAGCTCGGCGTGACCGGGCCGTATCACAAGATCGCGCTGTTCCTGACCAACGTCGGCGAGCTGCGGCGCATCGTCGCCCCGATCAACCTCTCGCTCACCGTGTCCGGCACGCAGCCGCGCACGCCCGACAAGTCGGTGCAGCTGCTCGACGCGACCTTCGACATCCAGACGTACGTGGCCCACACCTCGCTGGCGGCGGCGCCGCCCAAGGAGGGCCAGTGAAGCGCCTCGTGATCGCGACCGCGTTCCTGGCGCTCGGCGCCGGGTCCGCGCACGCCCAGATGACCAAGGCCATCGACAAGGCGCGCGGCGCCAAGGCCAAGGCCGACGCGCACATCGCCGCCGAGCAGAACCCGTCGCAGCAGACCAAGGCGCCGGCCAAGGCCCCCGCGCAGGCGCAGGCGCCCACGCACGTCAAGGCGGCGCCCCCGGCCCAGAAGCGTGACATGGGGGGCTCGGCCGGCGGCTTCGGCACCGGCGGCAAGATCGGCCCCGGCGGCCGCGTCCAGCCCAAGCTCGACACCGTGCCGTCGTTCGTGATGCGCGAGGCGTTCGACTACGACCGCGCCGGCACGCGCGATCCCTTCGCCTCGCTGCTCAACACGAGCGACCTGCGCCCGGTGATCAGCGACCTGAAGTTGATCGGCGTCCTGTACGATCCCACCGGCCGCCGGTCGGTCGCCATCATGCGCGACCAGCAGAACACGCTCTACCGGGCCACGCTCGGACAGACCCTGGGCCGCATGCGCGTGTCCCGGATCGAGCCGCGGGCCGTGATCTTTACCATCGAAGAGTTCGGCATGAACCGCCAGGATTCGCTGGTGCTTGTGGATACCACGAAAACGAGGATTCCATGAAACGCGTATTGACGGTTGCTGCGGCGCTTGCGGTCGCGCTCGGTTCCGGGGCATGGCGCCCGGCGGCCGCGCCCGAGCCCGAGGAGGGCGCCGTGACCTCGTTGAGCGTCGTCCCGGCGAGCGGTCGCGCCGAAGTCGTGATCGGCGTCGGCGGCGCGGTCTCGGTCCAGGACTTCACGCTCCATGATCCCGAGCGCCTCGTCGTCGACATCTCGGGCGCGTCGCTGCGCGTCCCCACGGGCGGCTACGACCAGGCCGACCGCGGCGGCATCCTCGGCGTCCGGTACTCGCAGTTCAGCCGGAACGTCGTGCGCGTGGTCGTCACCCTCGACGCGCCGCACCGCTACGCCGTGGCGCAGGACGCGGGCCGCATCCGCGTGAGCGTCGACGGCACGTCCTCCGACTTCGCCGCCTGGCACGTCGGCAACGCCGCCGCGGCGCCCGTCGCGCCCGCGGCTGCCGCGCAGACCGCTCCGCCGGCCGTCCAGGCCCCCGCGCCCGCAGCGGTGCAGGCCGCGCCGGCTCAGGTGCCGGTGC
>JAGWRI010000195.1 GCA_028876525.1 Gemmatimonadota bacterium | reverse complement strand
CGGGCGGGTCGCCCCGCCGGCCCGCCGCGCCCCGGGCGTGCTGCGCGTGGGGGGCAACGGCCGCCCCACGGCGCTGCTCACCCTGCGCCAGCCCCTCGTGGCGCGCGGCCCCTACGGGCGGTCGAAGGCCGTCACCACCGTCGCCCTCGTGCTCGACGAGCCGGCGGCGTTCGCCGACGCGATCAGCGGTTGAGCGCCGCCATGGCCGAAGTCTGATACCGCTCGCCCGACACGGCGGCCCGCGGGAACGCCGCCTCCAGCGCGGCCAGGTCGGTGGCCGAAAGGCGGATGTCCACGGCCGCCACGTTGTCCTCGAGGTACTTCACGCGCTTCGTGCCCGGAATGGGCACGACGTCGTCGCCCTGCGCCAGCACCCAGGCCAGCGCCAGCTGGGCCGCCGTGGCCCCCCGCGCCGCGGCCAGCCGCTGCACGGCGCGCACCAGTTCCAGATTCTTGTAAAAGTTCTCGCCCTGGAAGCGGGGCTGGATGCGGCGGAAGTCGTCGGCCGCGAAATCCTCCGGCTGCTTCAGCTCGCCGGAAAGGAAACCGCGCCCCAGCGGACTGTACGGCACGAACCCGATGCCCAGCGCGCGGCAGGCGTCCAGAATGCCGTCCTCGGGATCGCGCGTCCACAGACTGTATTCGTTCTGCAGCGCCGTGATCGGATGCACGGCGTGCGCCCGCTTCAGCGTCGGCACCGACACCTCGGAGAGTCCCAGGCACCGCACCTTTCCCGCCTCCACCAGCCGCGACATCGCGCCCACGGTGTCCTCGATGGGCGTGCTCGCGTCCACGCGGTGCAGGTAGTAGAGATCGATGTAGTCGGTGCCGAGCCGCTTCAGGCTGGCGTCGCAGGCCTTGGCGCAGTACTCGGGCGTGGCGTTGAAGCCGCGGTGCGCCGGATTTGCCGGATCGCGCACGATGCCGAACTTGGTGGCCACGACCACGTTCCGGCGGCGCGCGCCGAGCGCGCGGCCCAGCAGCTCCTCGTTGGCGCCCGACCCGTACATGTCGGCGGTGTCGAAGAACGTCACCCCGAGCTCGAGGGCCCGCTCGATCGTGGCCAGCGATTCGGTCTCGTCGCGCGGGCCGTAGAAGTCGCTCATTCCCATGCAGCCGAGCCCGATGGCCGAGACCTCGAGCCGGCCCAGTGTCCGGCGCTGCATCACCCACCCCTCCGAAGGCTGATTCCTGCTCCAAGGTAACACGCCCGGCGCGCGTGCCGCCCCCGCCGGCGCTCAACGGTTCCGCGCGCGGATCAGTAACCAGGGGTGAGGCGAGGGGGCTGGCGGCGCCGGCGTTCCCGACCGTGCCGCGCCCCGGACCCACGCACTTCACTCCTCAGGGGGATCCTATGCGTCGCATGGCTCTGATTGCCGCCGTGCTGGCAATCGCTCCCGGACTCGCCGCGGCCCAGCGCGGCAGCCGCACCGGCAGCGCGGCCACCCAGCGGACCACCGACCGGTTCGGCACCGGTGAACAGGCGCGAGTTCCCAGCGTTTCGCGCCACGAGCTCGAAGACCTGAATCCGCTCGACGTGCTGCTCGACAAGCACGGCGACCTGCGGCTCACCGACGACCAGGTGGCCAGGCTCAAGACCATGGACCAGAACCTCAAGCAGGCGTCGGAGCCGGCCTTCCACACGCTCGACTCGCTCAACCAAGAGCTGGCCAACATGGGCAGCGATCCGCAGGGTGACGACGCGGCGCGCGCGCGGACCATGAACATCCTCACCCGGATGGTGGCCAACGGCACGCGGCAGCGCTACGACTCGGCGGAGCAGGATGCGCGCGCGCTGTTGACGGCCGACCAGCAGAAGAAGGCCGAGGACGTCCTCAAGGTCGACCACGAGCGGCTGGACCGGATCGCGGGGCACGGCCGGGGCGGGTGAGCGGGGGGCGGCTGTCGGGCGGTCCCCGACGCGCCACGGAAGGATGCCCGACTGACAAGGTCGGATATTCGCGCCAGACTGCGCCCAGCAGCCGCGCCATGTTCCGTGGCGCGGCGTGTTCGTGCCATTCGGAGACCCTGACATGACCACCCGCAGCTGGGCCGAGCCCTGGAAGATCAAGGTCGTCGAGCCCATCAAGATGACCGACCGCCGGGACCGCGAGCGCGCCATTCGCGATGCCGGCTACAACACCTTCCTCCTGCGCTCGGAGGACGTCTACATCGACCTCCTGACCGATTCGGGCACGAGCGCGATGTCCGACCGGCAGTGGGCGGGGATGATGCTGGGCGACGAGGCGTACGCCGGGTCGCGCAACTACTACCATCTCGAGCGCGCGGTGCGCGACCACTACGGCTACGAGCACCTCATTCCCACGCACCAGGGGCGAGGGGCCGAGCACATCCTGTCGCGCATCCTGATCACGCCGGGCGACCACGTGGCGGGCAACATGTACTTCACCACCACGCGGGCGCACCAGGAGCTGGCGGGCGCGACGTTCCACGACGTGATCATCGCCGAGGCGCACGACCCGGCGTCGGAGCACCCGTTCAAGGGGAACGTGGACCTCGGCAAGCTCGGGGCGCTGGTGGACGAGGTGGGCGCCGCCCGGATGCCGTACCTCTCCATTGCCGCCACGGTGAACATGGCGGGCGGGCAGCCGATCAGCCTCGCCAACCTCCGGGCCGTATATGAGTTTGCACATAGTCGGGGGATCCGCGTGATCCTCGACGCCACGCGGGCGGTGGAGAACGCCTGGTTCGTCCAGCAGCGCGAGCCCGGGCAGCGCGACCGCACGGTGGCCGAGATCCTGCTCGACATGTGCCGGTACTCCGACGGCGCCACGATGTCGGGCAAGAAGGACAGCCTGGTGAACATCGGCGGGTGGCTGGCCCTGCGCGACGAGAAGCTGGCCGAGAAGGCCCGCAACCTCGTGGTCGTGTTCGAGGGGCTGCACACCTACGGCGGGATGGCCGGCCGCGACATGGAAGCGATGGCCATCGGCATCGAGGAGTCGGTGCAGGAAGACCACGTGCGGAGCCGCATCGGCCAGGTGCTGTACCTGGGGCAGAAGCTCATGGACGCCGGCGTGCCGGTGGTGCGTCCGATCGGCGGCCACGCCGTGTTCCTCGACGCCGCCGCGACGCTCCAGCACCTGCCGCGGGAGCGGTTCCCGGCGCAGGCGCTGGCCGCGGCCCTGTACGTCGAGTCGGGGGTGCGGGCCATGGAGCGGGGCACCGTGTCGTCGGGGCGCGACCCCCGGACCGGGGTCAACCGCACGCCGAAGCTCGAGCTGGTGCGTCTCACCATTCCGCGCCGCGTCTACACGCAGGCGCACATGGACGTCACGGCCGAGAGCGTGATCGAGGTGTTCCGCAAGCGCGACCAGGTGGCGGGGCTGGAATTCACCTACGAGCCCGAGTACCTGCGCTTCTTCCAGGCGCGGTTCCAGCCGGTGGGCGCGCCCGGAATCTTCGGCGAGGCGGCGATGGCGGGGGCCGCGGCGGGTGCCTGACCCCTTGACTCGCGCCGCGAGAACCGGTGACGCTATAACCAGGCGCGGTCCGTTGCCCCCCAACCCAGGCCCCACCGGAGGCCCGCCATGCGCACCTTGCGGTTCATCGAGCGCTCGACGCTCGTTCTGGCATTGCCCGTCGTCGTGGGAAGTTGCAGCGCCGGCAGTCTCGTCGACTCGCACGGCACCGATTCGTCCAACCAGACGTGGGTCCTCGATTTCGGCCCCGACCCCGTCGTCGCGGGGCGCGAGGAGACGGCCAAGGTGATCGTCTCCTCGTTCACGAACAGCGGCACCTTCTCCGAAACGTCCGACAGCCCCGGGGTCTACATCTACGATCCCACCGGCGCCTGCCATTACCGCCTCACCATCGGCGGCACCGTGTCGCACGCCGGCCAGAACGACAACTGGACGTTCGTGGGGATCACCGGCGCCGGGTGCGGCATGCAGACGCTCGGCTCGGGCGGCGGCACGGCGAACGGCGCATTCCCCGCCGCCACCGCCGTGGGGGGCACGCTGACCGTCACGACGCAGTCCCCGCTCGGCACCAGCCACCTGAGCGGGAACTGGACCGGACACCGCCAGTAGCCGCGGTCCGTCCCGCGGCATCTGACAATTCCCCGGTGCCGTCGTAGTATTGAGTGGCGGGGCGATCACTCGCGCTCCGCGACACACTCCCACCGGGGAATTCTCGATGCCGTTCCGTACCCTCGCCGCCGTCACGATGCTCGTTCTCGGCGCGACGGTGGCCCACGCCCAGGGCGGCGTGGGCCGCGACAAGGGGCCGCCGAAGGAGAAGCCGCACATCGTCACCTCCGACTCGGTCGAGCGGCTCAATCCGATCTCGCCCCTCATCGAGCACCGCCGCGACATCGGCGTCCCCGACTCGCTCATCGGCAAACTGGGCGGCATCCTCGCCCGCCTCGACGCCGCCAACATGCTGTTGCTGCAGCAGGTGGACTCCCTGGCCGCCAATCCGGGCGGGCCGGTCACGATTTCCGACGACGTGGATCGGGGCGGCGCGGACCGCGGCGGCCGGCGTCCGGTGAGTCTGGCCGGGCTGTTCGCGCAGATCGGCCGCAACAACGACACCGCCGCCCAGCAGGCGCTCGCCCTGCTCTCCGGCAAGACCGCCGATCGGGCCCGCCGCCTGATCGACGACCAGCGCAAGAAGATGGACCAGCTCCTGCAGGACAGCAGGGTTGGGCGTGGCGCCGGCGGGGGATGACGACCTGCGGCTCCGGGTCGCCGACCTGGAGCGTGCGGTCGACGCGCTGCGCGCCGAAGTCGCGCGCCTGAAGCCGGCGACGGGAGGGGCGGCGCCGGTGGCTCCCCCGCCACTGCCCGCCGCCCCGCCGATCGCGGTCGCCGCGGCCGTGGCTTCGGCGCCCCCTCGGCGGCCGGATGCGCCCCGGCCCGATTTCGAGCGCCTCGTGGGTCGCTACGGCGCACTGGCCCTGGCCACGATCACCACGCTGGCCGCGGTGGCGACGTTCGTGAGCTGGGCGGCGGCGCGCGGACTGCTCGGCCCCCGCACGCGCGTCGTGCTCGGGCTGGTGCT
>JAGWRI010000194.1 GCA_028876525.1 Gemmatimonadota bacterium | reverse complement strand
CCACGGCGGCCGTGCCGGCCACGCGCGTGGCGGGCGCGGCGGACCTGGCGCCGGCCAAGCCGGCGCCGGCCGCGACGCCGTCGGGGAAGAGCAAGATGCCGCTCGTCGCGGCCGTCGTGACCGTGGTCGTGCTGGGCGGCGGGACGGCGCTGGTGATGCAGATGAAGAAGCCGGCGGCGCCGGCGAATGCGCCCGCGCCGGTGACCCAGGGCGCTGCGGACTCGTCGGGGGCCATGCAGGGTAAGGGCGTGGTGCAGACGCCGGCCGGCGCGCCGGGAGCGAATGCGCAGCCGAAGGGGACGGAGGAGCTGCGGAAGCAGGAGGCGAAGCAGCCGCCGGTTACGACGGCGGGGAACACCAAGGCGCCGGCGGTGGAGAATCCGGGGGCGGGGCCATCCGGCCAGGTGAATGTGGACGCCGTGCTGACGCGGCTGGAGAACACGGTGGACGCCAACACCTTCAACAAAGCCATGGCTTCCGGTGTGCTCCAGGCCCTGGATTCCCTTTCCGGCCGGCTCTCGTCCACTATTCAGCAGGTGCGCGCGGCCATCGCTCGCTCCTCGTCGGAGTCCACGCTGGGCAACACGGATGTCGCCTGTCAGATCCTGCGGCAGATCAAGGACAAGGCGCTCACGACATCGTATGCGAACCAAGTGAACACGATGCTGGGCCAGTGCAACTAGCTTCCCTTCGCTGAACCATCGTCCATGCCATCCACCGGCGGCGCTGCCCGCGGATCCGTGATCGTCCACGTCTTCGGCAAGACCGACGTCGGCCGCACGCGCGAGCACAACGAGGACGCGTTCGTCGTCGCCGACCTCTCGGCCGACGACGCCTCGCTCCAGCCCTCGGTGCGCACGCACACCGCCGGCGATCGCGGCTCGCTGTTCATGGTCGCCGACGGCATGGGCGGCGCCGCCGCCGGCGAGATCGCCAGCGAGATGGCCACCGCCATCGTGCTGCGCGAGCTGCGCCGCGACTGGCTGCGCCACGCCAATCCGACGGCCGACGCCTTCGCGTCGGCCCTCAAGCACGCCGCCACGGTGGCCAACGCCGAGATCAACGCCTTTGCCGGCAACCACCCCGAATACCGCGGCATGGGCACCACGGCCACCATTGCCGGCCTCCTCGGCGACACGCTCTACCTGGCCCAGGTCGGCGACAGCCGCGCCTACCTCGTCCGCGACGGCGTCGCCCGGCAGATCACGAAGGACCAGTCGCTGATGCAGAAGCTGGTCGAGGCCGGCGAGATCACCGAGGAGGAGGCCGAGCACAGCGAGCGGCGCAACATCATCCTCCAGGCCCTGGGTCCGGAAGCCACGGTGAAGATCGACCTCACGCACCAGCAGCTCCGCCGCGACGACGTGCTCGTGCTGTGCAGCGACGGACTCTCGGGGCAGGTGTCGCGCGACCAGATTGCCGAGGTCGTGCGCGACGAGCCGGACCTGATGCACGTCTGTCGCGCCCTGATCGACCTGGCCAACGGCGCCGGCGGCCCCGACAACATCACGGTGATTGCGGCGCGCTTCGACGGCCAGGGCCTGGTGGCCGCGTCCGATGCCGACGAGGTCGGCCACCGCGTCTTCCCGCTGGCCGACGCGGGCAGCACGCCGCCGATGGGGGTGGACCGCGTGGTGGACGAGGACAGCCAGCGCGTCACGATGCCCGTGCACGCGGTCACGCGCGACACGGTGCCGGTGGCCGCGGACGAGGAATCGCCGTCGCTCGAAGGGCCGGTGGTCAGCGAGGCCCGCCGCGCGCGCGGACAGTTCGCCCAGCGCGTCCTGCTCGGCCTGCTGTTCGTGGTCGTCCTGCTCTCCGCCGCGTGGTGGCTCTTCGCCTCGCGAGACTGACGTGGCGCTCGAAATCCGGATCCTCGGGGGCGCCCGCGCCGGCCAGCGGCAGGTGTTCGAGAAATCGATCATCGCCGTGGGCCGCCATCCGCTGAGCGATCTTCGCTTCGACCCCGAGCGCGATCTCGACGTCTCCACCCGGCACGCCGAGATCCGCGCCGTGGGCGGCCGCTGGGTGATTCGCGACAACGCGAGCACGAACGGCACCTTCGTGAACGGCGAGCGCGCGCTCCCCGAGCGCGAGCTGCACGATGGCGACCGGATCGCGTTCGGCCCCGAGGGACCGCAGGTCGAGGTGCGCCTCGTCTCCGACCCGGCCGCCGCCGCGACGCCCGCGCCGACCCGCATGGGCGCCGCGTCGCCGCCCCGCGCCGCCGAGCCGGTGCGCGAAACGCCGCGCCGCTCGACCACCGAGCGCATCGCCATCGCGGTGCGCGAGCAGACCTCGCACCTCACGCGCCTGCTCGTCGCCGCCGTGATCGTCCTCGGGGCCGGCGTCGGCATGGCCTTCTGGCTCGGCCACCGCGCGGCCGCGCAGCAGGTGGAGCAGATGCGCCAGATGCTCGCCCAGAACGAGTCGGCGCTGGCCGCCCTCAACGGGCGGCTGGCCACGATCCAGGACACGACGTACGCCCGCGTCCTCGAGCGGCGCGGCGACTCCCTGCGGGCCCGCATCGAGCGCGCGCCCGCCGGCGCCCGGACCACGCTCGACTCGCTACAGGCCGCCCTGCGGGCCCAGCACGATCTCGTGACGCTGGACGCTCCGGCCATCAACGCGCGCAACGCGCCGGCCGTCGCCATGCTCTACTCGGAAATCGACGGCCGCACATACGGCGGCACCGCCTTCGCCGTGACGAAGGACGGACTGCTCGTCACCAACCGCCACAACGTCCAGAATCCCGATGGCACGCGCGCGTCGAGGCTGGCGGTCACCTTCCGCGACACGAAGGAGGTGTGGCCGGCCCACGTCGTGAAGGTGAGCGACGACGCGGCGGTGGACCTGGCGCTGGTGCAGGTCGACCGCGGCGCCCCCTTCCCCGTCGTCGCCGGCATCGCCCCCGAAGCGGCCGCCGCCCCCGAGGGCGCGGCGGTGGTCACGATCGGCTATCCGCTGTCCACCGACCTGCCCATGGAGGGGTCGGGGCGCGACATGATCGTCAAGACCACGCTCGACCCCGGCACGGTGAGCAAGCGCGTCACCACCATCCTGCAGATCGACGCCTACGCCGCGCACGGCTCGAGCGGCAGCCCGGTGTTCAACGCCGCGGGGAACGTCGTGGGCGTGGTCTACGGGGGCCCCGCCGAGGGCAACGGCCGCATCGTGTACGCGGTGCCCGGCGACAAGCTCGCGGCATTCCTCCCGCCCGAGCTGCACGCGCTCACGCGGTAGCGGGCAGGCTCAGGCCGGCGTGAGCTTGCCGAGCAGGCGGGGCCCCGCCGCGCCGGTGGCGCGCGGCAGGTTTCCCGGGCGCCGCTCCAGGAACAGGTGGGCGAGCAGCGCGAACGCCACCGCCTCCTTGGCCTCGTCGTCGAAGAAGACGTCGCTGAACCGGCGCACGGGGCGCGGCGCCAGCGCCCCGCCGATCAGGGCGAGCAGGGTCGCGTTCCGCGCCCCGCCCCCCGACACCAGCACCTCGTCCACGGGCTCGGGCATGAACCGCGCGTACGCGTCGCCGATGCTGCGCGCGGTGAGCGCGGTGGCCGTGGCCACGATGTCGGCCGGCGACGCGCCGGGGCTGGCCTGGCGGCAGAGGCCGATCAGCCGCTCCACGTACGCGGCCCCGAACCATTCGCGCCCGGTGGACTTGGGGGGCGCCGCGGCGAAGTAGGCGTCGCCGAGGAGCAGCGCCACGACGTCGTCCAGCGCCGCGCCCTCGCGGGCGAACGCCCCGCCGGCGTCGAAGCGCGCACCGCGATAGAGTGCGCGGACCACGCCGTCGATCACCGCGACGCCGGGGCCGGTGTCGAAGGCGCGCACGCCGGCGAGCGCGCCGTGCGGCGGCACGATGGTGACGTTCCCCATTCCACCCACGTTCTGCAGGGCGCGCCAGCCGCCGCCGGCGAACAGGAGCGCGTCGGCCATCGGAACGAGCGGCGCCCCCTGCCCCGCGGCCGCCACGTCGCGCACGCGGAAGT
>JAGWRI010000193.1 GCA_028876525.1 Gemmatimonadota bacterium | reverse complement strand
GGGCGGCGCGGACTTCTGGGCCGCGAGCGGTCGGGCGAGCAGCAGCAGGGCCAGCAGGGGCGCGGCCGCGCGGGCCGCGCGGCGGACGCTACGTCCCACGCGTCGGCACCTCCGACGACGAGGGCGTGTACGCCCGGAGCGCGTCGTCGTAGCTGCGCGGGGGCGCGGCGTCGGGCGAGAACAGCACGCTGAACGCCGAGCCGCGGCCCGGCTCGCTGACCGCCGTGAGGCGGTAGCCCATGGCCTCGCACAGCGCCCGCGCGATGGCCAGCCCCAGCCCCGTGCCTTCGTGCCGCCGCCGCGTTCCCGACTCCACCTGCTCGAACGCCCCGAAGATCTTCTCGACGCGGTCGGGCGCGATGCCGATGCCGGTGTCCACGACGTCGAGGCGCAGCGGCCGCCCGGTGCCCGATTCGGTGATGATCCCCACGCGGTAGCTCCCCGAGTCGGTGAACTTCACCGCGTTGTCCACGAGGTTGATCAGCACGCGCCGCAGCTTGGCCTCGTCGGCCTCGATCGGCTCGAGCGACGGCGGCAGCGAGACGCGCGGCACGACCGCGGTGCCCACCGACCGGCTCTCCATTTCCTTGAGCACCGCCGCCACCACCCGGTCCAGCGCCACCGGCGCCAGGTCGACGTCCATCTTTCCCGCCTCGACCCGCGACAGATCCAGCACGTCGTTGATCACCCGCAGCAGGTGCAGCCCGTTGGTGCTGATCCGCTGCAGGTAGGCGAGGTCCTGCGGCAGGAGATTCCGCGCGTGGTTCTTCTGCAGCTCGTTGGCGAAGCCGATCACCGCGTTCAGCGGCGTCAGCAGCTCGTGGCTCATCGTGGCCAGGAACACGCTCTTCGCGCGGTTGGCTTCCTCGGCCTGCACCACGGCGCGCTCGAGCTGCTTCGTGCGCTCCTTGACCTTGGCCTCGAGCAGCTCGTTCTGCGACCGCAGCGACTCGTGCAGCATGCGCGTGACGAGCAGGTTGTGGATGCGGAGCAGGACCTCGGTGGCCTCGAACGGCTTGGTCAGGAAGTCCTTGGCCCCCAGCTTGAGGGCGCGCTGCCGCGCCGTCTGGCTGGCGTCGCCGGTCACGACGAGGATGGGCAGGAATTCGTCGGGCGCCGTCTGCTCGACCAGCCCCTCGAGCACGGTGAACCCGCTCATCGTCGGCATGCGCAGGTCGAGCACCACGAGATCGGGGTTCAGCGCCCGGGCCAGGGGCAGCACGTCGCGCGCGTCGGAGAGCGTGTGGACGCGCGTGTACCCCGCGCGGCCGAGAATCAGCCGCAGCAGGGTCAAATTCGTCTGCTCATCGTCGACGAGGAGCAGACAGGCGTCCTTCAGCTGGTCGGGCGAGACGGGTGGTTGCGGCATCGCAGCGTTGGTCCAGAGTGAGTATCCACTTCCCGGCGGGGTTTCTCAAGGGCGCCGTCGGCCTTCCCCCTTCGACCCCAGCATCGGGCCCTCGGCTGCAGGAACAGCGTCCGCGGCGGAAGCGGATAATAGTGCGAGATGCCGCCGTCCGTATAGCCGCTGCCGCAGCCGTTCGCTCCGCCCGGGGTGTTGACGAACGACGTGACCCCGAGGTGACCCGCCGGGTCGAACCAGGCCAGCGGCGCGTCGGCGACCTGGGCCGCGGACGGCGCACGACGTGAACGCGGGCGTGTTGACGAGCAGCGGCGGCGGCTCCCGCCCGAACGACCGCGCGGCGATCCGGCACCGCGTCGCGGCGCCGGGCGCGCCGCGGTCATGTGCGTAAACTAACGAATCGCGGGCCGTTACGCCCTCGGCAAGGCTGGCGCTGGGTTCGGCACGCGCGCATGTTGCCCGGAGACATCCCGCCGCGGGGATCTCGCCCGGTCTTCATCCCAGGACCAGCCGTGCCGGAAACCCCAACCGGAGCACGCTGGGAGCGGCTGCTCTCGGCGCGCGACGCGAGCCTCATCGATGCCGGCGCCGCCGGCGAACGGACGGTGGCGCAGGCCCGCCTCGTGCTCACGGCCGTGCTCGCCACGATTCCGATCCAGGCGGTGGTCGAGCGCCCGGGCTCGCCCGAGAACTGGATGGGATTCGCCGCCGTGGGCGTGTTCTTCGCCTTCGCCGTCACCGTGCTGTGGGCGCTGGGGCACGGGCTCTACCGCCCCTGGTTCGCGGTGGCGACCAGCGTGTACGACGTGACGAGCGTGACCGCGATCCTCCTCGTGTTCGTCGTCATGGGCCGGCCGCAGATCGCGGTCAACAGCCGCGTGATCTTCGAGATTTACCTGCTGGCCATTTCGGCCACCTGCCTGCGATACGACGGCCGCACGCCGCTCGTGGCCGGGGCGGTGGCCGTGGCGGAGTACGCCGCCATCGTGTTCTTCGTCCGGGCGAACTACGATCTCGCGTCGCCGGAGTACCGGGGGTTCGGCCAGTTCTCGTGGGGCGACCAGGTGGGGCGGCTGATCATCCTCAGCGTCGCGGCGCTCCTGGCCTGGGCCATCCTCCAGCGCGCCGAACGCCTCCGGCAGCTGTCCACGCACGACCCCCTCACGGGGCTCCTCAACCGGAACGTCCTGGAGGAGCGCGTGCGCGAGGAGGTCATCCGGGCCAGGCGCCACAGCCGGTCGCTCGCCGTGGCGATGGTGGACCTCGACCTGTTCAAGCGATTCAACGACGCGTATGGCCATGCGGCGGGGGACCTGGTGCTCCGCACGTTCTCGCGGACGCTCCGCGAGGCGGTGCGCCGCACCGACATCGTGGCCCGGTTCGGCGGCGAGGAGTTCGTCGTGGTCATGCCCGAGACCCCGGTCATCGACGCGGGCGCCAAGCTCGACCAGATCCGGCGTGCCATGGAGGAGCTGCAGATCCAGGCGCCCGGCGAGCCCGGCGCCCGCGTCACCCTCAGCGCCGGCGTGGCGTCGTTCGACCCCGCGCGCGACCACGGGCTCAGGATCCTGGAGCGCGCCGACGACCTCCTCATGGCCGCGAAGCGCGCCGGCCGCAATTGCGTGATGAGTGAATTCGGGGTCGTGCCCCCGGGCGTCCTCGACGGCGCCCGCCGCGAATCCGACGACGCGCGCGTTGACGCGCGCACACGCCGGTCCTAGACTTCCCGCAGCGTCGGGCCCCGCGGCCGGTCTCCCGGCCCGGCACCCCCTCTACGGAGAAGCTGGATGGCGAAGGAAGAAGCGATACAACTCGAAGGCCAGGTCACCGAGGTGCTGCCCAACGCCACCTTCCGCGTGCTGCTCAGCAACGGGCACACGGTGCTCGCCACGCTCGGCGGCAACATGCGGCGATTCCGCATTCGCGTGCTCGCCGGCGACCGGGTGACCATCGAGGTATCGCCGTACGACCTGAGCCGCGGCCGGATCACCTTCCGGCACAAGAACTGACCTCGCCGCCCGGCCTCGTCAGTTCCCGACCTTCGCCTCCCACCCCGACACCCGCTTCGCTCCCGGATACGGCGCCGTTCCCTTGAGCGCCCGCCACAGGATGTGGTTGAACAGATCCGGGTTCGACATGTCCTCGATCTCCAGATCGAGCTTCCGGCTCTCGCGCGCCCCGCGCCCCGCCGACGGATTCGTGTCGTCCAGCGACACCGACGGCACGAGCGCCGTGTACGGCGTCAGATCGGGCGCCGCCGCCCAGATGTCGCGCAGCGGCCGGCCGTAGTAGTCGAACTGCGACATGCTCTGCAGCCCCAGGATCTCCTCGATGGTCCGCAGCACGTCGGTCGTGTTCGTCCACCGGTGGATGGTGCCCGGGCGGTTGTACGCCGAGATCACCAGCATCGGCGACCGGTGCGAGTCCACGTGGTCGGGCCCGTTCTGCGCGTCGTCCTCGAGCACGAAGATCACGGTGTTCTTCCAGAACGGCGAGTGCGACACCGCCTGCACGATCCGCCCCAGCGCCAGGTCGTTGTCGGCCATCGCCGCCCGCGGCGTCGGCATTCCCGCCTGCGCCCCCGAGGTGTGGTCGTTGGGGAGCCGCACGAGCTCCAGCGCCGGCAGGTCGTTCCCCTTCACGTACCGGTCGAATTCCTTCGACCACTCGTCCACCCGGTGCTGGTCGCGGATGGCCAGGTCGAAACCCGGATAATCGGGATCGGTGTGCGTCTTCAGGAACGGCTTGTCCCCGCGGTAGCCCGGCGGCATCGGATCGTCGGGATCCATCTCGCTCGGCACCACGAACTCGCCGTAGTTGCGGAAGGTGATCCCCTTCCGCTCGGCCAGATCCCACAGGTAGCCGCTGGCCGGCTGCGCCGCGTCGTCCTTCGGAATGTGCGACTTCACGCCCCCGCCGAACACCGAGCCCTCGTATTCGTACGGCCGCCCGCGGTCGGAGTACTGCGACTGCACCGTCTTTTCCAGATAGTCGGTCGCGTACGCCGCCGTGGACCAGTTGTGCCCGTCCGCGCTCACCTCGGCGTTCACGAAGAAGCGGTCGAACAGGCCGAACCGGTCGGCCAGCGCGTGATGGTTCGGCGAGTCCGCGCGCGGGAAGAACACCAGCGCCGTGTCGCCGTCCCCCGACGCCATGTCGCCGAACACCTCGTCGTACGTCCGGTTCTCCTTGATGATGTAGATGACGTGCGTGAACGGCGGGTACGCGCCGGCGCGTTCGGTGGGCCGGTCCCACCCGTCGGCGCGGGCCGTGCGCGCGGTCAGCGATGCCAGCGACGCGCCCGACAGTTCGGCCAGCGGCACGAACATCACCGATCCCTGAAGCTGCCCCAGGGTATAGTTGGCGCCGCGGGTGTGGTCCGCCGTGAGGATGGGCCACGGCCCGTTGGGATTGGCCCGCGTGCCCATCCCCTTGCTCGTCGCCACGAACAGCGAATCGCCCACCACGGCCACGAGCGACGGATACCAGCCCGTGGGGATGCGGCCGGCCAGCGTGTCGCGGCCGGCGGCGCCCGGCGCGTCGGCCGTGCCCGCCGACAGATCGAACGCCGCCACCGCGTTCGCGTCCGCCTCGGCCACGTACAGCCGCCGGCCGTCGGCCGAGAGCGCGAGGGCGTTGGGCGTGCTCCCCTCGCCGGGGCCGGCGGGCGGCGCGTCGCTCAGTGTCTGCACCACGCGCCGCTCGGACGTGTTCAGCACCATCACGCGATCGGTGCTGCCCGAGGCCACGTACAGGCGCGACCCCGACGCGTTCAGCGCCATCGCCGACGGATGCCGGCCCACGCCGATGCGCCGCGCCGCGTACCGGTCTCCCTGCGGCGTGAATTCCGAGACGGTGTAGCCGCCCCACGCCGAGACGTACACGGTGCCGCTCGGCGCCACGACCACCCCGTACGGATACGCGTCGGTGCCGTAGCGTTGAATCACCTTGCCGCTGGCCACGTCCACCACGGCCAGTGAGTCGGCCATGTTCTCGGCCACGAACAGCCGCCGTCCGTCGGCCGAGAAGGCCAGGCCGGCGGGATAGCGCCGGCCCGGCGCGCGCGGCCGCTTGGCCGCCAGCACGATGCTGTCGCGCAGCGCGGCCGTGTCGCCCCGCCACTCGTAGCGGTAGACCACGTCCTGGTTGCCCCCCGAGGCGTACAGCATGCGCCCGTCGGGAGAGAAGGCGATGCCGATGAACGCCGCCGGCTGCTCCAGCGTCTGCGTCACCGCGCCCGTGGCGCGGTCCACGATCTGGACCCCCTGCCGGAGCCAGCCGTCCATGGACATCGCGATCCGCCGCCCGTCGGGCGACACGGCCATGCCGAGCGGAAACGACGCGGTCGGGTGCTGCGGCGCGGCGGGATCGAGGTGCAGTCCGGTGGGCAGGCGGCCGATGGTCGGCGAGAGGGCGGCCGGGGCCGGGGCGGCGGCCACCGCCGGGGCCTCGGGAGCCTGCACCGACGGCACCGCGGCCGGCCGGCACGACAGCAACGCGGCGATCGCACCGCCGGCGAGCACGCGACTGAGCGAACGATGAGGACGCATCGTGGGTTGGTCGAAAAGGGTGTGCTCCATATTACCATCCGCGCGCCCGCCCGGCAGGCGCGCGGCGTCCCAACTTCCGGAATCGGCACATGAGCCAGAACGCCACATCTCCCGCCGGCCCCGATTTCGCCCGCGGCGTCGCCGCCCGCGACGTGACCGAGACTCCGCTGCTCGGCCATGCGAACGGCGAGGCGGTGCTCCTCACCCGCGTCGCCGGCGAAGTCTGCGCCGTGGGCGCCACGTGCACGCACTACGGCGCGCCCCTCGTGGACGGCCACTCCGCCGACGGCGCCGTGCGATGCCCCTGGCACCACGCCTGCTTCTCGCTGCGCACCGGCCAGGCGCTGCGTCCGCCGGCGCTGTTCGACCTGCCGCGCTACCGCGTCGAGACCGCCGGCGACACGGTGTTCGTGCGCGAGCGGCTCCAGGCGCCGATTCCGCGCCGAACGCCCGCGGCGCGCCCGCGGTCGGTGGTCATCGTCGGCGCCGGCGCCGCCGGCAACGCCGCCGCCGAGACGCTGCGCCGCGAGGGCTACGACGGCCCGGTCACGCTGGTGGACCCCGACCCCGGCGCGCCCTGCGACCGCCCCAACCTGTCCAAGGACTATCTGGCCGGTTCGGCGCCCGCCGAGTGGATCCCCCTGCACGACGCCGCCTTCTACGAAGAGCGGGCCGTCGAGATTCGCCGGGCGCGCGTGCGCGGGCTGGATGCCGCGGCGCACCGCGTTGCGCTCGACGACGGCGCGACGCTCGATTACGGCGCGCTGATCCTGGCCACCGGCGCCGAGCCCATCCGGCTGGCGCTGCCCAACGCCGGCACCGACGTGCACGTGCTCCGCACCCTCGCCGACAGCGACGGCATCGTCGCCGCGGCGCTCGGCGCCACGCGCGCGGTGGTGCTCGGGGCAAGCTTCATCGGGCTCGAGGTCGCCGCCTCGCTCCGCGCCCGCGGGCTGGCGGTGCACGTCGTGGCGCCCGAGGCCCGGCCGCTCGAGCGGGTGCTCGGCCCGGCGCTCGGGGACTTCATCCGGGCGCTCCACGAGGAGCACGGCGTGGTGTTCCACCTCGGCCGCTCGGCGCGGGCGTTCGGGGTGAACGCGGTGGAGCTGGACGACGGGGCCTCGCTCGCGGCCGACTTCGTGGTGGCGGGCGTCGGGGTGCGGCCGGCGGTGGCGCTGGCCGAGGCGGCCGGGCTGGCGCTCGACCGCGGCGTCGTCGTGGACCAGGGGCTGCGCACCAGCGCTCCCGACGTGTGGGCGGCCGGCGACCTGGCGCGGTGGCCCGACCCGCACACCGGGCAGGCGATCCGCGTCGAGCACTGGGTGGTGGCCGAGCGCATGGGACAGACCGCGGCCCGCAACGTGCTCGGCGCCGGCCAGCGGTTCGACGCCGTGCCCTTCTTCTGGAGCCAGCACTACGACGTGGCCATCAACTACGTGGGGCACGCCGAGCGATGGGACGAGATCGTCGTGGACGGCGATCCGGCGGCCCGGGACTGCACGGTCACCTACCGCGCCGGCGGGCGGGAGCTGGCCGTGGCGACGATCTACCGTGATACTGAAAGTCTAATGTACGAGGCGGCCATGGAGCGGCGCGCCGGCGCGGCGATGCCGCGCGGCTAGTCACCGCGCCGCGCGCTCCAGGCGGTCGCGCACGCCGGCCCACGCCGGGCCGGGGGGCACGCGCTCGACGAGCACCACCGCGCAGCCGCGGGCGTCCAGCTCATGGAGCACCGCGTACAGCCGGGCGGCGTACGGCGCCGGGTCGCGCGGCAGCACG
>JAGWRI010000192.1 GCA_028876525.1 Gemmatimonadota bacterium | reverse complement strand
TCAGCGGATGCGGGCGTTCACCGTGGTGAACCGCCCCGTTGCGGTGAACGGGAAGGTGCGGTTCCCGATCGGTGAACCCACCGTGATGTCGCCCACCACCTTGTAGTTCACCGCCCCGCTCTGGGTCAACTCCCGACCGGCCGCGCCGACCCCGGCGTAGCTGAACTGCACCGGGAGATGGACCACGGTCGTGTCGCCGCTCCGGAACGCGTTGCGCTGCGCCACCGCGCCGTCGGCCACTTCCACGCTGTCCACGAGCACCCGGTAGTGGAGATCCGTGGCGTCGAGCTGGTAGCCGTTGGGGTTGTACACGGCGAGCACGACGTCGAGATTGCCGCCGGTAAGGCCCAGCCCGGCCAGGCGCACGTCGCGCAGCTCGACCACGGGTTGCCTGAACACCGCTCGGCCAAGCGCCGAGCAGCCGGCCAAGGCGACGGCCGCCAGGGCCGCCACGATGAGGATCTCGTTCCGGTGCCGCATGCCACTCACTCCTCGCCCCCCGACTCGCGGGCCTTCCGTTTGAGTTCCGCCCACCACGCCAGGCGCTTCGCGATCTCCTTCTCGAAACCGAACGAGCCCGGGTCGTAGAACGCGGTGCCGCGCAGCTTTTCCGGCAGGTACTCCTGCGGAATGTACGCTTCCGGCACCGCGTGCGCGTACTGATACCCGCGCCCGTACCCCAGTTCCTTCATGAGATCGGTGGGCGCGTTCCGGATGTGCAGCGGCACGGGCTCGGCCGGCGTCTCGCGCGCGGCATCGAGCGCGCCGTGCAGCGCCCGCACGGTGCTGTTCGACTTCGGGGCGGTGGCGAGATACACGATCATCTCGGTCAGGGGCAGGAACCCCTCGGGCGCCCCGAGCATGTGGAACGCGTCGCGCGCCGCCACGGCCAGCTTGAGCGCTTCCGGGTCGGCCAGCCCGATATCCTCGGCCGCCATTGCGATCGCGCGGCGAAAGAGAACCATGGGGTCCCCTCCGCCCGTGACGAACCGCGCCATCCAGTAGAGCGCCCCCTGCGGGTCGCTGCCCCGCAGGCTCTTGTGGAAAGCGCTCAGCAAGTTGTACGTCTCCTCGCCGCGCTTGTCGAAGTGGGCGAAACGCAGCTGCAGCGCCTCGCGCGCCACCTCGGCGGTGACGTGCCCGCCCCGTCCCGCGTGCATGGCCGCCGCTTCGAGCGCCGTGAGCGCGCGCCGCGCGTCGCCGTCGGCCTGGTCCGCGATCAGCGCCACAGCCTCGTCGTCCACGGCGAGCGCCCATCCGCCCAGCCCGCGCACGTCGTCGAACAGCGCGGCCCGGATCACCACTTCGAGGTCTGTCGGGGTGAGCGCCTGGAGCACGAACACTCGCACGCGCGACAGCAGCGCGCCGATGATCTCGAACGAGGGGTTCTCGGTCGTTGCTCCGATGAGCGTGATCGTGCCCGCCTCGACGTGGGGCAGGAACGCGTCCTGCTGCGCCTTGTTGAACCGGTGGATCTCGTCGGCGAACAGGATCGTGCCGCGGCCCAGCCCCCGGCGCGCCTCGGCTTCGGCCACGATCTCGCGCACCCGCGGCACGCCCTCGGTCACCGCCGAGAAGGGCACGAACTCGCGGTCGGTGTGCTGGGCGATGATGCGGGCCAGCGTCGTCTTTCCGGTGCCGGGCGGCCCCCAGAACACCATCGAGCCCACGGTGCCCGACTCGATGGCCGCGCGCAGCGGCTTGCCCGGCCCCAGGAGGTGCGCCTGCCCCACGAACTCGCTCAGCGCGCGGGGGCGCATCCGCGCGGCGAGCGGCGCGTCGTCGGGCTTGGCCCAGAACGTCGCGTCGCGGTCGCTCGCCCGGCGGGCCGGGCGCTTCCCGCCCGCGGTCATCCCCGGCTCCCCCGCGCGTCCGCGTGCAGCGCGGCGGCCCGCTCGCCGAGCACGGCCGGCGTATTGCGGGCGGGGTCGTCCAGCACCCAGTCCAGCAGCGCCTGCAGGACGCGGCCCATCTCCGGGCCCGCGGGAATGCCGGCCCGTCGCAGATCGTCGCCGTCGATCGCGAGGTCGCGGAGATCCACCGGATCGCGGAACGCGCAGCGCAGCGCGCGCCGGTACAGCGCCCGCACGTCGCGCGCGCCCGGAGCCCGGCCCTGCTCGCGCCGTGCCGCCCACCGCGCCGAGGCGAGGCGGAAGAACCCGGGCAGATGGAGGCGGCCGATGCCCGCCACCCAGCGCCGCACCTGCGCGTCGTCAATCGGCGCGCTCGCGGCCAGCGCGCCCGCGATCGGGGGGCCCAGCCGCTGCCAGCGCTCCACCAGCGCCTGGATCCACGTGATTTCCATTCTGGAGCAGCGGAGCGCCGTGAGAGCCGCGCCGAGCCTGGCGGCGGGCAGATCGCCGAACAGCCCCGCCATCCGGTGGATGCGGCGATTGGGGCGGTTGGCGGGGCCGGGCTGGGCAAGGCAGTCGAGCGACCGGAGCGCCTCCGCGCCCGCCTCGTCCAGCGCCGGGACGAGCTCGTGCAGCGCGCCGGCCTCGCGCCATCGCCCGATGGCGACGCTCGGGCGCGCCACCTGCTCCATCGTCTTCTCCAGCTCCTGCTTCACGCGCTCGGGCGACAGGCGCGCGAGATGCGGGGCGCTGTCGACGATTGCCGTCCACGTCGGCGGGTCGATCTCGAATCCGAACCGCGACGCGAAGCGGATGGCGCGCAGCGCGCGCAGCCGGTCCTCGCGCATCCGGGCGGCGGGCTCGCCGACGGCGCGCACCACCCGGCGCTCCAGGTCGGCCCGCCCGCCGAACGGGTCGTGCAGCAGCTCGCGGCGCGGCGAGTAGGCAATCGCGTTGATGGTGAAGTCGCGCCGCGCGAGATCGTCGTCCAGCGAGACGCCGAACTCGACCTCGGCGTGGCGCCCGTCGGTGCGCACGTCGCGCCGGAAGGTCGTGACCTCGTGCATGGTCCGGTCGGGATCCAGCACCCCCACGGTGCCGAACTCGATGCCCACCGGAATGGTGCGGCGCGCGCCGAACAGCCCGCGCACCTGGGCCGGCGTGGCCGAAGTGGCGAGGTCCCAGTCGAGATGCGGATGACCGAGCAGCGCATCGCGCACCGCGCCCCCCACGCACCACGTCTCGAACCCCGCGGCCTCCAGCGTCTCGGCGATGTCGAGCACGGGCCTGGGCGGCCGGAGGCTGCGCGGCGCGGCGCGGTCAGCCATCGAACACGGTCCGGACGTCCACGCCGGCCCCGAGCGCGAGCATCAGGTCGATGCGGGCCTGCGCCGGCCGGCGGCTCCCGGCGAACAGCGCCCCGGCCTCGAACAGCCGGCGGCCGCCCCCTTCGTAGCCGTAGGTGTGGCCCACGCGCCCGCGGAGCGCTCGCGACGTGATCACCACCGGTTTCCCGTCGGCAATCCAGCGCCCGATTCCCTCGGCCATGAGCGGCGGCACGTTGCCCCGCCCCATCGCGGCCACGACGACTCCCAGGGCGTGGACGCGGGCGGCGTCAAGCAGGCGCGCGTCGGCGCCCTCATACGTGTACACGATGTCCACCGGGTGGGCCGGCGCCGCGGGCGCGAGGATGGGCAGGGTGGACTGCGCCATGCGGCGCACGATCACGCGCCCGTCGTCCACCACGCCGAGCGGCCCCAGCCCCGGACTCTCGAACGCGTCGGGCATGTGGGTATGCACCTTGGTGACGTCGAGCGCGCTGAAGATGCGGTCGCCCATCACGACCAGCACGCCCAGCCCGCGCGCCTCGGCGCTGGCCGCGGTGAGCACCGCGGCCCCGAGGTTGGCCGGCCCGTCCCATCCGAGGTCGCTCGACGTGCGCATCGCGCCGGTGAACACGATCGGCTTCTCGCTGTCGAGCGAGCGGGCCATGAGGTAGGCCGATTCCTCCAGCGAGTCGGTGCCGTGGGCGAGCACCACGCCCTGGACCTCGGGGCGCGCGAGATGTGCCGCGATCCGCCGGCGCAGGGCCCAGACCCGCTCCACGGTCATGTGCGGGCCGGGAAAGGCGCCGAAGTCGTCCACCTCGAGGTCGGCAATCCGGTCGATGCCCGGCGCCAGGGCGAGGATGTCCCGGCCGGTGAGGGCCGGCACCGCGCCCCCGACGGTCGGGTCGTGGCGCATCGAGATGGTGCCGCCGGTGAAGATGAGAACGATCATCCGCAGAGGACGCTGCCGCCGTTGACGTTGAGGATCTCGCCGGTGATGTGGCGCGCGAGGGGCGAGCAGAGAAAGACGATCGGGCCGGCGATGTCGGCCGCGTCGGCCACCCGGCCCAGGGGGATCGTCGCCGCGATGCGCGCCCGGCCGCCGCCGGCGTACGGGATCTCGCACATCTCCGTGTCCACCCACCCGGGCGCCACGCTGTTCACCGTGATGTCGCGCTTCGCCAGCTCGGGCGCGAGCGACTTCACGAACGCGATCATCGCGCCCTTGGACGCGCCGTAATCCGCGTGATACGCCTCGCCGCGCTGGCCCGCCGTGCTCGCCACGAGCACGATCCGCCCGTGGTCGCGCATGGCGCGCGCCGCGGCGCGCGTGGTGAAGAACATCGAGTCCACGTTCTGGGCCATCGTGCGGCGCCACCGCTCGTCCGACAACGCCGTCACGTCCTCCTCCTCCACCGGCCAGATGCCGGCGTTGCCCACGAACAGGTCCAGCGCTCCCAGCCCTTCGACAGTCCGCCGCACGAGCTCGTCGGCCCCGCCGGCGGTGGAGATGTCGGTGGCCACGGCCAGCGCGCGCACCCCCGCGCGCCGCGCCTCGGCCACCACCCGTTCGGCATCGACGCGGCGCGACCGGTACCCGATGGCCACGTCGGCTCCCGCCTCGGCCAGCAGGAGCGCCGTCGCGGCGCCGATGCCGCGCGAGCCCCCGGTCACGAGCGCGCACTTCCCGGCCAGATCGATCACAGCGCCTTCTCCACGACGTCGCAGATGATGTGCTCGATGCACAGATGCAGCTCCTGCGCGCGGTCGGTGCGGTCGGTGGGCACGACCACCGCGTGGTCGGCCAGCGCGCGCAGCGCCCCGCCGTCGCGCGCCGAGAAGGCCAGCACCCTCACGCCGGCGTTGCGCGCCGCCTCGGCGGCCCGCAGGACGTTGGGCGAGTTCCCGCTCGTCGAGTGGATCACCAGCAGGTCGCCCGGCCGCGCGAGCGCCTCGACCTGGCGCGCGAACACGGAGTCGAACCCGAGGTCGTTCGCCGCCGCCGTGAGCAGCGAGCTGTCGGTGGTGAGCGCCACGGCCGGATAGGCGCGCCGGTTGCGCATGTAGCGCACCACGTATTCGGTGGCCAGATGCTGGGCGTCGGCGGCACTGCCGCCGTTCCCGCAAAAGAACAGCGTCCCGCCCCGCTGGACCGTCTCGCGCACGAGGCGGAGCGCCTCGTCCAGTTCGGCGCCCATCGTGTCAGCCACGCGCAGGGCCGTGGCCGAGAGGGCGCGGAGCGCGTCGCCGAACTCCCCGCTGGTTGGTCGTGTCACGCCGTGCGTCTCCGCGCTGGGGTGAGGATTCGTGGGTCGGGGGTCAGGCCGGGGCCGCGCCGCCGGACCGGCTGCCGCCCAGCACCAGCCGTTTGAGCCGGTCCAGCATGCCGTGCCGCAGCACGAGCGGCGGGACGGGCTCGAGCGGCTCGTCGGCGAGCAGCCGGCGGGCGTTCTCGTGGGTGAGCAGATCGGCCTGCTCGGTCGTCCCGAATTCCAGCAGCCAGTCGCGCACCGGCGTGAGCGACCGCGCATCGCCGTGCGTGTCGCTCGCGATGACGTCGATCAGCCCCCGCTCCAGCAGCGTGCGCGCCAGCCCGGGGGCCCGGTGGCCGCCCAGCAGCCCCGCTCCGTCCACCTGGATCACCGTGCCCGACCGGCGCCAGGCCTCGACCTGCTCCACCGAGCATCCCGTGTATCGCTCCGGATGCGCCAGCACCGGCACGACGCCGCTCATCCGCAGCCGGAACAGCTCTTCGGTGGCGTGCGGGGGCACGAGCATGCGCGGAAATTCCACGAGCACGGCCTTCGACCCGCCCAGCGAGAGCTGCGGGTGGCGGAGGTCGGTGCCCGGCATGTCGAGCATGATCTCCCACCCCAGCTTCAGCTCGAGCCCGGCCGGCGCCGCCTCGCGCAACGCGCCGAGAATCTGCAGATGCTTGTTGTACGGCGCCTCGACCGCTCGCGACGCCGTGAGGTGCGGCGTGCACACCACGACGTCCACGCCGTCGGCGGCGAACTGCTGCAGGACGGGCAACGAGACGGCGAGCGACGGCGACCCGTCGTCCACGCCTGGCAGGAGGTGGGTGTGGATGTCGATCATCGGTCCGGCCCCGGTCGCGGTCTCACGCCGGCGCTCCGGCCGCGAACCGCGCGCCAAGGGCCGCGATCCGCTGCATCGCCCCCGCGGCCTCGGCGTCGAGGTCGCCCTGCGACGCGGCGTGCTCGAAGGCATACGTCACCAGCGCGTCCACCGCCAGCAGGTCGAGTGCGGTCTCCCGCCCCGTCTCCCGTCCGGCGAGCAGGCGTTCGAGCAGCGCCTCGGCGGCCGCCTCGCACGCCTGGTGGGCGCCGGCGGCATCGCGCGACAGGTCGGCGGCGAGCAACTCCCGCACGCGCCGCGCCAGCGCATCGGGCGGCGCGGGGGTGCGGCCGGCGAGCCAGTCGCCGATCGTCACTTCGCGACCCTTCCCGGCGAGAGCAGCGCCTCGACCATTGCCGGCGCGTTCGCCAGCGCCTCGTCCAGCCGGGCCGCGTCCGGGATGCCGGCTTGCGCCATGTGCGGCTTGCCCCCGCCACGTCCGCCGGCCATGGCCGCCAGCTCCTTGATCAGCGCGCCGGCGCTCACGCCCCGCTTCACCAGGTCGTCGGTCGCCACGGCCAGCATCGTGGTCTTCCCGTCGGCGAACGTCGCCGCGAGCACTCCGATGCCGGACCCGAGACGCTCGCGCAGGGCGTCGCCCAGGGTCTGCAGCTCCTTGAGGTCGGCGGCGGCGACGATGCGGCCCACGAATCGCGCGCCGCTTCCGTCCACCGGCCGCGCGTCGGACAGCCACTGCTGCATCTGGTCGCCGCCGCCGCGCAGCACCTCGTCGACGCGCTTCTCGAGGGCACGCCGCTCGTCGAGCAGCGCCTGGACCCGCTTCTCCACGCCGTCCAGCGGCGCCTTGAGCAGGTCGGCCGCCCGCGCCAGCGCCTGCGCGCGCCCGTGCAGCAGCGCGTACGCCCCCGGCCCGGTCACCGCCTCGATGCGCCGCACGCCCGATGCCACGCCCGTCTCGTGCACGATCTGGAACAGCCCGATTTCGGCCGTGTTCCGCACGTGCGTGCCGCCGCACAGCTCCATCGAGAATCCGGGCACCGACACCACGCGCACCACGTCGCCGTACTTCTCGCCGAACAGCGCCATCGCGCCGGCGGCGCGCGCGTCGGGGTACGGCATCTCGCGGGTCGTGACCGCGATGGCCGCCCAGATGCGGTCGTTCACGATGCGCTGGATCTCGTCCAGCTTCGCGGCGTCCACCGGACCGTGGTGCGTGAAGTCGAACCGCAGCCGGTCGGGCGCCACGAGCGACCCCGCCTGGTGCACGGCCTCGCCCAGCACCTGGCGCAGCGCGGCGTGCAGGAGGTGGGTCGCGGTGTGGTTGCGCTCCGTGTCCCGCCGCGGCATGCCCGGCACGCGGGCCGTGACGCGCCCGAAGGCGAAGCTGCCGGTCAGCGTTCCCACGGCGGCCGGCCGGCCCTCGATCTTGCGCACGTCGTCCACGGCCACGCGCCACCCCGCGCCCACGACCTCGCCGTGGTCGGAGACCTGGCCGCCCGACTCGGCGTAGAAGGGCGTCTCCCGCAGCAGCAGCGCCACGCGGCCGCCGCCGAGCTTCCGCAGCGCGGTGACCTGCGTCTCGATCTCCACGCGATCGTAGCCCACGAACGCGACCTCGTCGGCGGTCGCGCCCGGCGCCAGGTCCCACTCGGCGGCCTCCCCCGGAGCGTCGGCCTGCACCGAGAGCCGCCGCGACTTCCGCTCCTCCTTGGACCGCGTGCGCTGCTCCTCGAGCGCGGCGTTGAACCCGGCGATGTCCACCGTGTAGCCGCGCTCGCGCGCCATCAGCTCGGTGAGGTCGATCGGAAAGCCGAACGTGTCGTACAGCCGGAAGGCGTCGTCGCCGCTGATCGTGCCGCGAACTTCGGTTCCCAGCCGGGTGCCGCTCTCCGGCGCCAGCTGCTCGAACCGCGCCAGCCCGCCCTCGATGGTGGCCAGGAACGCCTCCTCCTCCACCCGCGTCGTCTTGAGCAGGTGCGCCGAACGGGCGCGCAGTTCCGGATAGACGTCGCCCATGGCCTCGACCACCGCCTCGACGACGCGCACGAGGGTCGGCTCGGTGCGGCCCAGCAGCCAGGCGTGGCGCACGGCGCGGCGCAGGATGCGGCGCAGGACGTATCCCCGCCCCTCGTTCGACGGGAACACCCCGTCGGCGAGCAGGAACGCCACCGCCCGGGCATGATCGGCGAGCACGCGGAACGACGCCGGATCGACCGTCGTGGCCCGCCCGCGCACGGTCATCGCGCCGGGATGGGCGTCGGTGCGCCCGCGATACGGCAGCCCCACGGCGTCCTCCACGGCCGCGAGCAGCGGCTGGAAGAGGTCGGTGTGGTAGTTGCTCGTCACGCCCTGCAACACGGCCGCGATGCGCTCCAGCCCGGCGCCGGTGTCCACCGACGGCCGCGGCAGCGGCACGAGCGTCCCGTCCGGCTGCCGGTCGAATTGCATGAATACGAGATTCCAAATTTCCAGGAACCGCCCCGCCTCGGCGCCCTCGACGAAGGCGTCCACGGAGAACTCGCTGCGGTCCAGTTCTGTCCACTCGCCGGCCGCGCCCCTGGCGAACGCCCAGTCGCCGGCCAGATGCGCGAGATCCACGTACAGCTCCGAGCAGGGGCCGCAGGGACCGGTGTCGGCCATCTGCCAGAAGTTGTCCTGCTCGTCCAGTCCGTAGATGCGCGAGTCGGGAAGGCCGGCGATCTCCCGCCAGAGCGCGCGCGCCTCGTCGTCGTCGCGGAACACCGACACGCGCACGTGCCGCGGATCGATTCCCAGGTTGCCTGCGCCGCGCGGCCCCGTCACGAACTCCCAGGCGAAGCGGATGGCGTCGCGCTTGAAGTAGTCGCCGAACGAGAAATTGCCCAGCATCTCGAAGAACGTGTGATGCCGCGCCGTGTGCCCGACCTGCTCGAGGTCGTTGTGCTTGCCGCCGGCGCGCACGCACTTCTGCGCCGTCGTCGCCCGGCGGCGGCCGTCCGGCGGGTCCTCCATGCCGAGGAAGACCTTCTTGAACGGCACCATCCCGGCGTTGGTGAACAGCAGGGTGGGATCGTCGGCCGGAACGAGGGAGGCGCTGGGGCGCCGCACGTGGTCCTGGCGCTGAAAATAGGCCAGGAACCGCTCGCGGATGTCGGCGGCGGTCAGGAGCTGGGAATCGCGGTCTGACATACGGGCGGAATATACCAAATCAACCGTCTTCGAGCGCTCCCGTCTCCCCCAGCGCGGCCAGCACGCGCTGGATGTCGTCGGCCTCGAATCCGCGCCGGGCGAGGAAGGCGTACAGCCGGCGGCGCCGCGCGAACGCATCGAGGCGCGCCAGGCTGGGCAGCTTCTTCCGCGCCAGGCGCTCGACCGCGGCGTACTCGTCCACGGCCTCGTCGGCGAACACCTCGGCGATGGCCGGCTCGGCGACCTCGCGCGGCACCCCGCGCCGGGCGAGTTCCTGCTGCACCCGCCGGCGGGACATGCCCCGCACCAGCGCGCGCGAGCGCGCGAACTGCCGCGCGAATTCTGCGTCGTCGATGTATCCCGCCCGCTCCAGCCGCTCGAGCACGCGCTCGACCATCGCCGCCGGCGCCTCGCGTCGCGCGAGCGCCCGCTGCAGCTCGGTGCGCGAGCGTGCCCGCGCCGCGAGCAGCCCCGTGGCCCGGTCCCAGAGGGCCAGCGCCGCCGCCTCGGACTCGACCGCCGCCCGCAGAGGGCCGAACTCGGCCCCCACCCGGAGACCAAGATGCGACACCGCCTCGACGGGCACCGACCCCGCCGGCTTTCCATCCACCATCACGTCGACCCGCCCGGCGCGGCGCGGATGCGGGGTGAGCGCGGTGATCAGCGGCATCGGATGCGAAAGGTGCCGGGGAGCCGCCACCTGCAGCGTCGGGAGTTTCCGGGTCCCATCGCGTGCAAGTCACGTCTCCCCGGCACGAATCCTCCGCCGGCGCGCGTGCGCAACGCTATTCCTCGGCCGCGTCCTCCGAACCGCCGGCCGACGGCGGCATCACGCCGAGCACCGCCTTCACCTTCTCCTCGACCTCGGCCATCATCGCCGGATTGTCCTTGAGGTACAGCTTGGCGTTCTCGCGCCCCTGGCCGATCTTCTGCCCCTTGTAGCTGTACCACGCCCCAGACTTTTCGATGATCCCTGCCTCGGCGCCGATGTCCACGAGCAGCGACGTGTGGCTGATTCCCTCGGCGTACATGATGTCGAACTCGGCCTGGCGGAACGGCGCCGCGACCTTGTTCTTCACGACCTTCACGCGCACGTGCGACCCCACGACGTCGTCCTTCTCCTTCACGGCGCCGATGCGCCGGATGTCGAGGCG
>JAGWRI010000191.1 GCA_028876525.1 Gemmatimonadota bacterium | reverse complement strand
TCGGACGCCTGCAGGGCGCCGACGTCGGCGGGCACGCGGACGCGCACGCGGGACGCGCCGGCGGCCACCGGCGCACGCTGCAGCGCTTCGCCAAGCGCCGGGTTGAGCACCGGGGCCGCGGCGAACTCGGGGTCGGCGGAGGCCGTGGCGATCTCGGCCCGGCGCGCCGCCAGCGCGGCGGGGCCCACCGGCCAGGCGACCACGAACCGGTCGGTGCCGATGCCGGCCGTCAGGGTGCTCCCCATGTCGCCGTACATGTCGCGCACGTACTCCACGACGCGCACGCCGAGCCGATTGAAGTTGAGGTGGGCGTTGCGGGCCACGAGGGGATCGTAGGTCCAGTAGATCAGCTCGGCTCCCACGCGCGCGACTTCGGCGTACTGGAATTCCTTGAGGCGGCGGCCGATCGCGCGGTTCTGCGCCTCGGGGCGCACGGCGAGCATGTGCGACCAGTGGACGACACGGCCGTGCTCGACACCCGTGAGGCCGAACACGAAGCCGAGCAGCGCGCCGGCGGCGTCGAATGCCCCGGCCGAAACGCCGCCGATGCGCTGGCCGATCTTGAGGATCGTGGCGGCCGTGACGTCGGTGAGCCCGGCGCCCCAGACCACGTACTGGAGGTCCACGGCCGCGCGGTATTCGGCGAGCGAGGCGAGCGGGCGGATGGTGATCGGCGGGGAGTCGGGCATCGGTGGCGGCCGGGCGTGGGCTGAAGCTACCCCGCCGATTCGGCCGCCACCACGTCCAGATTCAGGACCTGAAAGGGCGCGAGCCGGAACGCATGCTCCTCGCCTGCGGCGAGGGAGATGGGCGGCTGTCCCGCATCGGCCTTCCACGGACTTCGCGCGGTGAACCGCCGCGGGGCGCCCTCGGGAAGCTCGAACGCCGCGGCCGGGTCGAGCGCGATGGTCTGCCACCGGTCGCCGGGATTCCGGAGAGTGAGCGTGGCCCGCCCCGGCGCCCAGCCGGCCCATCCGTAGGGTTCCAGCGCGTACGGGTCGCCGCCCACCCAGTGGGTGTCGCGCAGCGCGTCGGCGTTGCGCCGCGACCAGTTCGCCGATTCGGCCAGCGTGTCCCAGTTCTCGGGCGTGAGGAACGACGGCGTGACGTACATCTCCTGGAGCTGCGTGCCGTTGCCGAAGTAGGCGCGGATCTCGTCGTGGAAGTCGTGCCCCGGGTCGTCCATGAGGTGGTTGGCGTGCCTGGCGTAGATGAGCCCGTGGAGCATCAGCGAATTGAGCGGGTAGAGCGGGCCGCGCTGCACGACGTGGCGATGGGTGTCGGCGTCGCGGTAGGTCATCCACTGCTGCCGCCAGGTGCCGACGCCGGCGAACGAGTGGTCCTCGCCGCCGCGCCACGTGGAGTCGGCGTAGCGGAGCCAGAACGGCGACGGATACGTGCCCGTGGTCAGGTTCACGAACAGGTCCGGCTTCAGCTGGCGCAGGTCGCCGATCAGCGCGATGGCGGCGTCGAAGTCGCTGTCGAACCGGCTGCCCGGAATCACCGTGGACGCGTTCCCGGTGCCGTCGATCTTGAATTGGTTGATGCCGTACTGTTCGACGAACTTCACACAGGTGTCGTGGAACCGCTTGTAGTACCGGGGACCGGACAGCGCGAACCCGCCCTTGTTGGTCTCGAAGCCCTGCGCCTCGCCGTACCGCAGGCGGTCTTTCTGGGGCTGGCCATAGCCGCCCCACGGCGAGAGCCAGACGCCGGGCGCCGCGCCGTACCTGGCGGCGGCCAGCCGCAGCGGCGTGAACCCGTGCGGAAACCCCGGGCCGAACCCCCACAGCGTCTGCGGGTCGTCCCAGCCGTCGTCGAACAGGAACGACGACAGCACGACGCCGCGCTTCGCGTGCAGCTCGTCTCCGAATGCACGGATCACGTCCAGCGCGCCGGACTCGGCGTACTTGTTGAAGTAGCCCAGGTCGTACCACGAGTTGTAGTGCAGGAAGGGCCGGTACGGGTGCGCGCGCTCGCGCTCCACGTAGGCCAGGAAGTCGCGCCGGAGCTGGCCCGCGCGCGCGGCCCCCAGCACCGACGACACCGTCACCGGGGCCCCGGGACGCACCGGCAGCTCGCGCGCGAGCACGCTCGTCACGTGGTCGCCGTCCACGGCGCCCGCCGACAGCGGGTGCTCGAAGCCGCAATACCAGTTGCCAAATACCACCGGACTTCCCTTCACCGTGCCCCGCACCGCCGCCCCCGGCGCCCGGAGGTCGACGAGCGTGATCGCCGCCACGGGCGCGTCGCCCCCGATGGCGGTGAGCGTCACCTCCTGCCGGAGGTAGCGCGACCCGTCGCGCAGCACGGCCCGCCAGTCGGCCTCGAGCCGGCCGCTCTCGTGCCGCAGCGTCACGCGCAGCTGCCGGCCGCCCAGCCGCTCGGCCGCTCGCGCCGCGCCGGGCGCCGCCGCGAGCGGCTCGATGCGGGGCGTGCCCACGACCCGGAATTCCTCGGCCTTCCACACCGATCCGTCGTGCATGGCGAGCGTGAACACGCTCGCGGCGGGCGTGATCGAGACGCGGTTGGCGTGGTCGGCCACGCCCACCGCGCGCAGACGGCCGTCGGCCACCGTCCACGTGCCGGTGATCGCGGCGTTTCCGAGGGAAAACTCGCCGGCGCGGCGGCTCGCGGCCGCCGGCAGCGCCGCGGCGGCGGCCGATTCGGCCGCGGCCGCGCGCTGCT
>JAGWRI010000190.1 GCA_028876525.1 Gemmatimonadota bacterium | reverse complement strand
TCCGTGGCGAGGGGCGGGGTCGGGGCCGGCCCGGGCGCGGAGGTGCGACTCCGCATAGGTTTCGTCCACGTACCTTCCCAACCGACCATGACACCGACCAAGAAACTGGCGCCCCCCGCGGCTGCCGACAGCTTCGTTCCGCGTCACATCGGCCCCAGCGACGCGGCAATTGCCGAGATGCTCGCCGTGGTGGGCTACGACTCGCTGGATGCGTTCATCGACGCGGTGATTCCCGACAACATCCGCCTGCGCAAGCCGCTCGCCATCCACGGCGAGTGGAGCGAGCAGGAGGCCCTGGCCTCGATGCGCCGGATGGCCGAGCGCAATCAGGTCTTCCGCTCGTACATCGGCATGGGGTACTCGGACACGTTCACGCCGCCGGTGGTGTTGCGGAACGTGCTGGAGAACCCGGGCTGGTACACGGCGTACACGCCGTATCAGGCCGAGGTCGCGCAGGGGCGTCTGGAAGCGCTGCTCAACTACCAGACGATGGTGATGGACCTGACGGGGATGGAAATCGCCAACGCGTCGCTGCTCGACGAGGGCACGGCGGCCGCCGAGGCGATGACCATGGCCCACGCCATCAGGGGGGGCGAGGGAAAGCACCGCTTCTTCGTCTCCACCGACTGCCACCCGCAGACCATCGACGTGGTGAGGACGCGGGCCGCGGCGCGCGGCGTCGAGGTGGTCGCCGGCGACTTCCGCACCTTCGCCTTCGACGGCTCGGTGTTCGGGGCGCTGGTCCAGTATCCGGCCACCGACGGCGCGGTGTACGACTACCGCGAGTTCTGCGCGCGGGCGCACGCCGGCGGCGCCCTGGTCACGGTGGCGGCGGACCTGCTGAGCCTGGTGCTCCTCGCCCCGCCGGGCGAGTGGGGGGCCGACATCGTGGTCGGCAATTCGCAGCGGTTCGGCGTCCCGATGGGCTATGGCGGGCCGCACGCGGCGTTCTTCGCGACGAAGGACGAATTCAAGCGGCAGATTCCGGGACGCATCATCGGCGTGTCGCGCGACGCCGACGGCAAGCGGGCGCTGCGCATGGCGCTGCAGACGCGCGAGCAGCACATCCGCCGCGAGAAGGCGACGAGCAACGTGTGCACGGCGCAGGTGCTGCTGGCGGTGATCGCCGGGATGTACGCGGTGTGGCATGGCCCCCGCGGCCTTTCCAACATCGCGCGGCGGGTGCACCGCTACACCGCGATGCTGGCCGCCGGCCTCGAGCAGCTGGGCTACCCGGTGGCCCACGCCGAGTACTTCGACACGCTGCGGGTGGCGGCGCCGAATGCGCAGGCCGTGATGGACGCGGCGCTGGCGCGCCGGATCAACCTGCGGAAGCTGGACGACAAGGCCGTCGGCATCTCGCTGGACGAAACGACGACCGAGGCCGACGTGGCCGATCTCCTCGCCGTGTTCGCGGGCGGGAAGAAGGCGCCCGACCTCAAGGCGCTGGGCGAGGGCGTGGACGACCGGTACGACGAGCGATTCGCGCGCACGAGCGACTTCCTCACGCACCCGGTGTTCAACACGCACCACAGCGAAACCGAGATGCTGCGCTACCTGCACGCGCTCGAGTCGCGCGACCTGTCGCTCACCCACTCGATGATTCCGCTCGGCTCGTGCACGATGAAGCTCAACGCCACCGCCGAGATGATTCCGATCACGTGGCCCGAATTCGGGCGGATGCACCCGTTCGCGCCGCGCGACCAGGCCGCGGGGTACGGCGAGCTGTTCGAGCGGCTCGAGGCGGCGCTCAAGGAGATCACCGGGTTCGCCGCCATGTCGCTGCAGCCGAACGCCGGCTCGCAGGGCGAGTACGCCGGGCTGCTCACGATCCGGAACTACCACCACGCGCGCGGGGACACGCACCGCGACGTGTGCCTCATTCCGCAGTCGGCGCACGGCACCAACCCGGCGAGCGCGGTGATGGCCGGCATGCAGGTGGTGGTCGTGAAGACCGACGCCAACGGCAACATCGACGTGGCCGATCTCGAGGCCAAGGCCGGCGAGCACGCCGGCCGGCTGGCCGCCCTGATGGTGACGTATCCGTCCACCCACGGCGTGTTCGAGACGGCGATCACCGACATCTGCCGCATCGTGCACGCGCACGGCGGGCAGGTGTACCTGGACGGCGCGAACATGAACGCGATGGTGGGGCTGGCGCGGCCGGGCGACATCGGCGCCGACGTCTGCCACCTGAACCTGCACAAGACGTTCAGCATTCCGCACGGCGGCGGCGGACCGGGGATGGGCCCGATCGGCGTCGCCACGCACCTCGTGCCGCACCTGCCGGGACACGCGGTGGTGGGGCTCGGCAACCACAACGGCGCGGTGTCGTCGGCCCCGTGGGGAAGCGGGAGCGTGCTGCCGATCTCGATGATGTACATCGACATGATGGGGGGCGAGGGGCTGACCCGGGCCACCAAGCTGGCGATTCTCAACGCGAACTACGTGGCCAGGCGGCTGGAGCCGCACTACCCGGTGCTCTACAAGGGCGCCAACGGCGGCGTCGCGCACGAGTGCATCATCGACCCGCGCGCGCTCAAGACGTCGGCCGGCGTCGAGGTCGAAGACATCGCCAAGCGGCTCATGGACTACGGCTTCCACGCGCCCACCGTGTCGTTCCCGGTGGCCGGCACGCTGATGATCGAGCCCACCGAGAGCGAGCCCAAGGCCGAGCTGGACCGGTTCTGCGACGCGCTGATCGCGATCCGCGAGGAAATCCGCGAGATCGAGAACGGCGTGGCCGACCGGGCCGACAACCCGCTCAAGCACGCGCCGCACCCGGCCCACCGCGTGGTGGCCGACGCGTGGCCGCATGCCTACTCGCGCGAGCGGGCGGCGTATCCCGCGCCCTGGGTGCGCGAGCACAAGTTCTGGCCGGCGGTGGCGCGAGTCGAGAGCGCGTACGGCGACCGGAACCTGATCTGCGCCTGTCCGCCGATGGAGGAGTACGAGATGGAGGCGGTGGGGGACTGATGGCGGCCCCCGCCGCCCCCCAACAGAAAGCTCAGGCCTGGTAGCTGACGGCCGTCAGCCGTCGGCAACTACAACAGGACCCCCCTCTACTCATCCCAGGGATGAACAGAGGGGGGTCCTTTGTGCACTTGTTGCAGACAGCTGATGGCTGTCAGCTCACGGCTTAGAGCCTTCAGTCATCAGTTGTCGCCCTTCACTCGCCCAGATGCGCCGCGTACGCCGCCGCATTCAGCAACGCGTTCTTGTCCGCGGCATTGGCCACCCTGAGCTTCACCATCCACCCGTCGCCGTAGGGCGAGGTGTTGACCAGCGCCGGCTCGCCGTCCAGGCGGCCGTTCACCTCCACGACCTCGCCGGCCACCGGCGTGAACAGCTCCGAGACGGCCTTCACCGCCTCGATGGTGCCGAACGCGTCGTGCTTGCCGAACTTGGCGCCGACCTTGGGCAGCTCGACGTACACGACGTCGCCCAGCTCGCCCTGCGCGTAATCGGTGATGCCCACCGTCACGACGTTCGCGTCGCCGGCGGTCTTCACGTATTCGTGGTCTTCTGTATAGAGCAGGTCCTGCGGAATCTCGGACACGGGGGACTCCCTGAAACGGAAGATTGTGCGGGGAGTCTACCCGGACGCGCCGAGCGATGTCAAGGAACGCCGGCCGACTCGCGCGCCTCGGCCAGGGCCCGCAGCGACGTCCACACGGCGTCGACCCGGCGGCCCAGCTCCTGCCGCGTTCCCGCGTTGTGGATCACCAGGTCGGCGCGCGCCTGCTTGAGCTCGGAGGGCATCTGCGCGGCGATCATCGCCATCGCTTCCGTGGCGCCCAGCCCCCGCTCGGTGACCACCCGTTCCAGCCGCAGCGGCCGCGGCGCGTCCACCAGCACGACGGCGTCGAACTGGTCCACCATCTTCTTCTCGAACAGCAGGGGGATGTCGCAGACCACGATCCGGTCGCCCCGCTCGCGCGCCTCGGCCACCGCCGCCGCCCGCAGCCGTTCCACCTCGGGGTGGACCAGCCGGTTCAGCGCGTCGAGCTGATCGGGATCGTTGAACACGATGCCCCGCAGCATGGCCCGGTCCAGGGCGCCGTCCGGTCCCAGGACATCCGGGCCCCATCGGTCGACGATCGCCCGGAGAACGGAGCTCCCCGGCTCCACGGCCCGCCGGGCCAGCTCGTCGGCGTCGATGACCGTGGCGCCGCGGGCCGCGAGCAGGGCGGAGACGGTGGACTTTCCGCTGGCGATGTTGCCGGTGAGTCCGACGAGGAGCATGGGTGAACGGTGTCGGGGGTCCGATGGGGTGCCTGGGGCCAAGCTAGGCGGGCCCCCCGGGGGCGTCAACGGAAGATCCCCTACAGCAGGGGAACCTGCCCTTCGTCGGGGAGGGGCACTTCGTGGCAGGCCCGGCAGCGGGCCTCGTACGTGTCCTGGCCCCCCACCATGATCACCGGGGAGCGATAGGGCGCGGGCCGGCCGTCGATGAGCCGCTGGTTCCGGCTGGCGGGGTTCCCGCACCGGACGCAGATCGCGTGGAGCTTGTCCACGATCTCGGCCACCGCCATCAGCTCGGGCATCGACCCGAAGGGCTCGCCCCGGAAGTCGGTATCGGTGCCGGCCAGGATCACCCGGACCCCGCGCGCCGCCAGGTCGGTGGCCAGCGGCACCACGCGCTCGTCGAGGAACTGCGCCTCGTCGATTGCCACCACCTCGGTGTCGGAACGGATGTGCGCGGCGATCTGGGCCGCCGTGTCGACGGGGACCGCCTCGGTGGTGCGCCCGTCGTGGCTCGACACGCGGTAGATCCCGGCGTAGCGCTCGTCGAGATGCGACTTGAACACCTGCACGCGGCGCCTGGCGATCGTGGCCCGCCGCACGCGGCGCAGCAGCTCCTCGCTCTTGCCGCTGAACATCACGCCGGCAATCACCTCGATCCACCCACCGCGGGCGGTGAAGTAGGTGTCCGACGTCACCGCCGCGAGTCCCCCGAGCGCCGGGGGCCCATGGGGCGCGTGGAGCGCGGCGGCCGGGCCGGCCGGTCCGATTCCAGGCGGGCGTGGATCTGACGGCCACGGATGGTCCGCCCGGTGAGGCGCTCGGCCACGCTCGACGCCGCGGCTTCCGGCACCTCCACCAGCGCGTGCCGCTCGCGGATCTCCACGCGGCCCACCTCGGCTCCGGTCAGCCCGCCGTGGGCGGTGATCGCGCCCACGAGGTCGGCCGGGCGGACGCCGTCCATCTCGCCGACGTTCATGAACAGCCGCGTCATGCGAGCCGTGGCTCCGGCGGGGGCCGCCGACGCGCCGGCCACGGCCGCCGGGCGGTGGCGCTCGCCCTCGAGCAGCGACAGCGCGGCGGCGGCGATCTCCACTCCGTCGAACTCGCCCAGCAGCGGTTCCAGCGCCAGCACCTCGCGGGCGTGGCCGCCGGCGAGCAGCGTCGCGCGCAGCTCGTCGCGCAGGCGGTCTTCGGCGGCGCGGGCGCGCTGCACCGGCTCGGGCAGCAGGAAGGGCGACACCGGCCCGCCGGCGACCTCGCGCAGGGCGGCGAGCTGGCGCGGCTGGACGAGGGCCACGATCCGCGACGGGCGGCGTTCGCCGATGATTGCCTGCAGGTCGGCGCGCGTGGCCGGCAGGTCGTAGAGCACGAGGGTGTCGGCGTCGGTCTCGATCGCCGTGCCGACGCGGACCGGCCCGGCCTCGGGGTAGCCCAGCACGTCGAGCAGCGCGGACACCTCGTCGCGTGCCGCGCGCTCGCGCGCGAACACGAACGCCGTGGCCGGATCGAGTTCGTCGAGCAGCCGGCGCAGGGCCGCGGAGCGCAGGGCGCCGTGGGCCGTGACGAACTGCACGGGAGGCGCGGCGTGGGCCTCGCCGGCCGGCGCCGGCGGGAGCACTCGCCGTGGGCGCCGGGCGTAGCGCTCGATGAGCGCCTCGACGGCCGGCGACAGCTCCCGGGCCACGATGGTGCGGGCGGCGTCCTTGGGCACCTCGGCAAGCACCACCTCGAGCGCGCCCTCGTGCGCGGCAAGCTGGTCGTCGAGCCAGGCCAGCACGAGCTGTCGCACCCCGTCGAGCTTGAGCGCCGAGGCGCGGAGCAGGGCGACGATCGTGGGCGCGTCGCCCACGACGATGGCGCTGGCCCGTTCGCGAAGGGCGCGGGCGGCGCGGCGCGCCGACGTCGCGGCCGTGGCGCTCAGTCCGGCCGGCCGGGCCAGGGCGAGCGCGGCGGCGGCGAGGATGGTGGCCACGTCGGGGTCCGGCGCCACGACCAGCATCTGGGGCGCGGCGCCAGCCGGATCCAGCCGCTCGATGGCAGGGGCGAGGAACGAGGCCGCGTGCGCCCAGTCGGGCGGGAGGACGAAAACCGTGTTCTGACCGCGGGCCACCCCGGCGGTCGGCGTGCCTTCCTGTTCCACGTCACTCACCCCTGTTCGAGCGGCGCGAGGCCGCGTTGTCAATGGACCGTGGCACACAAGATACCACGAACCGCCCCGGGCCGGCGGCCGGTCGTCTTCCCGCTCCCGACGCTGGCTGTATGTTTGCGGATACTCGAGACGTCGAGCACGGAGGCCAGGTGGACATCATCGTGCAGCTCGGGCCACGGAAGGGCGCCGCCCCGAAGGCGGTCTACCGGTGGGACCCCGACACCGACATCCTGTCGGCCCGCCTGCGGCCGGGCCCGTCCGGCGCCGGACCGGCGGAGAGCGGTTCGGTCGAGCTGGAGGGGGCCGACGGCTCGTGGATCGTGCTCGACCTGGTGGACCGGCAGATCAACGGGCTGGAGGTCGTGGTCTGGCCGCAGGTGCGGAGGAACGGGGCGCTGGCGGCGCCGACCGAGGTGCGCGACGCCGTGGCGCTGCTGCCGCCGGGGCGCGAGGTCGGGGCGGTGACCTCGGTGGAGGTCGAGACGCCGATGACCGCCGAATCGGACCCGCAGGAGCGGAACTTCCATTTCCGCATCGGCCTGCACGCCGAGTGCAGCGCGGTGCGGGTGGCGCACGATCTCTTGCTCGAAGTCGATGCCGGCGGCCATGTTGCGGGTCTCTGGCTGCTCAACGTTCCACCCTTTCCCCAAGAGCCGTGATCACGACCATTGTGCTGATTCGCGTGGAGCCTGCCCGGATTCCCGACGCGGCGAAGATGCTGGCCGGGGTCGATGGCGTGTCCGAGGTGTATTCGGTATCGGGCGACTGGGACCTCGTGGCCATCGTGCGCGTACCGGAGTACGACCAGATCGCCCGGGTGGTGACCGAGGTCTTTCCCACGGTGCCGGGGATCCAGCGGACGCAGACGCTGACGGCGTTCCGTGCCTACTCCAAGGGGGACCTGCAGCAGGCGTGGGACATCGGGGTCGAGTGACGCGGGGTTCGGCGCCGGGGTAGTTTTCGGGATGATTCAGGCGGCGCCCGCCGGGCGGGACTTCCGGCTCGACGAGCTGCAGCGCTCGCTGGCCCGTGCGCTCCCCACGGCGTCGCTGGCCACGGCGGGTGGTCCGCCGCTCGAGCTGTCGCGCGCCGCCGAGCCGCCGCTCGTGGCGCGGGCCGACCCGATCGAGGACGCGGTGCTGCGCGCCCATCCGCTGGACGGGGCGTCCGAGCCGCCGTTCGCGGCGTTCCTCGACGGCACGCAGCGGAGCGCGCTGGTGGGGCACACCGCCGACGGCGTCCCGATCGTGAGCGGGGTGACGGCGGCCGTGGTGCGCGCCTGGGCGGGGCGCGCCGCGCGCACCTGGGGGCATGCCCGGCGCCATCGCCTGTACGCCCCGCGCGCCGCGATGAGCGATTCCGAATGGGCGGCCGTGGCCGGGCTCGGCGTCGCGGCGATCGACACGGCGGCGGGCGACCCGGCGCTGGCCGACGCCCACCCGGCCGCGCACCGCGACGCCGCGATGGCGCAGATCCAGCGGGACCGCGAGCAGCTCGAGCAGCAGCTCGCCCAGCGGTGGTGCGCCGAATGCGAGGACGCGCTGTACGTGGACGGCGGCCTGCGCGGCTCGGTGGTGCTGGCCGCGGCCGCGCAGACGGTGGGCGTGGTGAAGAGCCACCGCACGCTGTTCGGCGACCGCGCGGCGCGCCGCGTGGTCGCCGGGCTCGCCGCCGGCGTGCGCACCAGCGCGTTCGTGATCGCCGCGCCGGGCCGGGTCCCGGTCACGAGCTGGTATCTGCGGCTGCGCGATCCGGCGGGGCACGACCCGCTGTGGGGGCTGGTGCGCGTCGAGGTGCGGCACGACGCGGGCGCGGGGCCGGCCGAGGTTGCGGCGCGCGCCGACCGCGTTTCGCGCCGCATCCTGGGCGAGCGCGACCCGGTGGCGCTTCCCGACGCGCGCTGGGACACGATGGTGTACGGCATCCGCGACTGTGAAGTCTTCCTCAAGGCCACGCAATGACCGCAACCCGCGTGCTCGGCCGCGTCGTCGCCACCGAGCGAAAGCCCAACACCCCGCACGAATTCTCGTTCTGGACGGCGCTCGACTCCCCGGTGGGGATCGGCACCGTGATCCGGGTCGAGGGGCCCGATCCGGTGAACGGCGTCATCCCGCGCATCTACGGCGTGGTGACCGAGGGGTTCAGCTACACCGATCTCCAGACCCCGCTGCACGACGTGCTGGGGCACGACGGCGCGCCCTCGGCCGAGTCGCTGTCGGCCACGCGGCGCACCGAGATCCGCCTGTACACCGCGGCGGTGCTGCGCCACGTGCCCGAGGAGCCGCTCCAGCCGGTGCCGATGGGCGAGGTGTTCCTCGCCGACGCCGACGACGTGGCCGTCGCGCTGCGCATGGACGGCTACCTGCGCGAGGGCGCGCGCACCGGGATCCCGGTGGGGCTCTACCGCGCCGG
>JAGWRI010000019.1 GCA_028876525.1 Gemmatimonadota bacterium | reverse complement strand
GGTTCCCGAAGCCGATCTTCCGCGATTCGCCAAGGGGCGCCGTTGGGACCGGGACCCCGATTTCGACGCCCGCGTGTCGGCGCTCAAGACCGCGCGCGACGAGATGGCGGGGAAGCTGGACATGGATCCGGGAGTGCTCTGCGCCAAGGATCGGCTCGAAGCGGTGGCACGGCGCAGCCCGGAAACGGCCGAGCAACTCGGCGAAGTTTCGGAGCTCAGAAACTGGCAGCGTGAAGCGCTCGGGCCCGCGTTTCTCTCGGCCTTGAAGCCGCATCGGGCCGATTCGCCGTATCGAGATTCGTGAAGTACAAGGGGCGCCGGCAAAGACTGCGCCGACAAGTGCAGCGCCGGCAAGAACGGCGCGGGCAACGACAGCGCCGACAAGAACTGCGCTGAAATCGGACCGCAGCAACCTGCGCAGTAACGGCGTAACCCGCAGTTTGCCTGTCGTTCCGAATCCAGCGCTGTACTTGCTGGCGCGGTTCTTGTCTGCGCGGGACTTGCCAGCGCTGGTCTTGTCGGCGCAGTTCTTGCCGGCGCCGTTTGTACTTCAGAGCCCCATATATGCCCGAACCCTGGGCTCGATCCGTTCCGGCGTCCAGTACGGCTCCCACACCAGATTCACCACCACGTCGTCCACCCCGGGCATGTTCCGCACCGCGCGTTCGGCGTCGGCCATGATCTGCGGCCCCGCCGGGCATCCCGGCGACGTCAGCGTCATCGCGATCACCGCGGTGCGGTCCTCGACCATCACGTCGTAGACCAGCCCCAGATCGATGATGTTGAGGTTGAGCTCGGGATCCTTGACCTTGCGCAGGGCGAGCTTCACCTGCTCGGCGGTCGGCGTCGCCGCGTCCGACGGCGCGCCTTCGGGCGCCGCGCCCGAGGCGGGATCGAGGGGTTCAGTCATTTCGGTGCTCCGGCGTCACCGAGGCAAGATCGCGCAACCGGGGAACGGATGGAAGCGCTCCGCCGAATCCGGGCCCGAACGCCCGGAAAGGGGCCGATTATGCGCCCGATTTCCTGGCGCGCGCCCTGGGCCTGGCGATCTGCTTCTTCACGGCGGTGGCCTTGCGCACCACCCGGTGGTGCCAGCGCCGCACCACCCGGTTCCACCCCACCTGCCGCTCGGTGCGCCACGACGCGGGCGACACCAGGGCGCCGCCGTCGGCGGCGTCGTTCACCGACAGCACCGAGGCGTCGGCCAGATCGGCCCGCACGTCGGCGATGGCCTTCATGCTGTGCCGGATCTTCGGGTCGTACACGCGGTTCGTGAGCAGGATCACGAACATCTGCCGGTCGGGGTCGATCCAGATGGACGTGCCGGTGAAGCCGGTGTGCCCGAAGGCGTCCGACCCCATGTAGTCGCCGCACCCGGCCTCGCCGTCGCAGGTGTCCCACCCCAGGGCTCGCGTCCCGGCGTGCGGGGCGCGCGTGGTGAACAGCTTCACCGTGCTGTCGGCCACGATCCGCACGCCGTCGTACTCGCCGCCGTTGAGCATCATCTGCGCGAAGATCGCGAGGTCCGACGCGGTGCTGAACAGCCCCGCGTGACCCGCCACGCCGCCCAGCGCCTCGGCGTTGTCGTCGTTCACCTGCCCCTGCAGCGGCTCGCCGCGCCGCGACCAGGGCGCCGTCGGCGCGATCCGGTCGTCCAGCGCCGCGTCGGGGCGGAACTCGGTGTCGTTCATCCCAAGCGGCTGGAACACGTGCTCCTGGACGAACCGGTCCAGCGTCTCCCCGCTGGCCGCCTCGACGATGAACCCGAGCACGTCGGCCCCCAGGTCGGAGTACACGTAGCGTGCCCCCGGGCGGCTGTAGAGGTGCGTAGCCAGCACCTGCGCGCGGGCCTCGGCCGGCGAGTCCGCCGTGCGCCACAGCTCGCGGCCGGCCGGCAGCCCCGACCGGTGCTCGAGCAGCATCCGCACCGTCACCCGGTCCTTGAGCCCGCCCGAGAACTCGGGGAGGTACTTGTAGACCGGATCGTCCAGCCGGACCTTGCCCTCGTCGTACAGCACCATGATCGCCGTGGTCGTGGCAATCACCTTGGTGAGCGAGGCGAGGTCGTAGATCGTGCGGTTGGGCACGACCAGCGGGCTCGCGCCGCTCCAGGTGAGGTGGCCGAACCCCTCGTCCACCACCGCATACCCCTGCCGCCCCACGAACACCGACGCGCCGGGAAAGGCCCCGGCGCGGATGCCGCGGATCACCGACTCGTTGACCTCGGCCAGCCGATCGGCCGACATCCCCACCGCCGCGGGGTCCGCCGGCGGCAGCCCCGCGCGGCCCGGACGGTCGGCCACGGCCGCCGGGCGGGCGGCGCTGAGCGTCAACACGGCAAAGAGAGTGTTCAGGAACACAGGACGCCTGGGCGGGTGATCTGAAAGTGGGGACGATGTGGGGCGGGACGCTCCGCGTGCCCGGTTCGGCCCGTTCGGAGCGCGGCACAACATGTCGGCCTTCTGTCAAACGAACAAGAGCCGATTTCGGTCACGAGGCACCCTCGCGTGAAACGCATGGTCACCCGACCGGGTGGCGCCCCGGCCGGTAAACCCTTTTCATAGAGCGGACTGACCAATCCGGCGAACTCATGAGTGACGAGCAAGCCACCATCCGACGCGCCGTCCAGGGCGATGAATCGGCGATGCGGGCCCTCTGGGCACGCCATGCGCCGCACATCGACGCCGTCGTGCGCCGGCTGGTGGGGGGCGACGACGACACCGCGCAGGACATCGCGCAGGAGGTCTGGATCCAGATCTTCCGCGCCCTGCCCAGCTACCGCGGCGACTCGCAGTTCGCCACCTGGGCCCATCGCATCGCGGTGAACCGCACGCTCAACGCGCTGCGCCGGACCCGCCGGCTCGCCAAGATCGAAGTTGAGGTCGAGGAGGACTCCGTGGCCGTGATGCCCGACACCGAGCGCTCGTTCGTCATGGCCTCCATCGAGGAGGCCGCGGCCCGCCTGTCGCCGGGCGCCCGCACGGTGTTCCTGCTCCACGACGTCGAGGGGTACACGCACGAGGAGATCGCCGCCGAGCTGGGCATCACGTCCGGCGGCTCGAAGTCCCAGCTGTTCAAGGCTCGCGTGAAGCTGCGGTCGATGCTCGCGCATCTGGTGGATGCACCCGAACGCATGGAAGTGGAACATGTCGCACCTGTCTCCTGAACGTCTCGCGGCGCTGGCCGACGACGACCCGACGCCCGCCGAGCTCGCGCACCTGAGCGCGTGCCCGGCGTGCGCCGCCGAGCGCGAGGCGCATCGCGCGCTCGTCGCCCTGGCCTCGATGGAGCGGGCCAGCATCGGCCTGCCGCTCACGCGCTGGGAGTCGCTGGCCCCGGCGCTCGACGCCGAAGGGCTCATGGCCGGGCACGGCGCCGGCGCCGGCCGCGCGGCCCGGACTCCCCCAGGCCGCTTCTGGCTCCGGGCCGCCGCCGCGGTGCTGTTCGTGGCCGGCGGCACGCTGTTCGGCCGCTACACGGCCGGCGCGACGCTCCTCCCCGGGCTGCCCGCCGCACCCGCCGCGGCCACGTCCGCCGCCGCGGCCGGCGACACGGCGGTCCCCGCCACCTTCGCGTCGGTGGACGCGGCCCGCGCCGCGCGCTCCCACGCCCAGATCCTCTACCAGAACGCCACGACGTACCTGGCCCAGAACGATTCCGCGGCCACCGGCTCCGAGAGCCCGTCGGCCATGCGCACGCGGCTGGCCGCCCTCGACCGCGTGTCGCACGCCATGCGCGACGCGCTGGCCGACGCGCCGTACGACCCGGTGATCAACGACTACTACCTCACGACGCTCGGCCAGCGCGAAGCCACGCTGCGCCAGCTCAATACCGCACTCCCGGCCGGGATGCGGGTCAACAGCTTCTGACCGACCGGATGGGAAATGCCATGCGCAGCACGATGAAGGGAGCGAGTCGAGTGGCCCTGATCGCGACGGCGGTGCTGCCGTTCGCGGCGGCTTCGGTGCGGGCCCAGCAGGACGCGGGGCGCATCGCGCCGCGCCCGCGGGCCCAGATCTGCATCAACGACCGGTGCATCGACGACACGACGCGGGTCGTGGTGCTCAAACTCATGGACCGCCTGGACTCGCTGCAGCGCGTCTACCTCGGCAGCCCGATTCCGCCCGACGAGCGCGCCCAGATGGCGCAGGAAATGTCGCAGATGGTGAGCCGGCTGGCCGACATCCAGCGCGGCGCCCTGGCCCTGAGCCTCGGGGGGCTCAAGCGCGCCGCCGAGGAGCAGAACGAGGCGATGGCCCGCATGGGACGCGACCTCGGCCGCTACTCCGTGACCCTCACCGTGCCCCCCGACGTCGCCCCCAAGGGGTGGATCGGAATCACCTTCGCCGGGTGGCCCGAGGCCGACACGGCCAACGGCGAGTACTACGTGCGCTACCTGTCGTACCCCGAGGTCGAGTCGGTTGAGCCCGACTCTCCCGCCGAGCACGCCGGGATCCTGCGCGGCGACATCCTGCTCGCCTTCAACGGGCAGGACGTCACCGGACGCGCCATTTCGATGACGCGGCTCCTCCAGCCCGACAAGCGCGTCATCGTGCGGCTCGACCGCGACGGCGAGACGCGCGACTTCCCGGTCGTGGTCGGCAAGGCGCCGCGCACCTTCACGGTCCGCATCAACGACTTCTCGGCGCCGCCGGCGCCCGCCAGGGCGGAGACCCCGCCCCCGCCGGCCGCGCCGCGCATTGCCGTCGTGGAGGCGGCCCCGGCGCCCGCACGGGCGCCCGCGCCCCCGCGCCTGTTCTTCTACGGGTTCGACTCCGACGTCGCCCCGATTGCCGGCGCCGTGATGAATTCGGTCGACCCCGATCTTGGCCGGGCGCTCGGCGTGGACCGCGGCGTGCTCGTGCTCAGGCTCTCGGCCGGCACGCCGGCCGCCGACGCCGGGCTCCGATCGGGCGACGTGATCGTGAAGGCGGCCGGCCGGCCGGTCACCTCGGTGGGCGACCTGCGGCGCACGCTCGAGCGGCACAGCGACGACGCGTCGGTAGAGCTGCAGATCGTGCGCGACCACAAGACGCGCACCCTGAAGCTCGGGAACGACTAGCCGGAACGCGGGTCTCCTGCCGGCTGGTCCAGGCCCTCCGTCGCGAACGCGCGGCGGAGGGCCGCGCTGTCTTCGGGGGCCAGCGCGCGCACCCGCACCACCGGCGCCATGATGCTCCGTGGGTTTAGCGAATGCTGAAGGCCCAGCAGGTGCCCCACCTCGTGCATCGCCAGGGCGCGCAGCGCGTCGCCCGCCACGGGGCGGCCGTCGGCGTGGCGCATGGCCAGCGCGATCGTCGCGCCGGTCACCACGCCGCCGTGGTCGCGCGCCACCCGCGCCTCGCCCGTGCGCGCGTCGGCGAACCGGCTCACCCACACCACGTGCACCGGCGCGTCGGCCGAGTCATCGGTGAGGGCGAAGCGCACCGCGGGCACGATCCCGCTCCACGCGGCCAGCGCGCGCCGGGCCTGGACGGCGTCGTCGGCGCTCCACCCCGCCACGCCGGCGCCGGGCGCGATCCAGACGAAGATCGGCCCGGGCGCGGCGTCGATCGGGACGGGCGCGGGGCGGACGGCGGCCGATGTCAGCACGCAGACCGCGGCCGCGATTCCGATTCTCGGGAGTGGGCGCACGACGGATTACGCGAGAAAGCCCGAAATGGCTGCGAAGAACTCCGCCGGCGCCTCCCAGAAGGGGAAGTGGCCGCTGTGCGGCAGCGCCGTGAACCGGGCGCCGGGAATCGCGGCCGCCGTCTCGCGCCCCACGTCGGGCGGCAGCGGGTCGCCGTCGGCGTGCAACACGAGCGTGGGCGCGGCGATCGAGCGTACGCGGTCGCGCCAGTCGTACCCCTCGCGGCGCAGCCGGGCCAGCACCGCCGTTCCGGTGGGGCTCGCCGTCTTCGGCATCGGGAAGGTCGACGCGAACGCGCGATCCACGAACCAGGCCTCGTACGACGCCCGCAGGTGCCGCAGATGCACCTCGGGGTCGGGCTCGCCGAGCATGTCGTCGGTGATCTCGGCGAGCACCGCGCGGTCATGTTCGTTGGCGCGCTTCGCCGACTCGGCGCGGAGCGGCGTCATCCAGG
>JAGWRI010000189.1 GCA_028876525.1 Gemmatimonadota bacterium | reverse complement strand
GAGCGTGGACGCGATGCTCGCCGCGGCCGACGCCCGGATGTACCAGGCCAAGCAGACGGGACGCAACCGGGTGGTGGCCGGGACGGCCGACGAGGAGCACGCGCGGAGCGCCTGATTTGCACGCGCCGGCCGGGCGTTGGCCCGCCCGGGATGCCACTTCCGCCGGGCAAGACCAACGATTGGCATGCGGACAAGGACGGACGGGACGGAATCCCGACGGAGGATGTTGTTGTCAACCACTCCTTCCGTCTGGTTCCGTTCCCTGCGTCGGTTGTGCGTCGAAATGTCGGAGCATAGTCCCGGCCAGTGGCGTCCCCGCGCCGCGATGCCGGCCGCCGAACTTCGTGCGCCCGCGCCCGGGGGAGCCACTCGGGGTAGCGCTCCTGCAGGAACTTCACGAGCGCCACTCGCACCAGGCAGCGCCGGTCCCGGATGCGGATCACGACGTCGTCGATGCGGCGGATGGCCGACTAGGTCATGAGGATCAACATCATCCCTTGCACACGGGCGCGGCGAACCGGCCGCCGCCGAATCCCCGGCCCGCGGGCTCCGGCGCCGCCGGCTGCCGCGGCCACGTGTTGTCGTCCGCGTCGGCGTCCGGGAACCGGCAGTGCGGGTCGAGCACGATGCGCTCGATCTTCCGCGGTCCGAAGTCGAAGGTCGCCTTGAAGGTGCGGCTGCCCGCGAACCAGACGTCCACCGGGTAGGTGAGCGTGGCCGTGGAGTCGTCCACGAGCACGGCGTTGGGCACGCGGCGCAGGGCCGGGCCCTTCGGCGCGAAGTGCACGTTGAGCACCACCGGCGAGGGCATCTCGCCCGCCTGGTGCACGGTGACCGTGGTCCGTCCGCTCGTCGCGCTCACGTTCTGGACCGAGCCGTCCACCGCGTCGGTGGTGAACAGCCAGGAGTACCAGAACCAGCCCAGATCCCGGTGCAGCGCGCGGTCCATGAAGAACATGTAATCCCACGGCGACGGGTGCTTGAACCGCCAGGCGTGCGCGTAGGCGCTCATCGCGCGCCACACCGCCGTGTCGCCCACCACACCGCCCAGCATGGACAGCATCATCGGCGCCTTGGCGTACCCCTGGAAGGAATACATCGGGCCGCCGTAGTTGGCGTCCCACATCAGCGGCGCCTCGCGCTCGTTGCCGCTGGTGCGCCCGTACATCTGCCCGCGCCCGTCGAGGTCCGGCGCGTGGCCGGCGCGGTCGGCGGCCGAGAGGATGTTCATGTACTGGTTGAACCCCTCGTCCATGAACGGATACCAGGTCTCGTTGGTGCCCAGCATCATCGGCCACCATTCGTGCCCGGTTTCGTGGTCCGACGCGCCGACGCTGGACATGATGAACATCGGGTACTCCATGCCCAGCTCGGGGCCGTCCACCATGGTCATCGTGGGAAAGGCGTAGGGCATCCAGAGCCTGGAATAGAACTGCAGCGCGTGCCGCACCGTGGGCCCGGCGTCGGCGTACGCCGCCGCGTGGCCGGGCAGGTACATGACGTTGATCGGCACGTTCGCGTTCGTGCCGGGAATTTCCGCGTGGTAGCCGTCCCAGACGAACTGGTTCGACGTGGCCCAGGCGACGTCGCCCGCGGTGTCGGCCACGAAGTGCCACACCAGCCGGCTGCCCGGCGTGCCGGCCGTGGCCCGGCCGGGGCCGAACTGGTCGGGGCTCAGGATGCGCACGGTGGAATCGGCGGTGAGCGCGCGGACCAGCCCCTCGCGCTCGGCCGCGGTGAGCACCTGGTCGGGGTTCTGCAGCACGCCCGTGGCGCCCACCAGCCACCCGGCGGGGACGTCGAGCTTCACGTCGAAATGGCCGAAATTATTATAAAACTCTGATGGGCCGAGGTAGGGCTCGGTGTCCCAGCCGCCCTGGCGGAGGTCGTCGAACACGGCCACGCGCGGATACCACTGGCCCACCTGGTACAGCGTGTCGCCCCAGGCGCCCATGCGGATGCCGCGGGTGGGGGCGACGACCCTGGGCACGGTGAAGTGCCACTCGGCGTCGAGGGTGAACCGGCCGTGGGCCGGCACCGGGGTGGGCAGGGTGATCGTGGCCGAGGTCTGCGACAGCTCGTAGGCGGCCAGCTCGACCGGCGGGGGCGCGCCGCCGCGGCCCCGGCCGAAAAAGCGCGCCGGCGGTCCGGCGTTCAGCGCCACGTCCTGCCCGTTCACCTTGAGCGCCGTGACCTGCATGCCATCGGTGATGTCGGTGACGTCTTCGGCTCTCGGGACGTTGGGGGCGAACAGGTTCTGGTCCAGCCGCAGCACGATCTCCCGCATCTCGTTCGGCCCGGCGTTGTCCACGACCACGTGCTCGCGGCCGGTGACGAGGCCCGTGGCCGGGTCGAAGCGCGCGTCGATGGCGTAGTCGGTCCAGAGCTGCCAGTAATTCGGGCCGGGGGTGCCCGCCGAGTCGCGGGTGCCGGCGGCAAAGGCGCGGCGGATCATGTCCGTCATCGGGATGTCGCGACGGACCGGGCGTTCGGGATAGCGGCCTGCCGCCTGGGCGAGGCAGGCGGCGGGAAGGACGGCGAGCAGGCCGAGCGCAGTGAGCGCCACCTGAGACCTGATACGCATCGTGGCTCCTGAAAGAGTCAGGGGACGACGGCCCGGGGGGGCGGGCCGGGGATGTTCGAGAAATACCATGCGGTACTGCATATTGAAAGGCATCATCTCCGTGGAGTCCTCCCATGCGTCCCCCCGCGCGGCACCGCGAGCAGCACCGTACTGATCGCATCGGCTGGCTGCGCGCCGCGGTGCTCGGGGCCAACGACGGCATCGTGTCCACGGCGAGCCTGGTCGTGGGCGTGGCGGCGGCCGACGGCGGGCGCGCCGCGGTGCTCGTGGCGGGCACGGCGGGACTCGTCGCCGGCGCGATGTCGATGGCCGCGGGCGAGTACGTCTCGGTGAAGTCGCAGGCCGAAACCGAGGCCGCCGACCTGGCCCGCGAGCGCGCCGAGCTGGCCGCCGACCCCGAGGCCGAGCGCGCGGAACTGGCGGCGATCTACGAGCGGCGCGGGCTCGATCCGGGGCTGGCCCGCCGGGTGGCCGAGCAGCTCATGGCGCACGACGCGCTGGCCGCGCACGCGCGCGACGAGCTGGGAATCTCGGAGGTCGTGGCGGCGCGGCCGATCCAGGCCGCCCTCGCGTCGGCGGCCAGCTTCGCCGTGGGCGCGGTGCTGCCCATCGTCACCGCCGTGCTGGCGCCGGCGGCCACGCTGATGCCGGCGGTGATCGCCGGCTCGCTCGTGTGCCTCGCCGTGCTGGGCGTGCTGGCCGCGCGGACGGGGGGCGCGCCGGTGGCGGCGGGCGCGCTGCGCGTCACCTTCTGGGGCGCGCTGGCCATGGCGGTGACGGCGGGGGTGGGGCGGCTGTTCGGGGCGCGCGTGTAGCTACGGGCCCGCGGCGCCCTCGGGCTCCCGCGCCAGCGCCGGCCAGAGCGACGGATCCTCGGTGCCCAGCACCCACACCGAGTACCCGCGCAGATGATACCGCCGCACCAGCGCCAGCTTGTCCATGAACGAGCGGGTGTTCTCGACCCACAGATAGCGAAAGACGCCGTGCTCGCTCCACACCGCGAACGGCGATTTCTGCACGCTGTCCCACGTGGCGGTGAGTCCGTGGGCGGCGAGCAGACTCTCGGCGCGCGCGTACGGAAGGTCGCGGCCGGTCATGCGCGAGCCCTCCTTTTCCGTGTACGACGGGAACCACCAGTCGGAATAAGATGGGATCCCGAGGGATATCTTGGCGGGCGGGACGCCCAGCGAGAGCAGGTACTTCAGGCATTGCTCCATCCACGGGAAGCCGGCCACGGGGCCCGCCGGCGAGCCGCCCGTGTGCTCGGCGTAGGTCATGTACGAGAGGAAGTCGAGCGTATCGGCCAGGGCTTTGTAGTCGTAGACGCCGCGCCAGTTCTCGTAGATCCACTTGTCGTAGCTGTTGGTGCCCGGGGAGTCGCCGTCGCGCGGGACGACGGCGGCCGAGAGCGTGCACCCGGCGTGGTGCACCGAATCGACCGCTTCGCGTACGAATGCAGTGAACCGGGCCCGGTCGCGGATGTTGACGTTCTCGAGGTCGAACTGGATGCCGTCCAGGTGCTGGTCGCGGCACAGGGCGGCCAGGCTCCGCATGGCGCGCCGCCAGGCGGTGCGGTTGGTGAGCACGCGGTGGAACGCCGGCTGGCTGAACCCCGGGTTCATGACCAGGGGGACGAGCTTCACGTGGTGGGCGCGGGCGGCCTCGACCACGCGCGGGTCGATGTGGCCGCGGATGGCGCCGTTGGCGTCGAGGTCGAACACCTGGGGCGACACGATGTCGATCTGCGCGGCATGGGCCAGGAAGTGCGCGGTGCTGCTGTCGCCGCCCACGGAGTACCACAGGGCTTCGGGGCGCTGCGCGGGCGCCGCGGCGGCGCACCAGCAGGCGAGGACGGTGGTGCCGATGAGGGTTCGCATGAAGAAAGAATGTAGACCGACTGGCCCGAGGGGCGACAGGGCACAGAGATCTGCCAAGGGTGCTTGCCGGACGTGCCCGGAATCTCCATTGTCATGGCGCCGTCGCTGGGCCCACCGTCCGCCCCGTACCGCTCCGCCCCCATGGCTTCCAGCTCGTTGCATCCCAACGTCCCGCTCGAGCGGTACCGCTCGGCGGTGGACGCGTGGGTGGTCGCGCTCATCCTGATCGGGCTGGGCGTGCCGACCATGATCGTGCTCCACCCGCAGGTGACGGGGCTGGGCCTGCACGCGGCGCGCACGATGGTCTTCGGGGCCACCGGATTCGTGGTGGTGTTCCTGGGGTGGCTGTTCGCGACCACCGACTACACGCTGGACACCGACGCGCTGATCATCCGGTCGGGCCCGTTGCGGTGGACCGTTCCGTACGCGCAGATCCGGAGCGTGCGGCCGACGGCGAACATGGCCTCCGCGCCGGCGATGTCGCTGCGCCGGCTCGAGGTGCGCTACGGCGACGGCCAATCGGTAGTCATCTCGCCGCGCGACCGCGACGCCTTCGTCGCGGCGCTGCGCCGTCGCGCCGCCCGGCTGACCGTCCTGTCCTGACGCGCGGTTCAGCGCGCGTCGGCGTGCAACTCGTCGAGAATCGGGTGGTCGAGCCCGGCGAGCGTGCGGTGGGCCGGGGCCACGAGGTCGTACACCACGACGTCGTTGCGCCCGCGGCGCAGCCAGGGGCCCGGGACGTACAGCGTCTGCTGCGGCCCGATGCCCCAGTACCGCCCCAGCTGGTGGCCGTTGACCCACACCGTGCCCTTGCCCCAGCCGCGCAGGTCGAGGAAGGTGTCGCCGGTATTCGATAACTCAAATGATCCGCGATAGAACGCGGGGCCGTCGGGCGCGGTGGTGAAGCGCGCGGGGGCGGGCGGATCGGCCAGGGGGAGCGTGAAGACGTCCCAGCCGGTGAGCGTCCGTCCGGCCAGGGTCACCGAGTGGGTGATGCCCTTCTCTTCGTGCAGGAGCGGACGGGCGAAGTTCACGCGGCCGGAGTTCTCGACCAGCAGGTCGAGCCGCGCACCCGACGGGACGGTGAGGGGGAGGCTGTCCTGCGCGAGGCGCCGGTCGAGGGTGCCGACCAGGGAGCCGTCCACGTACACCTGGACGTAGTCGCGCACGTCGCGGATCACGAGCTGGCCGCTGGCGCCGGTACGGATCGTGGTGCGGTACAGGATGTCGCCGTACGACTGGCCGAAGGTCTCCATGCCGCGCGGCCGGTCGACGTGGACCGGCGCCGGGAGATTGTCCCACAGCGACGCGGTCGCGTCGAGGGTGAAGGCGGGCACGGCGATCGGCGGCGGGGTGTCGGGCACCGGGGGCGGCGTGATGCCCGTGTGCTGCTCGATGACCCGGCGGAAGGCGTAGTACTTGGGGGTGGGGCGGCCCGACTCGTCCAGCGCGGCGTCGTAGTCGTAGCTCGTGGTCTGCGGGTGGTAGCGGCCGCCGTCGATGTTGGCGCCGTTCATCAGGCCCCACGTCGTGCCGCCGTGGAACATGTACAGGTTCACCGAGTAGCCGCGGCCGAGCATCCACGCCAGCTCGCGCGTCTGCTGCGCGGCGTCGGTGGTGTGGTGCGGGCGGCCCCACTGGTCGAACCATCCGGCCCAGTACTCGCCGCTCATCAGGGGCTCGCCGGGGCGGAATCGGGCCAGGCGCGCGAACGAGCTGTCGGCGTCGCCGGGGCCGAAGTTCACCACCGCGGGGAGGTCGGGCAGGGTGCCGTTCGGGAGCTGGACGTCGCCGTCGGCCGTGTAGAGCAGGACGTCGGTGAAGCCGGCGTGGCGCAGCGCCTGCTCCTGCCAGCGGAGATAGTTCTTGTCGTCGCCGAACGACCCGTACTCGTTCTCGACCTGCACGGCGATGATCGGCCCGCCGTGGCTGGCCAGGAGCGGCACGAGCTCCCGGCCAAGCCGGTCGAGCCACGCGCCGGCCGGCTTCGTGAACCGGGGGTCGGTGCTGCGGAGCACGATGCCCGTGTCGGCGAACAGCCAGGCGGGGTAGCCGCCCAGCTCCCACTCGGCGCAGACGTACGGGCCGGGGCGGAGAATCACGTGCAGCCCCACCTGCTGGGCGATGCGGACGTATTCGGCGATGTCCCGCTGCCCCGAGAAGTCGTAGTGCCCCGGTACCGCTTCGTGGAAATTCCAGAATACGTATGTGGTGACCGTGTTCAGCCCCATGGCGCGGGCCTTCTCGAGGCGGTCGCGCCAGTATTCGCGGGGGACGCGGGCATAGTGCATCGACCCGGCGATGATCTGGAACGGCTTGCCGTCGAGCAGGAACCCGCCGGGGCCGGCGACGAGGGGCCCGGTCTGGGCGGCCGCCGGCGCGGCGGCGAGGGCGAGCAGCAGGAGGAGTCGGCGCATGCGCCAATCTATCCTTGCGCCCTGCCGGGCGTTACCCGGGGCGTGTCGCCTGCCGCGGCACCCGCCCATCCTTGCATCGCCTGCCGCGGCCCGTGGCCAGCCACGGGCGGCATCCCCGGGGGCAGATCGTGGCGGCGATCCGCCGCGCGGGCTACAATCCGGGGACCGCCGAGATGCCGGCCTGCGCCACGACCCACCCTGACGGTCAGCCCGCCCGCCTCCACCCATACCATAATCAATATGGATCCCCGCGTCGTCGCGCCGGCCGAAACGCTGCGCCTCAACACCAAGTTCTTCCGCAATTGCCTGGACGGCATGACCCAGGCGCAGGCCGAGGCCCGCCCCGACGGCTTCGGGAACAGCGCCCTCTGGGTGGCCGCGCACCTGGTCCGCGCCCGGCACGGCCTGCTGGCGCGGCTGGGCGCCGAGCTGCCGAATCCGCTGCCCGCCGAGCTGGTGAACGCGAAGGGCATCGCGGACGTCACCGCCTGGCCGGCGCTGGACGAGGTGCGCGCGGCCTGGACCGGGGTCTCGCACGCCCTGCGCGACCGGCTGGACGCCGTCACGCCGGCCGAGCTCGCGGCCGCGATCGACGTGCGCTTCCCGGTGTTCGAACAGACCGTGTACGGCGCCCTGGTGTTCCTCGTGCAGCACGACAGCTATCACATCGGCCAGCTGTCGGTGCTGCGCAAGCTGGTTGGATTGCCGGGCATGAGCTTCCGGTAGTCCATCCACCGCCCGCGTCCCCTCGCCCCCACGGAGGTCGCCATGCCGTCGCTGAACCGCCGGGAGTTCCTCGTCACCTCGGGCTCGTGCGCCGCCCATCTCGCGCTGGCCGCCGCGGTCGCGCCGCGCTGGCTGCGCGACGCCTGGGCGGCGATGCCGCGGGGGCCGGTGGTGGCCACCGAGCCGTTCGGGCGGCTGGAGCAGGTGGCCGAGGGCGTGTGGGCGCTGGTCTCGACGCCGCTCAACCACGACAACACGACGGTGTCCAACGGCGGGATCGTCGTGGGCCGCAACGCGGTGCTCGCCATCGAGGGCTTCCAGACGCCCCGGGGCGCCGAGTGGCTGGCCGGCCAGGCGCGCGCGCTCACCGGCCGATGGCCCACGCACGTGATCGTCACGCACTACCACTCCGATCACTCCAACGGCGTGGCGGGCTATTTCACCGGCGGGCACCACGCCGAGCTTCGCGCCACGGCCATCACCCGCGACGAGGCCATCGCGCGCAACAAGCCGGCCGACCCCGATCGCACGGCGGCGCTGAACGACGCGGTGCTGCTCTCGCCCACCGACGAGGCCGATTTCGATCTCGGCGGCCGCTCGGTGCATCTCATGCCGCACCTCGGCCACACCGACAGCGACACTGCGATCGAGGTCGGCGACGCGAGCGTGCTGTTCTGCGGCGACCTGTTCTGGAACGCGATGTTCCCCAATTACGTGGACGCCCTCCCGGGCAAATTGGCGGCTTCGGTGCGGGCCCTGCGCACGCGAGCGCCGAAGACATATGTCCCGGGACACGGCAACGTCGGGACGCCGGCCGACTTCGAGCGCTACATCGCCATGATCGACGACGTGGAACGCGCGGCCCGGGCGGCGCACGCCGCGGGCACGCCCGCCGCCGACGCGGCGGCGGCGTACACGATCCCGGCGTCCACCGGACACTGGATCCTGTTCGGTCCGACGTTCGTCCCGCGCGCGTTCCAGGCGTGGTACCGCGAGCTGGACGCGTCGCGGTAGGCGGCGGGGTTCCGGCGGCGCAGATCACGGTGGCGCCCGCCCAGCTCCGACGTTCGACGTCAAACGATCCGGACGCACGACAGACGGAGTGAACGGACAAGCCACGGAGAGCCATGATGGGTCGAACTGCGCCCACATCATCTCTCTCCGTTCGGGTTCGGTCCCTTCCGCTCTTGTCCGTATGCCAAGCCGTTCGCGCTTCCCGTCAGATCTGACGGCGTGGCATCGCCGGGCTCGTGGGCGCGCCCGGCGCGCGGCTAAACCGCGGAATCGCGACGTTCCATGGGGCCGCTCGGACGCGGCCGCAACAAACCCCGTGGGCGAGGGTAGCGAGGGAAACCCCCAACGGGAGGTTCTCATGCGGCGTTCGTTCGTCGGAATGGCGGTCGTGAGTGCGTTGCTGTTCGGCGGTGCCGCGGGGGCGCGCGCCCAGAGCGGCCTCGGCATCAAAGGCGGCCTGTCGTACGGCACGGTGTCGAACGTGGGCGTGCTGCCGGGCGACCTGCACTCGCGCTCCGGCTTCGCGGCCGGGCTGGGGCTGCAGACGGGCGGCCCGGTGGGCATCGGCATCGAAGGGCTGTACGCCGAGCGCGGCGTCTCGGGCGGCGCGCCCGGCGACGCGCGCGAGCTGAACTATCTCGACGTCCCCGTCTACCTCCGCGTCGGGATGCCGACCCCCGGGATCTCCCCGTTCGCCTATGCCGGGCCGCAGGCGTCGTTCGAGCTGCAGTGCCGGGCCGGCGGCATGGACTGCCCGGCCACCGGGCGCCCGACGACGACGTACGCCGGCGTCGTCGGCGCCGGCGTGCGCCTCGTGGGCGGGCTCACGGTCGAGGGCCGCTACGTGTACGGCCTGTCCGACCTCAAGCTCAGCACCGTGACCGCGTCCCAGAGCTACCGGACACGGTCGTTCCTGCTGCTCGTCGGCGTGGGGTTCTGATCGTCACTTCGCCGCTTCGAGCTTGCCGGCCGCGTCGTTCACCAGCGCCGCCTCGCGGGTGAGCGCCGCGGCCACGCGGGCAATCTGGGCATCGACGTCGCTCCACTCGTTCTGCTCGATGGCCTCGCGGATGCCGGGCATGGTCTTGACGCCGTAGCCGGTGTAGAATCCCGGCGCGTAGAGCAGGTGGCGGTACCACGGGCGCTTGGGAAGCCCGTTGGCGGACGTCAGCTCGCGCTCCGAGCGGAGGAGGTCGGCGTTCACCGCGTGCAGCACGGCGTCGGCCGTGTCGGCGGCGCGGCTCCACGCGCCGTACGCCTTTTCGAACCGCGCCGACGCGGCGTCGAGCGTGTCCAGCGCGTTGAGCAGCGGGGCGAAATTGAACTGCGGCGGCGGGACCTCGGTCGCCGGCGCCAGCGTCGGCTCGTGCGGGTCGCTGGTCAGCGCGTAGTCGCCCGCCTTGACCGCGGCGTCGGTCGCCTCGATGCTCGCCGCGCGCTGGTCGCGCAGCGCCTGCAGCTCGCGGGTGTACCGGGTGGCCGTGCGGGCCAGGTTCGTGAACACGAACGGCAGCACGTCGGCGTCGGCCAGCCGCATCACCGCGCGCCCCACGGTCTGCGCCAGCGCGCGGCCGTACACGAACGACGTGTCGCTGAAGTGCGTGTACCAGTAGAAGTCGTCGTAGATCGAGTGGTACACGCCGCCCTGGTCCTCGCCGCCGAAGCCCAGGTTGAGCGAGGCGATGCCCAGATGCTGCACGAAGGGCGTGTAGTCCGAGCCGGAGCCCAGCGCGCCGATCGGAATGTCGCCGTTGCCGGCCGCGTTCTCCCCACGCCCGCCCCGGCCCCCGCCGTCGGCGGCCGCCACGGCCATCCGCGCCTTGTCGCGCGCCCACACGCTGGCCTGCGTCTCCGGATCGGTCACGTCCTTGGCCACGCCGTTGATGAAGTCTTCCAGCGAGTGCGAGCCCGACATGCCGAGATATCCGCGGCCGTTGCCGTCGGTGTTGATGTAGGCCACGGCGTGCTGCTGCAGCTCGCCGGCGTGCTCCTCGGCCCACTCGGTGGAGCCGAGCAGTCCGGGCTCCTCGCCGTCCCACGCGGCGTAGATGATCGTGCGCTTCGGACGCCAGCCCTGCCGGTACAGCTCGCCCAGCGCGCGGGCCTCCTCCAGCTCGGCCACCTGGCCCGCGATCGGATCGGCGGCGCCGTTCACCCACCCGTCGTGGTGGTTGCCGCGCACGATCCACTCGTCGGCCTCGGTCGTGCCGGGGAGCTTGGCGATCACGTCGTGAATCGGCTTGATGTCCCAGTTGGACTTCACCACCAGGTGCACGCGCGCCGGGCCGGCGCCCAGGCGGTACGTGATGGGCAGCGCGCCGCGCCAGGCGCGGGGGGCGACCGGGCCGCCCATCGCCTCGAGCAGCGGCAGCGCGTCGCCGTACGAGATCGGGAGCACCGGGATCTTGCTCAGCACCGGCGAATCCTTGATCGCCAGCCGCTTGGCGTCCTTCGTGGCGCCCACGCCCGGGGTGAGCGGATCGCCGGTGAAGGTGGGCATGTCCTCGACGCTGCCGCGCTGCACGCCCTGGGCCGGGCGCATCGGCCCGTTCGGGAACACCGACCCGTCGCTGTAGCCGTCGTCGCCCGGGTCGGAGTAGATGAGGCACCCGATGGCCCCGTGCTCGGCGGCGACCTTGGGCTTGATGCCGCGCCACGAGCCCCCGTACTTGGCAATCACGATCGCGCCCTTGACCGAGATGCCGTGGCGGGCCAGCTCGTCGTAGTCGGCCGGGATGCCGTAGTTCACGAACACGAGCGGACCGGTCACGTCGCCGTCGGCCGAGTAAGCGTTGTAGGTGGGGAGCTGCTCCGCCTTCTGTCCCGACGTCGGGTCCACGGCCAGCGTCGGCTCCTCGAGCTTCGCCTTGTAGCGCGTGGGCGCCACGAGTTCGACCAGCCGCTCCCTGGGGGTGGGGAACAGCACGTAGAACGTCTCGATGTGCGCGTCCCATCCCCACGACCGGTACTGCGCCAGGATCCATTCGGCATTCGTGGAGTCATATGGGGAGCCGACGTGGTGCGGGCGCGCCGAGAGCCGCTGCATGTTGGCGCGCAGGCGGGCGGGATCGGGAATGGCGTCGAGCTTCGCTTCCCAGTCGCGCTCGGTCTGCGACGAGGCGGCCGTGAAGCCGCGCAGCGGGGTCTCGGGGGCGAACCGCGCCGGGAGCAGGGAGAGCCCGCCAAGGGCGGCGACGAGGGAAAGGGAGAGTCGGGACATGGAGGGGAACCGCGGCGAGGGGTGGAGAATCGGGCGGGCCGGGCCGGCCACACCCGGCCGACGGGGGCAAGATGCGCGCCGGTCCGGGGCGGCGCCAGCCGGCGCTGGTGCGCCGGGCCGGCCGGTCGCATCTTGAATCGGTCCCCGGGGGCGGCGGCCGTCGCCCCCACCGTTCCGGAGCGCCGGCATGCCCTGCCTGTTCACGATCATCGCCCTCGCCACGCCGCGGCTGGTCATCCTCGTGCTCTGGCTCTTCTCGGGCTGGTTCGCGGGTCTGTTCGCGGCCGCGCTGTGGCCCGTGCTGGGTTTCGTGTTCCTGCCCACGACGCTGCTCTGGTACACCGCGGTGCAGCACTGGTGGGGCGGGCAATGGACGCTGTGGCCCATCGTCGGGCTGGTGATCGCGCTGATGATCGACGTGTCCCCGGCGGGCGGGCGCCGCCGGAGGAAGGGATGACGCCGGCCGGCGCGGGCGCCGACAACGCCGGCGTTCGCGTGCCGCCGCCGCTGATCTATCTCGCCACCTTCGGCATCGGCTGGCTGATTCAGCGCGGGGCGCCGCGGCCCATCATCGCCGCCGGCGAGGCGCGGTGGGCGGGGAGCGTGCTCGTCGTGGCCTGGGCGGCGATCACGGCGTGGACCGTGACCTGCTTCCGGCGCCACCGCACCAGTTTGGTGCCGGTCAAACCGGCGAGCGCGCTCATCGTCCGGGGTCCGTTCGGGGTCACGCGCAACCCGCTGTACCTCGGGATGGTGCTGCTCTATGCCGGAATGGCGTTCTGGCTGGACGCGCTCTGGCCCCTCGTGCTGCTGCTGCCGCTGGTGTTCGTGATCCAGGCGTACGCCATCGCGCGCGAGGAGCGGTATCTGGCGCGCCGGTTCGGGGACGCCTATCTCGACTACTGCCGCCGGGTGCGGCGGTGGATCTGAGCGGCGCGCGGGCCGGGCCGGCGCCGGCCGCGGTGGACGGAGCGGCCTGGGCGCGGTAAGCTCCCCCGATGCCGAACTTCACTCGCTTTCCGATGCGCGCGGCGCTGGGCGCCGCGTGCGGTGTGCTCCTGGCGGCCACGGCCGCCGCGCAGCGTCCCACGCTCGGCCCGGCGGTGCGCCCGTTCGTGGTCGTGGACACGTCGGTCGTGGCGCTCACCCACGTGCGCGTGATCGACGGCACCGGGGCGCCGCCCGCCGACGACCAGACGGTGGTGATCGAGAACGGCGCCATCGCCACGATGGGCCCCACGGGGGACGTCGCGATTCCCGCCGGGGCCCGGATCATGGACCTGGGCGGCCAGTCGGTGATTCCCGGCCTCGTGATGATGCACGAGCACCTGTTCTACCCCACGGGCCCCGGAGTATATGGAAACGAGTATGCGAGCTTCCCGCGGCTGTATCTCGCCGGCGGGGTGACGACGATGCGCACCACCGGCGACGTGGGCGGCTACGGCGACCTGCGCACGGCGGCGGCCATCGACTCGGGGCGCGAGGTGGGGCCGTGGATCGACGCCACGGGCCCGTACGTGCAGGGGCCGTCCCCGTTCGCCCAGATGTACGCCCTCAAGGACTCCGCCGACGCCCGGCGGTTCGTGAACTTCTGGGCCGACGCCGGCGCCACGTCGTTCAAGGCCTACATGAACGTCACGCGGGCCGAGCTGGCCGCGGCCATCGACGCCGCGCACAAGCGCGGGCTCAAGATCACCGGCCACCTCTGCTCGGTGACCTACCGCGAAGCGGCCGACCTCGGCATCGACGACCTCGAGCACGGCTTCTTCGTGTCCACCGACTTCGTGCCGGACAAGGAGCCGGACGTCTGCCCCGGGCAGGCGCAGGGCATGCAGGCCCTGGCGCAGGTGGACTCGAGCGCCCCCGCCTTCCGCTCGCTGGTGCAGGACCTGGTGGCGCACCACGTCGCGGTGACGTCCACGCTCACCGTATTCGAGACCTTCACCCCCGGCCAGCCGGTGCCGAAGGGCCTCGACGTGCTCGACCCGATCCTGAAAGAGCAGTTCATGCGCAACTACGAGCGCACCCAGCGCAACGCGAACTCGCCGTACCGGCACCTGTTCGCCGACGACCGGGCGATGGAGCTGGCGTTCGTGCACGCCGGCGGGCTGCTGCTCGCCGGGACCGACCCCACGGGGGGCGGCGGGGTGATTCCCGGGTTCGCCGACCAGCGGCAGGTGGAGCTGCTCGTGGGCAGCGGGTTCACGCCGCTCGAGGCCATCAAGATCTGCACCCTGAACGGCGCCACGTATCTGGGGCGCGCGGACCGCATCGGATCCATCGAGGTGGGGAAGCAGGCCGACCTGGTCGTCATCGACGGCAATCCGGCGGAGAACATCGACGACATCGAGAAGGTCACGCTCGTGTTCAAACAGGGCGTGGGCTACGATCCGCGCCTGCTCATCGACTCCGTGAAGGGCCGGGTCGGGTTGTACTGACCGGCCGCGCTCCGCTCGCCACCGAATCGCGCCGCATCGCGATGAACCTCGATTGGCCCTCGCCCGACGATCGCATCGGCGACGTCTACGCGTCGTACGCGCCCATCTACGACGCGCTGTTCGAGCACGCGCTGGGCGACACCGACTTCTACGTGCGGGCCGCGCAGGCCCGCGTGCCCGCCGGCGGCTCGATCCTCGAGCTGGGGGTGGGCACGGGACGGCTCACCGAGCATTACCTGCGCGCCGGGTTCCGCGTGGTGGGCGTGGACACGAGCGCCGACATGCTGGAGCGGGCGCGGGAGCGGCTCGCGCCGCACGGCGAGCGCTGCCGCCTGGTCCACGGCGACATGCGGTCGCTGGCGCTGGGCGAGCGCTTCGCCATGGCCGTGGCGCCCTTCGGCACCGTGGCCCACCTGCTGGCCGACGACGACCGGCGGCGCGCCTTCGCCGCCGTGCATGCCCACCTCGCGCCGGGCGGCGTGTTCGTGTTCGACGACTGCCCCGCCTGGATCGCCGGCGCCGCCGGCGGCACGACGCTCGACCTGCGGTGCACGGGGCGCGACCCCGCCACCGGCGCCCGCGTGCGGCTCCAGACGAACCTCTTCGACGCCGCCGGGGCGCCGCTCAGCGTGCGCTACGACTTCATCGACTGGCTGGACGCCGACGACCGCGTGTCGCGGCGCGTGGTGGTGCGCGTGGTGTTCCGCAACGTCGGGCTCGACGAGGAGCTGGCCCTGCTGGCCGGCGCCGGATTCGGCCGGGTGGACGTGCACGGCGACTTCGCCGGCACGCCGCTCGACCGCGAGCGGCCGGCGTCCAACGGCCGCCTCGTCGCCTGGTGTCACCGCGGCGATGACTGAGCGGCTGACGCGGGCGGTGCGCGACGTGCTGACCCGGCCGCCGCGCCACGTCGCCGGCGTCGTCGCGCGCGAGCGCGCCATCCTGGCGCTGGTCGTGCCCCTGGCGTTCCTCGAAGCCGCGCTCGACGGCATGCTCACCCTGAGCTACCGGTTCCTCATCGACCGCGCCATCGTGCCCGGCGACCGCCGGGCGCTGGTCGCGATTCTCGCCGTGCTCGCGGCGGCGGTGGCGGGCGCCGCGGGGCTGGCCCTCTGGCGCGACCGCGTCTACGTGCGCTGGGTGGCCCGGGCGGTGGCCGCGGTGCGCAGCGCCATCTTCGATCACGCGCAGCGGCTGCCGGTGTCGTACTACGCGGCGCACGGGTCCGGCGACGTGCGGTCGCGGCTGTCGTCGGACGTCGCCTGGCTCGAGGCCTGGCTGGTCGGCGCCGTCAACACCCTGCTCCTGCCGGCCCTCAGCGTGCTGGTGGGCATGGCACTGCTCGTATACCTCCTGCCGTGGCAGATGGCCGTGGCGGGCATCCTGATCTGGCCCCTGGCCCTGATCGGCCCGCGCATCGTCGCGCCGCGCGCCGGCGCCGCCGCCTACGAGCAGAAGGCCGCCGAGACGGCGCTGCTGGGCGAGGCCGACGAGGCGCTCGCCGCCCACCGCGTGATCAAGGCCTACGAGCTGTTCGACGCCGTGGGCGCGCGCTTCGACGCCGCGCTGGGCACCCTGTCGGCCCGCCTCGCGCGCGCCGGCCGTCTGGCCACGCTGGTCGAGCGCACCACGGTGATCAGCATCTACCTCGTGCAGGTGGCGGCGATCGCCGTGGCCGGCGACCTGGCGTACGAGCGCCAGCTCTCGCTGGGCGCGTTCATTGCCTTCATCACCGTGTTCTGGAGCCTGGGCTGGTCCATCGTCGTGCTGGCGCGGTCGGCGCCGAGCCTGGTCGCCGCGGCGGCTTCGGTGCGGCGCGTCGACGAGCTGCTCGCCGAGCCCGCCGACTCCGCCGAGACCGGGGGCGACGCGGCGCCCGCGATCCGGGATTCGCTGGCGCTCGACGGCGTGACGTTCGGCTACGACCCGGGTCGCCCCGTGCTGCGCGACGCGTCGCTCCGCATTCCGCGCGGCGCGTACGTGGCCATCGTCGGCCCCAGCGGCTCGGGCAAGAGCTCGGTGCTCAACCTGCTGGCCCGCTTCTACGAGCCGCAGCAGGGCGCCGTGCGGCTGGACGGCGCCGACATCCGCCGGTATTCCACGCGCACCCTGCGCGCCCGGATGGGATTCGTGTTCCAGGATAGCGTGCTGTTCTCGGCCTCCGTGCGCGACAACGTGCGCCTGGGGCGCCTCGATGCCACCGACGCCGACGTCGAGGCGGCCGCGCGGGCGGCCGAGATCCACGACTTCGTGACGTCCCTGCCGCGCGGGTACGACACCCCGGTCAGCGCCGCCACGCTGTCGGGGGGCCAGCGCCAGCGGCTGGCCATCGCGCGGGCGCTGGTGCGCGACCCGGCCGTCCTCGTCCTCGACGAGGCCACCGCGGCCCTGGACCCGGTGGCCGAAGCGGCCATCAACGCCACGCTGCGGCGCGCCGGCCGGGGCCGCACCACCATCGCCGTCACCCACCGCCTGGGAACCGTGGTCGATGCCGACCTGATTCTGGTGTTGCGCGACGGCCGCATCGTCGAACAGGGCACCCACGGCGCGCTGCTCGCGCTGGACGGCGAGTACGCCGGCATGTGGCGGCGCCAGGAGGGCATCACGGTGAGCGGCGACGGGAACACGGCCCAGGTCCGCCCCCAGCGGCTGGAGCTGAATCCCATGCTCCGGCCCCTCGCCGGCCAGCTCGGAACCCTCGCCACGCGCTTCGTGGCGCGCCGCGCCGCGGCCGGCGAGGTCGTGGTGCGCCAGGGAGACCCCGGCGACCGGTTCTACCTGATCGTCCGCGGGGTCGTGACGGTGACTCGCGAGCAGCCCACCGGCCAACCCGTCGAGCTGGGCCGGCTCGCCGACGGCGACGAGTTCGGCGAGCTGGCGCTGCTGCGCGACGCGCCGCGCAACGCGACCGTCACCGCCCGCACCGACTGCCTGTTCCTGACCCTCTCGCGCGCCGACTTCCTGGCGCTGCTGGAACAGGCGCCCGACGCGCGCGCGCACGTCGAGGCGGTGGCCAGGGCGCGGCTGGCCGGATCGTAGGGGCGCGTCCTAGTACGAGGGCCGCTCCAGCTTGGCCATCTGCATGATCGCCGTCGACAGCTCCTCGATCGACCTCGTCGACGAGTCGAGCCACTGGATGCCCTCGCGGGTCATCATCCGCTGGGCGGCGTCGATCTCGTACCGGCAGTTCGCCGGCGACGAGTAGGTGCTGTTCGGCCGCCGGGCCTCCCGGATCCGGTGCAGCCGCTCGGGGCTGATCGAGAGCCCGAACAGCTTCTCCCGGTGGTGGGCCAGGTCGTCGGGCAGCTTTTTCCGCTCGAAGTCCTCGGGAATGAGGGGGAAGTTGGCCGCCCGCACCCCGAACTGGAGCGCCAGGTACAGGCTGGTCGGCGTCTTCCCGCTGCGCGAGACCCCCACCAGGATGATGTCCGCCTGGTCCAGGTCCACGTTCGACACCCCGTCGTCGTGCGCCAGCGTGAAGTTCACCGCGTCGATGCGGTTCGTATAGTCGAGGCTCGTGGCCACCTTGCGGGATTTCCCGATGGCGTGCGAGCTGCGCGCGTGGAATTCTGCCTCGAGCGGCGCGATGAACGTCGCGAAGAAGTCGAGGATCAGGGCATCCGCCTCCCGAAGCCGAGCGGCGACCTCGGGATTGACCAGGGTGGAGATCACCACCGGCCGCACCCCGTCCAGGGCCCGCGCGCCGCGGATCTGGGCAATGCACTCCTCCACCTTCCCGGGGCTGTCCACGAACGGGATGCGGACCTGCCGGAAGGCCAGCCCTTCGAACTGCGACAACAGGCTGTGCCCCAGGGACTCGGCGGTGAGTCCCGTGCCGTCGGAGATGAAGAACACCGTGCGTCTGTCCGTCATGGACCGTGAACTCGATGGCGAGTGGTTAGACTAAGTGTAGCCGGAAGCCGCAGCCAATCACCAATCTCGACCGCAGGTGCCCGCGATGACCCGGAACAGCACGGCGTACGTGATCCCGTTCGAAGACCTCCGCATGACCGACGTGGATCGGGTGGGCGGAAAGAACGCCTCGCTGGGAGAGATGATCGGCCAGCTCGCCAGCTCGGGCGTGCGGGTGCCCGGCGGGTTCGCCACCACGGCGGCGGCGTTCCGCGACTTCCTGGCCCACGACGGGTTGGACGGCCGCATCCAGCGGGCGCTGGACGCGCTGGACGTGAACGACGTGATCGCGCTGGCCCGCACGGGGGCCGAGATCCGCCAGTGGATCCACGACACCCCGCTCCCCGAGCGCCTCGTGGCCGAGGTCGGGGCCGCCTACGACCGGCTGGCGGCCGGCGCCGGCCCGCGCGCCTCGTTCGCCGTCCGCTCGTCGGCCACCGCCGAGGATCTGCCCGAGGCGTCGTTCGCGGGGCAGCAGGAGACTTTTCTCAACATCCACGGGCGCGAGAACGTGGTGGCGGCGGTGAAGGACACCTACGCGTCGCTGTACACCGACCGGTCCATCGCGTACCGCGTGCACAAGGGATTCACGCACGCCGACGTCGCGCTTTCGGCCGGCGTGCAGCGCATGGTCCGATCGGACGTGGGCGCGTCGGGGGTGATGTTCACCATCGACACCGAGTCGGGGTTCGATCAGGTCGTGTTCATCACGGCCAGCTACGGGCTGGGCGAGACGGTGGTGCAGGGCGCCGTGAACCCCGACGAGTTCTACGTCCACAAGCCCACGCTCGCCCAGGGCCGGCCGTCCATCGTGCGGCGCAGCCTGGGTTCCAAGCTGGTGAAGATGGTGTTCACCGCCGATCGCGAGGCGGGCAGGAGCACCGAGACGGTGGACGTGCCCGAGGCGGAGCGCTACCGGTTCGCGATCGGCGACGAGGACGTGCTGGAGCTGGCGCGCTACGCGGTGACCATCGAGAAGCACTATGGCCGCCCGATGGACATCGAGTGGGGCCGCGACGGCGAGGACGGCAGGCTGTACGTCCTGCAGGCGCGGCCCGAGACGGTGAAGTCGCACGCCGCGGGGCGCGTGACCGAGAAGTTCAAGCTCAAGCAGCACGGCAAGGTGCTGGCCAAGGGGCGGGCCATTGGGCAGAAGATCGGCGCCGGGCCGGCGCGCGTGATCAAGAGCGCTCGGCAAATGGAGCGGGTGCAGCCCGGCGACGTGCTGGTCACCGACATGACCGATCCGAACTGGGAGCCGGTCATGAAGCGGGCCTCGGCCATCGTGACGAACCGCGGCGGGCGGACCTGTCACGCGGCGATCATCGCCCGCGAGCTGGGGATCCCGGCCATCGTCGGCACCGGCAATGCGACCGACGTGCTGGACGAGGACGCGCAGGTCACCGTGAGTTGCGCCGAGGGCGACACGGGATACGTGTACCGCGGCGCGCTGGAGTTCGAAGTGCTGCGGGCCGACGTCGGCACGCTGCCGCCGCTCCCGGCCAAGATCATGATGAACGTGGGCAATCCCGAGCTGGCGTTCGAGTTCGCGCAGACGCCCAACGGCGGTGTGGGGCTGGCGCGTCTGGAATTCGTGATCAACAACGTCATCGGCATCCATCCCAAGGCCATTCTCGACATCGAGCACGTGCGCGAGAGCCTGCGCGAGGAGATCACCCGCCGGGCGCGGGGCTACGCGAGCCCCGAGGCGTTCTACGTCGAGAAGGTCGTGGAAGGGGTGGCGACCATCGCCGCGGCGTTCTATCCCAAGCCGGTCATCGTGCGGCTGTCGGACTTCAAGTCCAACGAGTACCGCAAGCTGCTGGGCGGGGAGATGTACGAGCCGGAGGAGGAGAACCCGATGCTCGGCTTCCGAGGTGCGTCGCGGTACGTGGCCGAGAGCTTCCGCGACTGCTTCGAGCTGGAGTGCCGGGCCATGAAGCGGGTGCGCGACGAGCTGGGGCTCACCAACGTCGAGCTCATGATTCCGTTCGTGCGCACCGTGGGCGAGGCGAAGCGCGTCGTGGAGCTGCTGGCCGAGCACGGGCTGGAGCGCGGGCAGAACGGCCTCCGCCTCATCATGATGTGCGAGATCCCGTCCAACGCGCTGCTGGCCGAGGAGTTCCTGCAGCACTTTGACGGGTTCTCGATCGGGTCCAACGACCTGACGCAGCTCACGCTGGGCCTGGACCGCGACTCGGGGCTGGTGGCGCAGGGATTCGACGAGCGCGACGCGGCGGTGAAGAAGCTGCTGTCGATGGCGATCTCGACCTGCAACCGGATGAACCGCTACATCGGGATCTGCGGGCAGGGTCCGAGCGACCACGCCGACTTCGCGCAGTGGCTGATGGACGAGGGGATCCAGACGATATCGTTGAATCCTGATACCGTGGTGGAGACGTGGGTGCGGCTGGGGGAGTCGGTGGGGCGGTGAATCCACAACCGCAGTCCGAGGCCCGTTCCCCCTTTCACCGGCTCCCCCCATGTCCCGCGCATTCGTCAACGAAGATGCCCACGAGCCCGAACGCCGTTACGTCCTGCCCCCGCGCGACGATCCCGGCTACGACGAGGCCGCCGCGTCGGCGCTGCTCGACGGCGCCGATGTGGGCGACTCGTTCAGCGCCGAGCAGGCCACGGGCTACCAGTGGGGCGAGCGGCGGCTCGAGGCGCACGTGCGGCGGCTGCTGGCGCGGGCCGAAGCCGACGGGGACGAGCGGAGGGTGACCCTGGCGCAGCGGTTCCTGCGACAGATGCGGTAGCGCGCGGCCGGATGCCGGCGTCCGGCGCAGCTACCGTCCGGCCGTCCTACCCCCCATCCCCGCCCAGGGCGCGGAACAGGTAGCTCCCCTTGATGAAGAACGCGTCGCTGGTCCGGCGCAGCTGGTCGAAGCGCAGCGCGTCGGGCTCGGTCATCGTGTTCCCGTAGCCGAAGTAGAACACCGTGCCCGGAATCGGCCGGTACGAGAACAGCCAGTCGGCGCGCATCGCGTTGGACACCACGGCGGGGTAGGGCAGGTAGCCGCCGCTGGGGTTGAAGTAGCGGATCGGCTGCCCGGTGCGCCAATCGATCAGCGGCTCCCGCGTGCTCGACGTGTACTGCGCCACGACGCGGAAGAAGATCGACCGCGTGAGCTGGTATTCGACCTTGAGGTACGGAATGCTCGTCGCGTACGAGCGCACGCCGTCGCTGCGCCGCGTGAAGGAGCTGCTCTGGTACGTCGCCGTCACGCGCAGCTGCTCGGTGGGCCGGAGATCCAGGTTCGCGTTGTAGTCCAGCCGCCGCACCCGCGCCGTTTCCAGGAAGTCCACGTCGTGCCCGGTGGTCACCGAGGCCGACGCGTCGTACCGCTTGTAGAACGGCGTCGCCACCTTGAACTGCGTGGTGAAGGTCGTGATGCGCGGCGCGGGCACGAACGGCACGGCGGCCGCGGAGGTGCCCACGTAGTCCGTCCCGTAGGCCCGCGGGTCGAAGGCGTAGCTGCCCAGCGCGGGATTCACGTTCACCGTCCACCCGCCGCGAAGGGTGAACGACATGTTGGGGGACGCCTTGTCCTCCAGGAGGTGCTTCCCGGCGAAGAAGTCGTCGTAGCGGAACACGGCCGACGTCTGGAGCATGAGATTGAACCGCTCGAGGAACGCGCCGGGCGCCCCGTAGATCGACAGGCGGTTGGACATGCCCGGCTGCACGATGCCCGTGCGCTGCACGAACCCGTTGTCGTCGGCGAATCCGTTGCCGATGCCGAGCACGTTGTAGTGGAAGCCGAAGCTGCGGCCCGTGCCGTCCATCACGGCTTCCCACATCGGCGCGTTCTGGGTCGAGCCGCCGGCGGTGGTCGAGCTCATCACGGCCTGGAACTGGGCGTACGTCCGCGGATCGAACACCCAGTGCAGATCGGCGTCCACGACGTGGTTCGACCGTCCCCCGCCCACCCGGTCGCCGTACATCATGCCCACGGTGCTCTGCGCGCCGAACCCCTGGCGCAGCCGCAGCACGTTCACCAGCGGGGCCTGTCCCGTGGGCGTCAGGGCGCCGGCATCGACGGCCGAGAGCACGGCGACGTCGGTGCGGCCCACCTTGCCGGTGAGCTTCATCGCCCCACTGGGCTGCACGATGGTGCGCGTGTAGAAGAGGGTGTTGGGGACGTTGAACTGATCGGACCCCTCGACGAAGAACGGCCGCTTCTCGGGGTAGTACAGGGCGAACCGCTCGTCGGCCGCGATCTGCGTTGCGTCGGCCTCGACCTGCGAGAAGTCGGGCTTCACCGTGCCGTTGAGCACGAAGTTGCTGCCCATGGCCCACCGGACGTTCCCGCCCAGGTTCTGCCTGGAGGCGTAGCGCCACCCCGCATTCGCCGGCGCGCAGCAGGGCGACCCGGTCGTGGTGTTGGTCAGCTCGGGATTCAGCGTCACGACCTGGCCGTGGTGCATGCCGCTCAGTCCGGCCAGCGTGCCCTCCTGCGCCACGAAGCTGGCCGACGCCTTGCGCGCCTCGGTCCACGTTTCCTGGTAGCCGTTGTGCTGCACGTTGCGCTGGATCTGGATGCCCCAGCTCTGCGGCATCGCGGTGGGATAGCGCAGCGAGCTGAACGGAATCCGGACCTCGACCTCGTACCCCCAGGCGGTGACGTGGCCCTTCGACTGCCAGATGTAGTCGGGAGTCAGATCGTTCTGACCGGGCATGACGTTCGAGCCCGGCGTGTAGCCGCCCTGCTCGTTCTTGAGCCCGTCGGCCTGCACGCCCAGCGGGTTGACGATGAACACGTAGGCGCGGTTGCGCTCGTGGTAGGTGTCGAGCGGGATCTCGGTGTTGTCGTCGGAGCCGACGTTGTCGCGTTCGGCGAGCGTGGCGCGCACCTCGTCGGGCGGCTCGAACGCCTTGATGCCGAAGTAGATGGCGTCGCGCGAGTACCAGACGAGGACCTGCGTCGAGTCGGGCGACGGGCGCTGATCCACCGGCGCGTACTCGGAGAAGCCGGTGAGTACCGCGG
>JAGWRI010000188.1 GCA_028876525.1 Gemmatimonadota bacterium | reverse complement strand
GTGGCGATGTACGCCGCGCCCTCGCCGGCGTAGCTGTGCCCGTGCAGGCCGATGCGCTTGGGGTCGGCGTAGCCCATGGCAATCACCCGTCGCGTCGCGGCTTCCACGCCGTCGAGCTGGTCGTCGTGCGACGTGCCGGTGTTGTAGTAGATGTCGGGGATCATCACGATGTAGCCGCGGCTCACGGCCTCGATGGCCGGGCGGCCCATGCTCACCAGCAGCTCGGGCATGGGATACACGTTGAGCAGCTGCGAGTTCTTCTCGTAGAAGGTGACGAGCATGGGCCGCTTCTGGCCCGGCTTGTAGTCGTCGGGCAGCCAGAGCAGCCCCTGCAGCTTGTGGCCACGGCGGTCCCTGAAGTCGAACAGCGTGTCGTGGCCCCAGCGATATGCCGCCTGCTGCGGGTTGGAGTCGGTGATGCGCTTCGCATCGGCGAAATCGGCGCCCGAGATGCGCAGGTCGGGCGCCTCGGTGAAGGTCTGCCGGGAGAACAGATACCGGTCGGCGTCGGCGGCCTTTTCCGGCGTGCCGTAGGACGCGTCATCGTACACGATCGGCGTGACTTTCCCGCCGGCCAGCGTGTAGAAGCCGCCCTGCTTGGTGAGATCGCCGAACGCCGACAGCGTCTGCGGACTGGAAAGGTCCCACGTCTCGCCGGTGCGCTCCTGCGGGCTTGCCATCGAGTCGATCGGCGAGAGGCGCGCAAGCCGCAGAATGGTCTGGTGCCGAGCGCCGAACCCGCCGGTGAGGTCGGTGGCCTTGCCGCCATCGAACGGCAGGGACCAGAGATCGTACCTGGCCTGGACGATCACGCTCCGGCCGTCGGCCGTGAAGCCGGCCACCCCCCACGAGGGCTTGGGGCCGGGGTGATCGTACTCGGTGTTCACGAAGCTCGGCGCGCCGGCGCCGAGCGTGGTGCTCGTGCCGGAGTCGAGATCGTACGACTGGAACCGGCCGTCCTTCCAATAGATGAAGTGGCGGCCGTCGGGGGCGATGCCGAAGGTCGCGCCCTGCGTGAGCTGGTCCCTGAACATCAGCGTGCGCTCGCCGGTGGCCGTGTTCACGCGGTAGAAGTCGGCGGCGGCGGGCTTCCAGTCGGAGATGTAGGCGCGCGCGTCGCGGCCCACGGCCCAGCGGCCGTCCACCGAGAGCTGCAGGTCGCGCAGCGTGGAGTCGCTGAGCCCCACGTACGCGTGGCGCGCCAGGTCGAACGCCTCGCGATACGTGAAGTCCCGGTCCTGCTGGGCGCGCACCATCTGCACCGATTGGATGTAGCGGTCGGCGGTGCGCCAGACGTCCACGTCGGCGGTGGTGTCGGTGCTCTTCACGGTCATGGTGTCGGCCGACGGCGTTTGCGGCATCGCACCGAAGAAGACGTGCAGGCCGTCCCGGCTCCAGGTGAGCGGCGCGCGTTCGCTGATCACCCAGCCGGCGGGGAATCCGGCGGCCATGGCGCCGAGCGTATCGGGGGTGAGCGATGCATCGGCCGCCGCCGCACGGACGTTCGGCACGACCAGCAGCACGTTGTCGCGGTCGAGCATCCTGGGCACGGCGCTCCCCTTGAGGACGGCGACGCCGGTGCCGGAGTCGTTCCAGGAGAGGCGGGCGTAGGTGCGCGGGTCGTTGTCGAGCGCGCGCGTGCTGCCGGTGGCGAGGTCGGTTACGAACAGGCCGTTCCCGTCGGGCACGGCGGCGTCGATGGTGTAGGCGAACAGATCGCCCGCGCGGTTGAACTGCGCGTCGCCGACACTGCCGATGAGATCGCTGCGGCCGGTGGCCAGATCGAGCAGGATCACGTCGGAGCCGCGACTCGCCGGCTCGGCGGCGCCGCCTCGGCCGCCGAATCCGCCGCCCCCGAAGCCGCGGCCGCCCCTTCCGCCGGCGGCGGGCCTGGCGGCGAGCATCAGGAACTTCGAGTCGTGGGAGAACACGGCCGACTGCATGTCGTGCCACGCGGTGGTCCTGCCGGTGGCCAGCTCCCGGACTTCCATGCGGTGGAAGACCGGAGGCGGGGCGTTCGGGCCGCGCCCGCCGCCGTTGGCAGGCCCCGTCGTGTCCGCGGCGCCATGACCGCGCCCGCCGCGTCCATGCGGCGGCTCGGAATCCACCTCGTAGGCCAGCCAGCGTCCGTCGCGGGAGAACTCGCCGCCGTATGCCCCGGGCACTGCCACGTCGCGATTCGTGGTCAGATCGAGGAGGTGCAACTCCGGTTTCTCGTCCCGTGCAATGACGTTCGT
>JAGWRI010000187.1 GCA_028876525.1 Gemmatimonadota bacterium | reverse complement strand
GGGCGCTGGTGGCCCTGTGGGTCACGCACGTGGAGCTGGGCGTGTACGGCTATGTGGGGATCATCATGCTCGTGGGGATCGTGAAGAAGAACGCGATCATGATGATCGACTTCGCGATCGCCGCCGAGCGCGAGGACCGGTGCACGCCGGCCGAGGCGATCGTGCGCGCGGCGAGCGTGCGGTTCCGGCCGATCATGATGACGACCGTGTCGGCCATCGCCAGCACGCTGCCGATCGCCATCGGCGTGGGCGCAAGCGCGGCGTCGCGGCGCCCGCTCGGCATCGTGGTCGTGGGCGGACTGGCCTTCTCCCAGATCGTGACGCTCTACGTGACGCCGGTGTTCTACACGTACCTCGACGAATTGCAGGGCTGGAGCGGGCGCGTGTTCGCGCGCGCTACCGGCGCCACCACCACCGCCGGGGGCCAGGCGGTCCCCGCGGCGGGCGACTGACCCTATGAACTTCACGACGCTGTTCATCAAGCGCCCCGTCATGACGACGCTCGTCATGGTGGGCATCCTCGTGTTCGGCATCGTGGCCTACCGGCAGCTCCCGGTGAGCGACCTGCCCAACGTGGACTTCCCGACGATCACCGTGAACGCCACCCTGCCGGGCACCAGCCCGCAGACCATGGCGGCCACGGTCGCCACGCCCCTCGAGAAGCAGTTCTCGACCATCGCCGGCATCGACAACATGACGTCCACGTCCAGCCTCGGCGCGACGCAGATCGTGGTCCAGTTCTCGCTGGACCGCGACATCGACGCCGCCGCGCAGGACATCCAGGCCGCCATCGCGCAGACCGTGCGCCAGCTGCCGCAGGGCATCGTGCCGCCGTCATATCAGAAGTCCAATCCCGCCGACGCGCCGATCCTCACCCTCGCCCTCACCTCGCGCGAAGTGCCGCTGTCCACGCTCGACGAGATCGGCGAGACGACCCTCGCCCAGCGCCTCTCGATGGTGGGCGGCGTCGCCCAGGTGCTGGTCTACGGCGCCCAGAAGTACGCCGTGCGCATCGAGCTCGACCCCGGCCAGCTCGCCACGCGCGGCATCGCCCTCGAGGACGTCGCCACCGCGATCGCCAACCAGAACGTCAACCTCCCCACGGGCGTCCTGTGGGGACCCAAGACCGCGCTCACCGTCCAGGCCACCGGCCAGCTCTCCGACGCCCAGCAGTTCCGCGACGTGATCGTCGCCTACCGCAACGGCGCGCCCGTCCACCTCGACGAGCTGGGCCAGATCACCAACGACGTCCAGAACGACAAGACGGCCAGCTGGTACGACGGCGAACGCTCGATCGTGCTCGCCATCCAGCGCCAGCCCGGCACCAACACGGTGGACGTCGCCAACCGCGTCAAGGCCGCGATCGCCCGCCTCCAGGTCGAGATCCCGCCCACGGTCAAGGTGTCCACCCTCTACGACCGGTCGGCCACCATCCGCGCCTCGGTGAACGACGTCACGTTCACCCTCGAGCTCACCCTCGCGCTGGTCGTGCTCGTCATCTTCTTCTTCCTGCGCAACGTCTCGGCCACGCTCATTCCCAGCATGGCGCTGCCGATGTCCATCATCGGCACCTTCTCGGTGATGTACCTGCTGAACTACAGCCTGGACAACCTGTCGCTCATGGCGCTCACCCTGGCCGTGGGCTTCGTGGTGGACGACGCGATCGTGATGCTCGAGAACATCGTGCGCCATCTCGAGATGGGGAAATCCAAGATGCAGGCCGCCCTCGACGGCGCGGCCGAGGTCGGGTTCACGATCCTCTCCATGACCTTCTCGCTGGCCGCGGTGTTCATTCCCTTCCTGTTCATGGGCGGGATCATCGGCCGGCTGTTCCACGAGTTCGCCGTCACCATCGGCGTGGCGATCCTCGTCTCGGGGTTCGTGTCGCTCACCCTCACGCCCATGCTGTCCAGCCGCTTCCTGCGCTCGCAGCACGGCCGGGCGCACGGGCGGCTGTACCACGCCACGGAGCGGTTCTTCAACTGGTGGCTGGGCATCTACGAGCGGTCGCTGGCCTGGGTCATGCGCCATCGCCGCGCCACCCTCGTCTTCTCGTTCGCCATCCTCGTCGTCACCGGATGGCTCTTCTGGGCCATTCCCAAGGGCCTGTTCCCCACCGACGACACCGGCCAGCTCCTGGCCACCACCGAGGCCGCCGAGGGCATCTCGTTCGACGCGCTCGTCCAACGCCAGCAGCAGGTGGCGGCCGTCGTGGCCCAGGACCCCGACGTCCTGTCGGTCACCTCGTCGGTGGGCACGACCCCGGCGGCCAACCAGGGCCAGCTCACCATCGACCTCAAGCCCATCGACGAGCGCCACCGCAGCGCCGAGCAGATCGCGCGCGACATCACCCAGCGCGTGGCAACGGTGCCCGACATCGCGGTGTTCGTGCAGAACCCGCCCGCCATCTCCATCGGCGGACTGGCCACCAAGAGCCTCTACCAGTACACGCTGCAGAGCGGCAGCATGGGCACCCTCGACAGCGCGGCCCGCGTGCTCGAGACGCACCTCCGCCAGTCGCCCCTGGTCACCGACGTCACGAGCGACCTGCTGATCAACAATCCGCAGGTCACGGTGGACATCGACCGCGAGCAGGCCGGCATGCTGGGCGTCTCGGCGGCCGAGATCGAGAACACGCTGTACGACGCCTTCGGCCAGCGCCAGGTGTCCACGATCTACACGTCCACCAACGAGTACTGGGTGGTGATGGAGCTGCTGCCGCAGTACCAGCAGGACGTGGACGCGCTGGGGCATCTCTGGGTGCGGTCGTCGCGCGGCCCCCTCGTGCCCCTCAGCACCGTGGCCCGGTTCACGAGCACCGTCGGACCGGTCACCGTGAACCACTCGGGCCAGCTCCCCTCGGCCACCATCTCGTTCAACCTCGCGCCCGGCGTGTCGCTCGGCACCGCGCTGGCCGCGGTCCGCGCGCAGGCCGCCGCGGTGCTGCCCGGCAACGTCGCCGGCAGCTTCACCGGCATCGCGCAGGCGTTCGTGGACACGCAGCAGGGGCTGCTCGTGCTCCTCATCCTCGCCGTGTTCGTGATCTACGTCATCCTCGGCGTGCTCTACGAGAGCTTCATCCACCCGGTCACGATCCTCACCGGCCTTCCGTTCGCCGCGTTCGGCGCGCTGAGCACGCTCTGGCTCACGCGGCTCGACCTCGACATCTACGGGTTCGTGGGCGTGATCATGCTCATCGGCATCGTGGAGAAGAACGCGATCATGATGATCGACTTCGCCATCGAGGCGCAGCGCGAGACGGGGCGCAAGCCGCGCGAGGCGATCCTCGAGGCAGCCAGCGTGCGCTTCCGCCCGATCATGATGACCACGATGGCGGCGCTGATGGGCGCGATTCCCATCGCCGTGGGGTGGGGCGCCGGCGCCTCCACGCGCCGTCCGCTGGGGGTGGCGGTCGTGGGCGGGCTCGCCTTCTCGCAGCTCGTCACGCTCTACGTGACGCCGGTGTTCTACACGTATCTGGACGAGCTGCAGAGCTGGTTCTCGCGCGGACGGTCGGTGGCCCGCGAGCTGGCCGAGGGCGCGGGCCTTCCGGAGGCGATCCCGGGGGCGTAGTTCTGAGGCGTCACCTTCGGGAGCAACGTCTCGTGTCACGTCCGGCCCGTCTCATCGCGCTCACCCTGGCCTGCGCCGCCGTCGCGGCGCCCGCCGCGCACGCGCAGGGCCCCGCGCGTCCGCACTGGATTGCCACCTGGAGCCCGGCCCAGTCGTGGATGGACCCGCGTCCGGCGGCCGGCACGCCCGATCCGGTGCCCACGTACGCCAACCGGACCCTGCGCGAGATCGTGCACACGACGCTCGGCGGCGACAGCGTGCGCATCCGGATCTCGAACGAGTACGGCGACCGGCCCCTGGTGATCGGCGACGCCCGCGTGGCCCTTCGCGCCGCCGGGGCGGACACGAAACCCGGCACCGACCGCGCCTTCACCTTCGGCGGCCGCCCCTCGGTCACGATCGGCGCGGGCGCCGTCGTGACGAGCGACCCGATCGCGTACCGCGTGCCCCAGCTCGCCGACCTGGCCGTGAGCCTCTATCTCCCCGATTCGGCGCGCACCTCGACGCGGCACCCGCTCGGGCTCCAGACCAACTACGTCTCGGCCGCGGGAGACCTCGCCGCGGCGTCGCATTTCGCGGTGGACACGAGCTACGCGATGTGGACCTTCCTGACGGGCGTGGACGTGACCAACCGGCGCGCCGCCGGGGCGATCGTGGCAATCGGCAACTCGATCACCGACGGCTACCACTCGACCCCCGACTCCAACCGCCGGTGGCCGGACGACTTCGCCCGCCGGCTGCTGACCACCCCCGGCGCCCCCGTGCTGAGCGTGGTCAACGCGGGGATCTCGGGCAACCGGGTGCTCGATCCGGGGGCCGGTCCGAGCGCGCTGGCCCGGTTCGGTCGCGACGTGCTGCTCCAGCCCGGGGTGCGGTACGTGATCGTCATGGAGGGGATCAACGACATCGGGTGGGCCAACTTCTCGAAGAATCCGGACGACCGCGTGAGCGCCGCCCAGATCATCTTCGGTCTGGCGCAGATGGCGCGGGCGGCGCACGAGCGGGGGCTGGTGGTGTACGGGGCCACGCTGACGCCGTTCGCGACCTCCGAGCCGTACTACTCGGCCGCCTCGGACGCGAAGCGGGATTCGGTCAATGCCTGGATCCGGACGGGTGGGGCGTTCGACGGGGTGATAGATTTCGACGCGGTCACCCGCGACCCGGCGGATCCCAGACGGTTCCTGCCGGCGTACGACGGAGACCAGCTGCATCCCAACGACGCCGGGTACGCGGCGATGGCGCGGTCGATCGACCTCGCCCTCTTCCGCCCGCGGCCGGCGCATCACTGACGGACCATATAGTCATGAAGTTTCGCAACAAGACGGTCGCCCACGTCATCGACGTGCGGTCGCGGCTGGAATTCTTCTTCGGCCACGTGCCGGGGGCCGTGTGCATCCCGGTGCAGCGGGTGGGGCACGCCGCGCTCGCCGAGCGCGGCATCGCCAGGGACGCCGGCATCCTGGTCTACTGCGCCAGCGGCTCGCGCTCGGCCGTGGCGGCCTCGGCGCTCAAGAGCGCCGGCTTCACGCGCGTCGTGGACGGGGGCGGCATGGCCGAGGTGCGGAAGCACCTCAGGGCCGAGGGGTAACCGCCGCCGGCGCCGCCTCGGCGGTGCGCCGCTTGAGCCGGTTCTCGAAAATCACCCGGTAGAATTTGGGCTCGGGGCCGAAGTAAAGGAGGAGCCCCAACTCAAGGTCGGTCGCACACAGGTATCCGAACAGCTGCGCCGTACCGCCGGGTGGAGGGCGCTCGCCTGTCTTGATCTCGAGCACGAGCTTCTCGTCCACCACCATGTCGAGGGTCTGGCGCGCGAGCGGCTTGCCGCGGAAATAGACCAGTGTATGAACTTCGCGCGCGACCTCATGCCCGCGTTGGCTCAGTTCCCGTTCGAGAGCCAGCGCGTAGATGTGCTCACGAAAGCCGAAGCCGAGCTCCCGGTGGACCTGGAAGAATCCTCCGATTACCGAGCGCGTGAGCTCCGCATGGAGCAGTGGTAGTTCCCCTTGCTTCATTCCGTTCAAGTTCGTCCAGTCAGTCTGTGGTGGTATCACCATTCGTTTGCATTCGCCATCGAATCGTGGCATCCCCGGGGATGTCACGCTCGCCGGGAAAGTCAAACGATCTGGACGCGGATAAGCACTGAGAGGACAGACAAGAAGCCGAAGGGGTGGAAATGGGAAAGGCGGCCGGGGAGCGCTGGGCTCTGCCGGCCGCCTTTCGTGGAACGCCGGGCCGCTACTGCTTGAGCGTCGTGCCCGTCAGCTCCGCCACCGCGGCCAGCGTGGTCTGCGCCGCGTTGAGGCCGAGCAGGAAGTCCTTGTCGTGGTACGTCGTGTACACGTCCGTGGGCTGGTGCCAGTTCGGATCCCACCCTGCGCCGATCTGCGTGCCGCGGAAGTTCTCGCGCAGGCTGATCGTGGGACAGATGTCCTTGAACGGATCGGAGTCCGTGTTCGTCATGTGCGGACCCACCGCGGCCGGATAGTCCGTCGCGTACTGCTCGTTGGCCCGCTCGAAGATCCAGGCCAGCTTCTGCGACGAATCGGCCATCGTCGACCGGGACTGGTACTCGATGTTGACGTCCGCCTCGGGGCGCTGCTCCCTGCTCACCGTGCCGTCGGCCCGCGGCATGCCGTGGTCCCACAGCATCATGTCGTGCTGGATCATGCCCAGCCACTTTGGCTCCGGATACTTGCCCGAGCCCGGCGGATCTTCCTTGCCCTGCAGCGCCTCGCGCTGAGCGACGTACGCCCGGCTGCCGTTCAATCCCGTCTCCTCGTTGTTCCAGAGAATGAACCGGATGGACACGTCGGTCTGCACGTCGGGCATGCTGAAGATGCGCGCGAGCTGCATGACCAGCGCCGAGCCTGACCCGTCGTCGTTGGCGGCCTGGCCCCAGCCGATCCCGTCCATGTGCCCGCCCACGATGTACATCTCGTCGGGGTGCTTGGTGCCGATCTTCGTGCAGTACACCTCCTGGCGCTCGCCGGGCGTGCTCGCCTCGGCGTCCTCGTGGCGAATGGCGAGGTTGGGCTGCCTGAGCGAATCGTTGTTGACCCCGGTGCGGGCCCGGATGCCGCGATAGCGCCCGCCGCCGGCCGCCCACTCGGGGGGCGCGCCGCCGCGTCCGCGTCCCCGGAACGCGCCGCGTCCGCGCGGCGGCGGCGGCGCGTACGTGTAGGTCAGCCGCTCGACGTCGGTGCAGCCGTAGCTCTTGAGCTGCGATTCGATCCAGTCCACCGCCTCGCGGTTGCGCTTGGTGCCCTGGCGACGGTCGCCGAAGTTGGTGAGCCCCTTGATGTCGGACTTGTAGTGGTCCAGCGTGAGCCGCCCGACCAGTGTCGCGACGGGGTCGTTCGCCGGCGCGGCGGCCGACTCCTGCTGGGCGCGGACGGAACGCGGGGACGTGACGAACAGCGCGGCGCCGATGGCCGCGGCGAACAGAGGTGTGGCGCGCATGATGCTCCTCGGGAACGGCGGTGGGGCGGGGGACGGGAGATTCTAAGTCCCGGCACGCCCCCTCGCCAGCGCCGGGCGTCCGCGGGCGCTCAGTGCGCCGTCCAGGTGCGCCCGGCGCGGTTCACGTAGGGGAAGTCGCCGGCCGGGTCGATCTGCACCTTCACGATCGGCGGCTCGGCGGCCACGCGGACCGTCGTCGTCCGCGCCCCCGAGAGCCAGACGCTCGCCGGCACATCCAGGCGCTGCACGCTCCCGTCGGCGCGGGTGATGGCCAGCGGCACGGGCATCGGCGCCAGGCCGCGGTCCACGATCTCGATCGCGGCCGAATCGCCGGCCGCCGTCACCCCGCCCACGGCCTGGTCCAGCGGCCAGGCGTGGTAGAACCAGCTCTGCCAGAACCAGGACAGGTCGCGCCCGGACACACTGGACATGGTATTGAAGAAATCATATGGCTGGGGGTGCTTGCCGACCCAGCGCCGGCCGTAGTCCACGAATGCCCGGTGGAAGGTGTCGGGGCCGACGATCGCCCGCAGCGCCGCCAGCGCCTGCGCCGTCTTGTCGTAGTACATCACGAAGTACAGGTCCTGCGGGTACTCGTCGCCGGGGAGCATGAGCTGGTCGTCGCCGCCCGAGCGCACGCTGGCCAGGTACAGCGCCCGCTGCCCCGCTTCGGAATCGTTGGGGCGGCCGCCCGTGCGGGGCTCGCCGTACAAGGCGCGCATCCCCTGCGCCACGTCGAACTGCGTGAACCCCTCGTCCATCCACGGATAGCGCGTCTCGTTGGACCCGACCTGCATCGGGAACCACATGTGCCCCGTTTCGTGCATCAGGTCGCCGGCCAGCGACAACGTGTCGGCCCAGGGCTGCATCAGCGTCATCATCGGGTATTCCATGCCGCCGCTGTTCAGCACCCCCTCCATGGACGTCATCTTGGGCCACGGATAGGGCCACAGGTAGTTCGAGAGCTGCTCGATGGCGTCGCGCGTGAATCGCGCGCCCCCAAGCCGCCACGCCGCGGCCGGCGCGGTGAGCCGGAAGAAGCTGTTGATCGCCACCGTGTCCCGGCCGCCGTTCACGAGCGCGCGCGTGGCGTCCCACGCATACTGGTCGCTGGTGCCCCACGCGAAATCGCGCACGTTGGGGGCCACGAAGTGCCAGGTCGTCGTCGCGCCGCCGCGCGTGAACACCTGCGCCGCGCCGGGGCCCGGCGTCAGCACGCGCACCACGCGCCCGGTGCGATGAGC
>JAGWRI010000186.1 GCA_028876525.1 Gemmatimonadota bacterium | reverse complement strand
CGGGTCGCTCTACCCGAAGAAGATGGACGTCAGCAGCATGAAGGACCTGGACGACGCCGTGAAGGCGGTGAAGAAGGGCGACTACCTGCAGCTGCTGGTCTACAACTGGCAGCAGGCGGTGAGCCGGCCGGTGAATATTCAGGTACGGTAGGAGAGCAGGAGCGTAGGAGGGTAGGAATTCGGAAGGGGTTCGGCGGAACGCCGAGCCCCTTCCTTGTTCCCCGCTGTCGTTGCCGGCGCGGTATCGCCGTTGCGCTGTGCTTGCTGGCGCTGTCCTTGTCGGCGCGGGGCTTGCTGGCGCCGTTCGGGGTCCTGCGTAGTTTTGTAGTCACGGGCGAGAGTGGCGGAACTGGCAGACGCGCAGGACTTAGGATCCTGTGCCGCAAGGCTTGGGGGTTCGAGTCCCCCCTCTCGCACTGGCGGGGCCACCCTAGGCCCCCCTCCCCCCGGGGGTTAGCTTTCGGGACCCCCCGGAACCGTTCTGCCCCGCCCTGCCGGCGGGGGCTGGCCGGTGTCCGGAGCCCCGACGAAACCCCATGGAAATCCAGATCACCACAAAGAAGAGCGCCGGCGTCGAGCGACTGCTGGCCGTGACCGTGCCAGCGGCCGAGGTCCTGGCGGTGGAGAACAAGACCGCCAAGCGCTACGCCTCGAGCGTCCGCCTCCCGGGATTCCGCCCCGGCAAGGCGCCGGCCGACCTGGTCAAGAAGCGCTACAAGGACGCCATCCGGCAGGAAGTCATCGAGCGGGTGGTCCAGGAGGCGTTCCAGCAGGTCCTGGACAACGAGAAGCTGAAGGTCGCCGCCCAGCCCCACGTGCACGATCTGAAGTTCAACGAAGGCGAGGAGATGACCTTCGACCTGCACCTGGAGGTGCGGCCGGAGATCGCCCTCGAGCGCGTGAATGGATTCTCGCTCAAGCGGCAGGCCGCCGAGGTCACCGACCAGGGGGTGGCCGATCAGATCGAACAGCTGCGCGACCAGCGGGCGGCGTGGTCGCCGGTGCTGGAGCGTCCCATGCCCGCGGACATGGTGACGGTGCTGCTGGCCACGGCCGAGGAGGGGGGCGAGATCCCCGAGGGACGCGAGTACACGATCGTCCTCGGCGGCGGCCAGGCCATTCCTGGCATCGAAGAGCTCATCATGGAGATGTCTCCGTCCGAAACGAAGGAACGGGCCGTGCGCTGGCCCGACGACTTCCCGGACGAGGCCCAGCGGGGCAAGACGAAGCCCGTGCGGGTGGTGCTGCAGGAGGTCAAGCGCAAGTCGCTGCCGGCGCTGGACGACGCGTTCGCGCGCGAGGTGGGCGACTTCGACTCGCTGGACGCGTTGAAGGCCACGGTGCGCAAGGATCTCGAGGACCATGCCAGGCGCGACGCCGACGCGGGGGTCCGGCAGCAGCTGGTGGAGCGGATCGCCGAGGCGAACCCGTTCGAGCTGCCGCCCAGCTGGGTCAACCAGATGATCCAGGCGTACGTCGAGGTGTATCAGGTACGGGAAGACGAGCGCGACCAGTTCGTGGCCGAGTTCCGCCCCGTGGCGGAGCGGCAGGTGCGGCGCGACCTGATCGTGGACACGCTGGCCGAGCGGGAGAAGCTGGCGGCCACCGAGGCCGACGTGGACGACCGCGTGGCCGAAGTGGCGGCGAAGCGCAACGCCGAGCCGGGACAGGTGTACGCGTCGCTCCAGAAGGCGGGGCGGCTGAAGGAAATCGAGCGCAGCATCACCGAGGACAAGGTCTTCGCGTGGCTGCTGGAACGGAACACCGTGGAGCAGGCTGACTGATGACCGACCACCCCATGTCTACCATCTATCCTCCGTACGTCATCGAGCGGTCGAGCCGCGGTGAGCGCAGCTACGACATCTTCTCGCGGCTGCTCATGGACCGCATCGTCTTCCTCGGCACGCCGGTGAACGACGACGTGGCGAACATCATCATCGCCCAGCTGCTGTTCCTGCAGGCGGACAGCCCGGAGCGGGACATCCACCTGTACATCAACTCGCCGGGCGGGAGCGTGTCGGCGGGGCTGGCGATCTACGACACGATCCAGTTCCTCAAGGCGCCGGTGAACACGATCTGCATGGGCATGGCGGCCAGCATGGGGGCGTTCCTGCTCGCCGCCGGCCGCAAGGGCAAGCGGTTCGCCCTGCCCCATTCGCGGATCATGATCCACCAGCCGTCGCAGTCGGGGGGCGGGGGCACGGCCTCGGACATCGAGATCCAGGCCAAGGAGATCCTCTACCTGCGCTCGAAGCTCAACGAGCTGATGGCCAAACACACCGGCCAGCCGATCGAGACGATCGAGAAGGACACCGACCGGGACCGGTTCATGTCGGCGGACGAGGCCAAGGAATACGGACTCGTGGATGCCGTGATTTCGAACGCGTCGGCCATTGCGGAGACGTCGGACGTCGGCGCGGGCGTCAAGAAGTAGGGCGAAATTCGACCTGGACAGGGGCTCGTGAAAACGTTCACGAGCCTCGGTCGTCCATTCCTTGACCGTGTGCGCGCCGCGGGTATATCCTCAGGGCAGGCGCCCCGTCGCGCCGCAACACCTCTTGCGTAGTTGAGTGTTCAGCATGTCCCACGACAAACATCTGCGGTGCTCGTTCTGCGGCAAGTCGAAGGACTCGGTCCGGAAGTTCATTTCGGGCCCGTCGGTCTACATCTGCAACGAGTGCATCGCGCTGTGCAACGAGATCCTGGCGGAGGACGAGGAGCGCGAGGTCGCCGAGGCGATCACGCAGGTCCCGACGCCGCAGGAGATCAAGGACATCCTGGACCAGTACGTGATCGGCCAGGAAAAGGCCAAGAAGGCCCTGTCGGTGGCGGTGTACAACCACTACAAGCGCATCAACTCCGCGTCGCTGCGCGACGACGACGTGGAGCTGGACAAGTCGAACATCCTGCTCATCGGCCCGACGGGCGTGGGCAAGACGCTGCTGGCGCAGACGCTGGCCCGCATCCTGGACGTGCCGTTCACGATTGCCGACGCCACGACGCTGACCGAGGCGGGCTACGTGGGCGAGGACGTGGAGAACATCCTCGTGCGCCTGCTGCAGGCGGGCGACTTCAACGTGGCCGAGTGCGAGCGCGGCATCGTGTACATCGACGAGATCGACAAGATCGCGCGGAAGTCCGAGAATCCCAGCATCACGCGCGACGTGTCGGGCGAGGGCGTGCAGCAGGCCCTGCTCAAGATTCTCGAGGGCACGGTGGCGAGCGTGCCCCCGCAGGGCGGCCGCAAGCACCCGCAGCAGGAGTACATCCAGATCAACACCAAGGACATCCTGTTCATCTGCGGCGGCGCGTTCGACGGGCTGGAAAAGATCATCGAGTCGCGCATCGGCAAGCGGCAGATCGGGTTCACCGGGCAGGAGAACGTGGCGCCCACCAACGGCGTGAACAAGACGCCGTTCGCCGAGGTGGAGCCCGACGATCTTCTGCGCTACGGGCTGATTCCCGAGCTGGTGGGCCGCCTGCCGGTGACGGTGGCGCTCGACGCGCTGGACGAGGAGTCGCTGGTGCGCATCCTCAAGGAACCCAAGAACGCGCTCACCAAGCAGTACACGAAGCTGTTCGAGCTCGAAGAGGTGAAGCTGACGTTCGAGGATTCGGCGCTCAAGGCAATCGCGGGCAAGGCGCTCAAGCGGGGCACCGGCGCCCGCGGGCTGCGGGCGATTCTCGAGGAGATGCTCACCGACGTGATGTTCGACCTGCCGACGCGCGAGGACGTGGAGGAGGTGAAGATCACGGAGCAGTCGGTGCATGGGGCGCCGCCGCTGCTGGAGATCTCGCCGCAACGCAAGAAGAAAGAGGCGTGAGGCGGTAGGAGAGTCGGAGCGAATACGGCGGACCCGCGGTTGCGGGCCGCCGTTTCCGTTTCGCCTCAACCGTCCTGCCCTCCTACCCTCCTACCCTCCTATTGGCTTATTACCTTAGGGAATGTCCATTCTGACCCCCGACGGCGATCTCGTTCCCGCCGGCAAACGGCTTCCCGTCATCCCGTTGCGCGACGTGGTGTTCTTTCCCTACGTCGCGATGCCGCTGCTCGTCGGGCGGCGGGGGTCGGTGGCCGCGCTCGAGGCCGCCCTCGAGGGCCCGGGGGACCACTACCTGTTCGTCGTCACGCAGCGCGCCGCCGACGCCGAAGAGCCCGCCGCGAGCGACCTGCACCGCGTGGGGGTGGTGGTGCGCGTGCTGGAGCACGCGCGGCTGCCCAACGGCACCACCAAGCTGCTGCTCGAGGGGGTGGCCCGGGCCCGCGTGGCACGCTACGGAACCACGGGCGGCGTGCTGCGCGCCTCGCTGGCCGACGAGCCGGCGCCGGCGCCGGCGCCCGCGGCGGTGGCCGAGATCGGCGCCCTTGCGCGGCGCGTGCTGGCCCAGTTCGAGGAGTACGTGTCGCTGCACCGCCGCATTCCGGGCGAGGTCGCGGCCATCGTGCAGAGCGCGCCCACGCCGGCCCGGCAGGCCTACGCCATGGCCGCCCACCTCGCGCTGCCCCAGGAGCCGCGGCAACAGCTGCTCGAGGCGGGCTCGCTGGCCCAGCTGTTCCGGGCCCTGGACGCCGCCATTGCCGGCGAGATCGAACTGCTGCGGCTGGAACAGAAGATCGAGCAGGACGTGCGCGGCTCGGTGTTCCAGAACCAGCGCGAGTTCTACCTGCAGGAGCAGCTCAAGGCCATCCACCGCGAGCTGGGGCAGGACGACGACGATCTGGCCGATCTCGAGTCCGAGGTCGAGGACAAGGGACTGCCGGAGGCGGTCGAGGCACGGGTCAAGCGCGAGCTGCGCAGGCTGCGGCGCATGTCGCCCATCGCGCCCGAGGCCACGGTGTCGCGCAACTTTGTGGACTGGGTGCTGGCCCTGCCCTGGACCGCGCGCACCGACGACGTGCTGGACGTGGCGCACGCGCGGCGGGTCCTGGACGAGGACCACTACGGGCTGGAACCGGTGAAGGACCGGATTCTGGACTACATCGGCGTGCTGTCGCTGGTCGGCCGGCTGGACGGGCCGATTCTCTGCCTGGTGGGCCCGCCGGGGGTGGGCAAGACGTCGCTCGGGCGCTCGGTGGCGCGGGCGCTGGGGCGCCGGTTCGTGCGGATGTCGCTGGGCGGCGTGCGCGACGAGGCGGAGATCCGCGGCCACCGCCGCACGTACATCGGGTCGATGCCCGGCCGCGTGATCCAGGCCATGCGGCGCGCCGAGGTGGTGAACCCGGTGATCCTGCTCGACGAGGTGGACAAGCTGGGGCAGGACTACCGGGGCGACCCGGCCGCGGCGCTGCTCGAGGTGCTGGACCCCGAGCAGAACCGCGCGTTCAACGACCACTACCTCGAGCTGGACTACGACCTGTCGCAGGTGCTGTTCATCACGACGGCCAACTACCTGCCGCAGGTGCCCGAGCCGCTGCGCGACCGGATGGAGGTCATCAAGCTTCCCGGATACCTGGACCAGGAGAAGCTGGCCATTGCCCGGCAGTTCCTGGTGCCCAAGCAGCTCCGGGCCAACGGACTGGCGCCGGAGACCGTGACCTGGGAGCCGGAGGCCCTGCCGGCCATCCTGCGCGAGCACACGCGCGAGGCCGGGGTCCGCGAGCTGGAGCGGAAGATCGCCCGCGTGGCGCGCAAGCTCGCTCGGCGGCGCGCCGAGCGCGGGGGCGAGGCCTCGAAGCCCGAGGTCGTGCGCGCGGCCGACCTCAAGGAGCTGCTGGGACCCGCCCCGTTCGACGCCGACGTCGTGACGCTCGAGGACAAGGTCGGCGTGGCGATGGGGCTGGCCTACTCCGCGATGGGGGGCGACGTGCTCGAGATTGAAGTGAGCGCCGTGCCCGGGCGGGGGCGGCTGCAGCTCACCGGCACGCTGGGCGACGTGATGAAGGAGTCGGCCAGCGCGGCGCTGAGCTACACGCGCGCGCGCTCGGCGGCGCTGGGCGTCGACCGCGAGTTCACGCGCACGCGCGACCTCCACGTGCACATTCCCGACGGCGCGACGCCCAAGGACGGCCCGTCGGCGGGGATCGCGATCGCCGCCGCCATCGCCAGCGCGCTCACCGGCATTCCCGTGCGCGGGGACATCGCGATGACCGGCGAGGTCACCCTGCGCGGGCGCGTGCTGCCCATCGGCGGGCTGCGCGAGAAGGCCGTGGCGGCGCACCGCAACCGGATCGTGCGGGTGATCATCCCGGACCAGAACATGCGCGAGGTGGAGGAGCTGCCTGCCGAGGTCCGCGAGGCCGTGCGGTTCTTCCCCGTGAAGACCATGGACGAGGTGCTGCGCCTGGCGCTGGCCGGCGACCGGTACGCCGGCGACGCGCCTTCGGCGGCCGCGCTCGCGCAATGACCGCCCACGCCGCGGCGCGCGACCCGCTCGTCATCCGCACGATCGAGTACCTGGGCCCGATGGCGGCCCCCGGCGGCTGGCGGCCGCCCGAGGCGCTGCCGGAGATCGCCTTCGCCGGCCGGTCGAACGTGGGAAAGTCGTCGCTGCTCAACACGCTGGTGCGGCGGCGCAAGCTGGCCCGGGTGAGCCACACGCCGGGGCGCACGCGCGAGATCCACTTCTTTGCCGTCAACGACGTCTTCACGCTGGTGGACCTGCCGGGCTACGGCTACGCGCGCGTTTCGAAGGCGCGCAAGGCGGAGTGGAAGCCGCTCATCGAGGGGTACCTTGGCGGGAGCGGGCCCCTGCGCGGAGTCGTGCAGCTGCTCGACGCCCGGCACCCGCCCACGGACGACGATCTCGACATGCTGGATTTTCTGGCCGAGTTGGGGGTACCAACCGTCGTTGCCGCGACCAAGGTGGACAAGCTGCGCGCGGCGGAGCGCCCAGCGCGACTGGCCGAGCTGGCGCGGCAGTCCGGGATGCCGGACGACGAGGTCGTGCCGTTCAGTTCGGTCACGGGCGAGGGGCGCGACGAACTCGCCGCGGCGATCGTGGATTTGGTTGGTCAGCCGTCGTGGCGCGGCCGGTGACCGGCCGCGCCGCAGGACCCGTTCGAGGACCGCGCATGCCGCACGCCAGCCGCTGGAAGACGATGACCGTCGCGCTCGGCGCGTGGGCGGCGGCGGGGTGCGCCGGGGCCCCAGGCGCCGCGGG
>JAGWRI010000185.1 GCA_028876525.1 Gemmatimonadota bacterium | reverse complement strand
TCGCGGGTGGGCGAGATCGAGCGCCTGTCGCGCGAGATCGACAACGCGCTCAAGGTGATCACCACCTTCGCCGCCGAGACGCGGAACGCCGCGAGCGGCGTGTCGACGGCGGCCGAGCAGAACACGGCCGCCGTGTCCAGCGCCAGCGCGGGGCTGGACGCCATCGCGAAGACCGCGGAGAGCCACGCCGCGGCTGCCGAAGAGGTCAACGCGTCCACCGAGGAGCAGAGCGCGGCGTGCCAGGAGATGACGTCGGCGAGCAACGTCCTGCTCGCGGAGTCCACCCAGCTCAAGGAGCTGGTGGGCGGTTTGAAGACGTGAAGGACGGCGGGGTCTGAGCGGTCCGTTCGCCGGCCTCACCCTCAGCCCGCGGACGCGCCGCGACCGCCTCGGACCGTACCTGCTGGGCACCTACGAGCACGAACTCGACGAGGCGTGGACGGCCATACTCGCCAACCGGTATCCGTGCATCGTCGACATCGGCGCGCGATTCGGCTACTACGCGGTGGGGCTGGCCCGCCGCTTTCCCGGCGTGCCGGTCGTTGCCGCCGACTCCGACTGGTGGGCGCGCGCGGCGGTGCGCGAGATGGCCGCCGTGAACCACGCGCCCGGCGTCCGCGTGCGCTCGCGCATCACGCCGGCGTGGCTGCGGGCGCACCTGCCCGACCGCGCCCTCGTGATGAGCGACTGCGAGGGATGCGAGGCGACGCGGTTCGGCGGTCGCGACTTCCCGGCGCTGCGCACGGCCACGCTGGACATCGAAGTGCACGAGTTCGCCGCCCCCGGCGTCACCGCGAAGCTCGAGCGCCGGTTCGCGCCCACCCACGCCGTGCGCCGCGTCCGTACCGACCACGAGCGGCCGCGGCCGCCCGTGGACCTGTCGGGCTACGAGCCGCGGCTCCGGCTACTGGCCGTGGACGAGATCCGGCTGGAGCAGGAATGGCTGGTGGCGGCGCCGGACCGCTGACCGGCTACTGCCCCATCGGCGCCCCGTTGTTCACGCACCGCGCGTGCGGATCGGCGGGCACCGGGCCGTCCACCTTCACGCGATGGTCCAGGTCGGCCACCTTCATCGCCACGTCGTACACGAACTGCCCCACGCGCGCCATGTGGTCGTAGTCGATGTACTGCGGCTCGTCGGTCACCTGGTGGTAGTCGCCGTGCAGGCCGGTGGTGAAGAAGGTGATCGGGATGCCGTACCGGGCATAGTTGTAATGATCGCTGCGGCAGTAGATGTTGTCGGCCTGGCCCGGCGCGTCGTAGCGATAGTCGAAGGTGAACGGCTCCTTCTCGGATCTGTTCACCGTCTCCACGAGATCGCCCAGCTCGGTCGACAGGCGGTGCGAGCCCACGAGCTGCAGGTAGGTCGGGCCGCCCACGGGGAGGTCCTGCTTGTCGCCGCGGCCCACCATGTCCATGTTGAGCTGCGCCACGATGGAGTCGCGCGGCACCGTCGGATGGTCGGTGAACCACTCCGAGCCCCACAGCCCCTTCTCCTCGCCCACGTGCCAGACGAAGATGATCGAGCGCTCGGGCTTCACCTTGCCCTTGGCGAACGCCTCGGCCAGCTCGAGCACGGTCACCGAGCCCGAGCCGTCGTCATCGGCCCCGTTGTTGATGGAGTCGAGCCGCTCGGGACGCAGCCGGCGCACGCTGTCGAGATCGATGTGGATGTTCTCGACCTCCTGCTGCTGCTCGGCGGTGGGCCGCTCGCCGCGCGCCAGCATCCCGACGATCGCGTAGCGCGCCGCGTTGTAGAGATGCAGCGAATCGTGATCCACCGGCGGCCCCTGGCGGATGCCGATGTGGTCGTTGTGCGCGCCGATGGCCACGTACTCGCCACGGAGCTTGGGATCGCGGCCCCGCAGGATCGCCACCACGTTCCGGGCCGGCGCCGGGGTCTCGACGAACCGCGGATTGCCCTTCACCGTCTTGCCGAGCATCCCCCTGGTGGCCTGCGCCAGCGGAACGCCCAGCAGCACTTCCGCCGCGTGCTCGTCGATGGTGAGCGTCGCCGCCTGCTCGGGCAGGGGCTCGGCCGAAGGGTTCTTGAAGATCACGTTGCCCGGGCGGGGACGGGCCGCGCGCACCGCGGCGTCCCAGCCCTCGCCCGTCTCCACCGTGGCGATGCCGGCCGCCTCGGCCAGCGGATTGGCCGCCCCCCGCCCGCGCCCGAAGAAGCCGAACCCGCGGCCCCGGCCGCGCCCGCCCGGGCGCGCCGTGAAGATCACCAGCTTGCCGCGCACCTGATCGGCCGTGAGCTGGTTCGTCGTATCGCCCTGCTCGCCCCCGAAGATGGCCTGCGCGCCGTCAATCGATCGCGGCCCGCCGCCACGGCCCGGAGCGGCCACCCAGTCGGTGAACGCGACGAGCTTCGCCGCCCCCACCCCGAGCACGGACTTCGCGTCGAGCGAACGCTGGAACACCGGGAGATTCTGGAAGTAGGTTCCGTGGTCGCCGGCGGGGATGAGCCCGAGCGCCTTCACCTGGTCGGCGATGTACCGCGTGGCCTTGAGGTGCCCGACGGTGCCGGTCTCGCGCCCCTGCATGGAGTCGTCGGCAAAGACGTACAGCCGGGTCATGAGGTCCGCCGCCGTGATGGCGGCCGTCGTGGGCTGCGGCTTGTGCTTGAGCGGCAACTGGGGCTCCTGGGCGCCGAGCGCCACGGGGAGCGCGAGCAGCGCGAGCGCGCGTACGAGAGACATGGTGGACGGGGGGTTGAGGTGGAGACTTCGTAGTCCTACGCGCCCCGCGGCTCGGGCGCTGGCGGGCCCTTGCTGGCGGGTCGGCCGGGCGATAGGACTGTCGAAGCGGAACAGCCCGGCCCCTGCTATCGTCCTGCGGCGGCGGTTGCCTGCCGTCCTCCCGTCCTCCCGTCCCATCGTCATGCGCATCGAGACCATCGCCGTCCACGCCGGCCACACCCCAGATCCCACGACCGGCGCGGTCACCCCGGCCATCCAGCTCTCCACGACCTTCGAGCGGAGCCCTGAGGGCGCCCTGCGGGGCGACTATCTCTACACGCGCAACGACAACCCCAATCGCCGCGCGCTGGAGCAGTGCCTCACGGCGCTGGAGGGTGGGGCCGACGCGGCCTGCTTCGCGTCCGGCTCGGCGGCCGCGGCGGCGCTGTGCCAGGCGCTCGAGCCCGGCGCCCGCGTCGTGGCGCCCGACGACGCCTATTACGGCACGATCCGGCTCATGCGCGAGCTGTTCGAGCGCTGGGGGTTGGCGCTCACCCTGGTGGACATGACCGATCTCGACGCCGTGCGCGCCGCGGTGGACGCCAGGACCAGGCTGCTCTGGGTCGAGACGCCGTCGAATCCGCTCGTGCGCGTGACCGACGTCGCCGCCCTGGCCCAGATCGGGCGGCGGGCCGGCGCGCACGTGGTCGTGGACAACACCTGGGCCACGCCGGTGCTGCAGCGTCCCCTCGAGCTGGGCGCCCACGTCGCGCTGCACTCGGCCACCAAGTACCTGGGCGGCCACAGCGACGTGCTGAGCGGCGCGCTGGTCACGGCCCAGCGCGACGGGCTGTGGGAGCGGGTGCGCGGCGCGCAGGTCGCCGGGGGCGCGGTCCCCTCGCCCTTCGACTGCTGGCTCACCCTGCGCGGCATCCACACGCTGCCATGGCGCGTGCGCGCCCAGAGCGAGAGCGCGCTGCGCATCGCCCGGTGGCTGGCCGGTCACGCGGCCGTGTCGGTGGTGCATTATCCCGGCCTGGAGTCGCACCACGCGCACGCGGTCGCGGCGCGGCAGATGCGAATGCCGGGGGCGATGCTGTCGTTCGAAGTCGCGGGCGGGCGCGAGGCCGCGGCCGCGGCAATCGGCGGGCTCGCGCTCATCACGCGGGCCACGAGCCTGGGCGGCACGGAATCGCTCGTCGAGCACCGGATCCTGGTCGAGCCGCCCGACACGAAGACCCCGCCGGGGCTGCTCCGCCTCTCGGTGGGGCTCGAGCATCCGGACGACCTGATCGCCGACCTCGAGCGCGGGCTCGCCGCGGTCGCCAGGCGATAGCGTTCCGCGCATGAGCACCTCGACCCGTGCCGTCCTGCTCCTGAGCGGAGGCCTCGACTCGACCACCACGCTGGCCGTTGCCCGCGCGGCGGGGCACGAGGTGTACGCGATGTCGTTCCGCTACGGGCAGCGGCACGCCCACGAACTGGAAGCCGCGCGGCGCGTGGCGGCGGCGTTCGGCGTGGCGCGGCACATCGTGGTGGACATCGACCTGCGGCAGTTCGGCGGGTCGGCGCTCACGGCCGACCTGCCGGTGCCCAAGGACCGGCCGGACGAGGCGATGGGGGCCGGCATTCCGATCACCTACGTTCCGGCGCGCAACACGATCTTCCTCTCGTTCGCCCTCGCCTGGGCCGAGGTGCTGGGGGCGCGCGAGATCTTCATCGGCGTCAACGCGCTGGACTATTCGGGCTATCCCGACTGCCGCCCCGAATACATCGCGGCGTACGAGCGGATGGCGAACCTGGCCACGCGCGGGGGCGTTGAGGGCACGGCGCCCGTCCACATCGCAACCCCGCTCATCGGCCTCACCAAGGCGCAGATCATCCGCCTGGGCGCCTCGCTGGGCGTGGATTACGCGCTCACCACGAGCTGCTACGACCCGGATCGGGAGGGCCGCGCCTGCGGTCGCTGCGACGCGTGCCGGCTGCGCCTCAGAGGCTTCGCCGAGGCCGGAGCGAAGGACCCGGCGCCCTATGTACTCGGTTAAGGAGATCTTCTACACCCTGCAGGGCGAGGGATTCCACGCCGGGCGCCCGGCGGTGTTCTGCCGCTTCGCCGGGTGCAACCTGTGGACGGGCCGCGAGGCCGACCGCGCCGCGGCGATATGCAAGTTCTGTGATACCGACTTCCTGGGCACCGGCCCGGACGGCGGGAAGTTCGCCACCGCCGGCGCGCTGGCCGACGCCGTGGCGGCGCGGTGGCCCGCCGGCGCGGGCGGACACCCCTGGGTGGTGTGCACCGGCGGCGAGCCCCTGCTGCAGCTCGACGACCGGGCCGTGCGGGCCCTGCACGACCGCGGGTTCGCGGTCGCGGTGGAGACCAACGGCACGCAGCCGGCGCCCGCCGGCCTCGACTGGGTGTGCGTGAGCCCCAAGGCCGATGCCCCGCTCGTCCTCACCCACGGCGACGAGCTCAAGCTGGTCTATCCTCAGGCCGGGGCCGGGCCGGAGCGGTACGCGGGCCTGAACTTCGCGCACTTCTCGCTCCAGCCCATGGACGGGCCCGACGTGACGCAGAACACGCGCGCCGCCGTCGCCTACTGCCTGGCCCACCCCCAGTGGCGGTTGAGCCTCCAGACGCACAAGGCCCTGGGGCTCCGGTAGCATACAGAAAGCGTTCGACCGGTTGACCGGAGTTCGGGCGCGAGGCGAGATTTATCGCCATGCTCCCCGCCCGCGCCTCCGCCGCCCTGCTCGCCCTTGCCTTCGCGGCCGGCACCGCGCGCGCGCAGGACACGGCCTCGGCGGCCCCGCCGGCCCAGCACTCGATTGCCGCGGACGGCTCCAAGCTGAGCGAGGTGCTGAACGCCGCCGCGCACGTCGAAGGCCCGCGGCCGTTCGCCCGGTTCACCGGTTCCACGACCGAGATCCGCGACTCGATCGTCGCCCTGGCGCGGGCGCAGATCGGCAAGCGGTACGTCTTCGGAGGATCGTCGCCCGAGCGCGGGTTCGACTGCAGCGGGCTCGTGAAGTACGTGCTCAGCCTGCTCGACATCTCGGCCCCGCGCACGGCGCGGCTGCAGGCCCGGCTTGGCGAGGCGGTGCCCCGCGACACCGACGACCTCCAGCCCGGCGACATTCTCACGTTCGGCCGCTCGCGGCAGGGCGCGAGCCACGTCGCGATCTACGTCGGCGACGGCCGGTACATCCACGCCAGCGTCACCGCGGGCCGCGTGATCGAGACCTCGCTCGACCGCCGGGGCTCGTCGCTGGTTCGGGCCTGGCGCGGCGTGCGGCGGCTGTTCACCCCCGACACGCCGGGCGCGCCGGCCGACTCCGTCGCCCCACCCGACTCGTCCACGAAAAAGAGCGACGGCTGATCGCCGTCGCTCCTCGCTCGCGGGCCCTCGCGCGGGTCAGCGCCCGATGACCAGCCGTCCGTCCCGGGTGCGCGTCCAGCAGGCGCCCTCCGCGCCGGGCCCCGGAGCACCAGGCGTGACGATCACCGGCGCGGGCGGCGGACTCGTGGTCGGCACGGCGGGCTGGATCACCTGGGGCTGCACCGGACCGGCCGGCTGCGCCGGCCCCGCGTAGCGGCTCGCGCGCTGCGCCGAGCACTGGTCGGGCACGAGCTGATAGCCATATCCGAAGTTGGCGTACACGCGGCCGTCGGACGCCACCGTCACCGGGACGCTCGGGTCCAGTGCCTGTCCGTAGCCGTAGTTGTAGTACGGCCCGTAGCCCGAGCCGTACGCCGGCGTTACGACGGGCGACGGGGGAGGCGCCGGCGGCGTGGCGCGGCTCGTGGCCTGCTGCGACCGCGGCGGCGGCGGCTGCGGGGGAAGCGGACGCCCCTGCGCCAGCGCCGGGGCCGAGAACAGGGCCGATCCCGCTCCGACGATCAGCATTCTGGTCAAGGTCCGCATCGCGCCTCCCGGGGCGTGGCCCCTCTCTTACCCTACGCCATACTACCGGCCGGAGCAACCTGGGGTTCCTGAACGCACGAGCGGGGGGCCGAAGCCCCCCGCTCGTCAACTGGCCATCGCGAAAGGACTTAGCGCGGCGGCACGAGGTTGTCGCCCCCGGCCACGATCACGAACTCGTCGCGGCGGTTCTGCGACCAGCACGACTCGTCGTGCCCGGTGCAAACGGGCTTCTCCTCGCCATTGCTCACGATGTCGATGCGCCCGGCGTCGATGCCGTGGTCCACGAGGTAGCGGCGGGCCGCCTCGGCGCGGCGCATGCCCAGCGCCTGGTTGTATTCCTCGGAGCCGCGCTCGTCGGTGTTCCCCTCGATGCGGATGCGCACGTTCGGGTTGGCCTTGAGCGTCGGCAGCTTGGAATCGAGCGTGGCCTTGGCGTCGTCGCGCAGGTTCGACTTGTTGAAGTCGAAATAGATCTTCGCCTCGAGCGCGGCCCTGGCCTTGGCGGCCGCGTCGGCGAGCGCGCGGTTGGCGGCGTCGATGCTGTCCTGACGGGCGCGGTTCGCGGCGTCGATCGAGTCCTGCCGCGCCTTGGCGCGCGCAGCCGCCTCAGCGGCGGCGATCGAGTCGGCCCGGCGAGCCTGGTCGATGCTGTCCTGGTTGATCTTCGGAGCCGGGGGCGCCGGCGGGGGCGGCGGCGCGGCCTCCTCGCCGCCGAGGCGGAAGCTGAGACCGGCGCGGAGCTCCACGTTCGCCGACCGCGCGGCGTTCTTGTTCGTGCCGTTCGGGCCCGCCGGGAACGAGAACCGCGAGTCGGCCGGATTCTCGACGTATTCCACCAGCCCGTCGAACCGCAGAGCCACGGTGTTGTTCAGGTTCCAGCGATAGCCCAGCCCGGGCGAGAGCGAGAAGTCGCGGCCGCCGTCCACCGACTCGCCGCCGAAGCCGCCCTCGATCAGCACGTCGTTCCCGTTCCAGGGCAGGTTGTACGTGATCCGGCCGGCGTACGTCTGATAGCTCTTCGTGCCGCTGCCGAGGCGCGGCGGCTTGACGCCAAGGCTCGACAGGCCGAAGTCGGCCTCCAGCTCCCAGCGAGGCGTGACGAAATAGCCCAGCCGCCCGCCCACGCCGAAGCCGTTCTTGAGCGCCCAGGGAGTGTCCATGATCGTGAACTGGCCGAACCCGCCGAGCTCGACCGGGCCCTGTTTCTGTGCCATGGCCGGTGAAGCCAGCACGAGCGCGGCAAGCGCCGGGATCGCCAGATGAACTTGTTTCATAGGTACCGTTCTCCGAAGGAGTTAGAACGCGTTGTCCGAGTCCTTCTGCACGGGTCGATGGGGCCTGCGACCAGGGTCGCGGGCGGCATTCCGCACCCTGCGCAGGGTGGATCGGCGCGGCCTCGGCTCGCGTGCCCGGCCGCCGGAATCGTGAAAAGCAGAGCGCGTAACGCCTGATCTGCGCCGATTGTTTGCGTAAAGGTCGCCAGACCGGAGTTTGAGCGCAAGCCGACGTCTTCCGGATTGACGGTTTCGCTATGGAGCGAGCCCGGTTCCTAGCGCGCGGCCGCCGGATCGGCGTTCCCGCCGTCGGCCACGAAGCGCCACCGGCCGTTCGGCAGCCGCAGCCAGACGGTGAGGTACTTGCCGCCGGTGGCGCGCCCGCCCGGCGCCCTATAGATGTAGCGCCCGACCGTGAAGCCCAGGTCCCCCGACGGCGCGACGTCTCCCGCGACGGCGCGCCAGTCCAGGTCGCCGGCGCCCGGCGCGTCGTACGCGTCGCCGATCGCGGCCGGGCCCACCACGACGCGCGGGCCGGAGAAGATCATCGCGTCGGGCGCGGCGAACGCCGCGAACGCCGACGCCGCGCCGTGTTCGCGCGACGCGGCGGCGAAGGCGTCGTCGGTGGCCTCGAGCGCGCGGACCAGGGAATCGCGGCGGGGGAAGTCGGCCAGCGATCGCGGCTCGCCGGGGCCGGACAGCACCGTTCCGTTGGCGGCCGGGAGCCCGACCTCCGCGTACGCGCGGACGCGCCACACGCCGCCCGGTTCGCGGAGCCAGAACGCGACGTACCGGCTGACCCCCAGCGCGGGCCCACCCGAGTCGCGGGCGCTGGCGGCGACCGCGATGCCCACCGTGTAGGCGGCGAGTCCGTCGCGCGACACGCCGGCGCGGACGGGCTGCCAGCGGTAGCTCGCGCGCCGGCCCGGCGGCGCGATGGCGAGCAGCCGTTGGATGCTGAGCTGCCCGAACGCCATCGGCTGGCCGGCGCGCAGGTAGACGGCGTCGGGCGTGAGCATCGCCATCACACCTTCCTGATAGCCGAGCCGGGCCACGGTGTCGGTGCGCGCGGCGTCGGCGGCCAGCAGCGAGTCGGCCAGCGCCCGGTTGAGGGCGAGGATCGCCCCGGGGCCCCCGCCCCGATTGGCGGTGCGGTCTCCCGACGGGGCGGGCCCGGCGGCCGGCGCCGCGCCCGGGGGAGCGGTGCAGGCCGCGCCCGCGAGGGCGAACAGGACGACTGCCCGGCTGGCCGCGCGCATGTCCCGATGCTACGCCGTCGCGGGTGGCGGCGCCAGCGCCGGGGGCTCGGATTCCGGTCGCAGCGCGTACGGAATCGGTAAGCGCCGCGCCCGGAAGTGGCGGCGAGGATTCCGCGGCCGCGGTACGTCGACGCACATTACGAGCCATGATCGGAGCAGGCATGTGGACGGGAGTGCGCGCGGCGCTGGACGCGCCGGCATGGGTGCGGTCGAAGCGGCTTGGCGAGCTGCTGGCCTTCCCCGCCGGCGCCGCCTCTGGCGTGCCGCGCGCCGAGCCCGACGGCGCGCTGCGGTCGGCGCGCCGAACGCTGCGCCTTCTCTCGCGCCTGCCGGGCGACCGGTGGCGCGCCAGCTGCCTCTACGAGAGCGTGGCCGAGTGCCTGGTGCTGCGACGCGCGGGGATTCCGGCGGCGGTGTGCATCGGGGTGAAGCGCGAGGCCGACGGGTCGCGCGGGCTGGCCGCGCACGCCTGGGTGGCGCGCAGCGACGCCGACACGCGGTTCCACGGCTTCAGCACGATGTCGGTGCTGGCGGAGCTGCGCGCGCAGCGGTAGCGGCCGTCAGAAGATGGCCATGTAGCGGATGCGCACGTCGCCCTTCACGTCCAGCACCGAGGTGATGTAGGCCGGAAGCGCCCTGTACTGCTGGGGGCTCAGGATCCGCGCGATGGGGACCTTCTGATCGCGGCCCAGGTTCCACCCGGCCTGGATGATGCCGTCCTGTTCCTTGAGCACGGCCTTGCCGTCGAATTTCGGCGGAAGGGCGATGATGTAATCGGCGAGCGTCTTGATCAGGCTGTCGATCTTGGCGCGGTAGGGCATGGCGGCCGCGTCAAGGGAGTCGAGCTGCTGCGGACTCAACAGCAGCGAGTCCTTGCGGTCGAGCACCCACGTATAGATGTCGGGCAGGCTGAAACGGAAGCGCACGGCCAGCGTGTCTTCGGCCGCCTTGCGATCGCCCCGCAGCCGCTTCACGAGCGCCATCGAGCGGTCGAGCATCTGCTCCTGGAACGGGCGGCCGAGATAGAACGCCAGGTCCACGGTGACGCGGAAGGGCGCGCGGATCGTGTTCTGCGCGGCGCGGGTGCTGCCGAAGCGCGGATTGACTTCGTACTGGTACGCCTGCGTGGCCGGGTCGAAGCCCCGCACGTAGAGCAGCCTGGGGTCGGGCATCGGGCTCGTGCCCCATCCGTGCAGGTGGTCGGCGCCGTGCAGGAGCTGGTCCAGGCCGCCGAGCGGGTTGGCGAGGTTGACGCCCATGGTCGCCGAGCGCCCGGCCCAGAGCGGCACGCGGACGGGGATGTCGAGGCGCATGTTGAGCATCGCGGTCCAGGGTCCGGTGCAGCTGTTGCGGCCCGCCACCCGGTCCATCTGTCGCTCGAGGCAGCGGCGTGCATCGCTCGGCGCCGCGTCGAGCAGCGACCGCATCTGCGATGCGAGCGCGGGATCGGCGGCCGTGGCCGGATCGAACACGAATGCGCGGTCGTTGGCGTAGCCGTCGCCGTTGATGTCGCTCGCCACCATGGGGGTGTACGGAAGGCCCGAGCGGATGGTGGTGTACGTGCCGATCGATACGTTCTTCCAGGCGCGGATGCCGAACTGGATCAGGAAGCTGTGGCGCGCCGAGGTGCCGTAGGGCGCCCAGTCGACGAGCGTGGGATCGCCCGCCGTGGCGCCGTCGAAGCCGCGTGCCGACGAGCGAATGTCGGCGTAGGTGTACGACGCGCTGACGTATCCCAGGCCCCAGAAGCGCTGCCAGAACGACTGCTTCTGCATGGAACGCGTGGCCGTGAAGATGAAGTCCGGAGTGACCTGGAAGGTGATCTGGCGCGTCGTGCCGCGGAGGTCCGACCGCATCGCCGCCACGCGGCCGAAGTCCGACGACGCGCGCGCCGCCACCGGCGACACGAGCCCGGTGCCGGGCACGATGTCGGCGGCCGGGACGTAGACCGGGCGGCCGCCCTCGCCGGCGAGCGTGAACCGGGGGGTGTCCACGAAGTTGAGGTCGAACGTTCCCGGCTGGTCGAGGTTCAGCGCATAGGTGCCGTCGACCTTGTATCGGAAGCCCCAACCGCGCGACTCCCAGACCAGGTTTGCGCGCCAGCTGCGGGTGGCGGAGTACGACGGATCGAGGAGCTGCACGTTGGGCGCGGCGTCGCTGAACACCCCCGAGGAGCCGTCGGCGCACTGCGCGGGAACGGCCGCCGGGTTCGCCGCGTAGCCCGGCCAGTCGGGCACGGGCGTCGCCGCACCGATGCAGCTGAGGGTGCGGCTCGCGCCGGGGAGCCCGGTGGCGCCCTGCGCCCCTTCGAGCAGCGTCGGCGTCATCGCGCCGCGCCACTCCCCGACGCCGCCGCGGAGGACGCCGAATGGTCCCTGGTAGAACTGGCCGATGCCGTTGAAGAACTCGCCGTTGTCGCTCACGGTCTGGCCGCGGCCGAACACCCACGTGAATCCCAGCCGCGGGCTCAGATGGACGGTGTTCGGCACGGCGTCGTTGCCGACGCCGAACGTCTGCGCCACGGCGGGGTTCTCGTCGGGCGCCGACAGGTACCGGTTGGCCTCCAATCGCAGCCCGCCTTCCAGCTGGAACGTCGCCGACTTCTTCCAGTAGTCGCCGAGTGCCAGCACGCCGCTCCACGCCGTGCCGCGGATGGCGGGGGACACGAGGGTCCGCGTGTACGACGCCGGCCGATTGGCGGCGAGGTCGGCCAGCGAGTTGTAGTAGAACGAGCCCAGGTCCACTCCCGGCGACCACCGGTCGTAGCCGTCGAAACGCGAGTCGGCGTACAGCTTGAGTCGGTTGCTGGGCCCGTGCACGAACCACTGGGTGGTGTTCGTGGTTTCCCAGGTCCACGACCGGTCGTGCGAGCCGTCGTTCCCGGCGCCGCCCAGCGCCAGCGACGACACGCCGCCCGTGCCGTCGGGAAGGGTGGAGGCGACGCGCACGCTCCCGCCGGGACCGGCGACGAAAGGTGAGGAGCTGTTCCGATCGACGGTGATCGCCGTGCGCGTCTCGTTGAGCCAGGCGTCGAGCGGCCCGAAATAAGTCGAGCGCACGAGCTGCGCGTTGAGGATCGCGGAGTTGCCGTCGGTGCCGAGGGACGGCGTGGAGGTGGGACCGAAGCCGAGCGACTGGCGGCGCGTGAGGTCGCCGTAGAGGATGAGTGACCACTCGTTCCGCGCGCCGGGATCGTACACAGATTTGGGGAAGTCGATCCGGCCGAGGAAGATCCCGTTGTCGGTGATCTGATCGGAGGGAAAGGCCAGCGGAGCGATCGGGATGCCCTCGGCGCGAGCGGCGGCGACCGCGCGCGCGGCGGAGTCGGGCGAGACGCCGGCCGCGTACAGCACGCTGGGATCGGCGTCGAGCAGGTCGGTCGTGCTGGCGAGCCGGCGGCTGTACTGCCCCGACAGATTGTAGAACAGCTTCTCGAATCCGGTGGCGCCCGACGCGGCGGCGCTCACGCTGGTCTGGGCGAACCGGTCGCCGAGCCGCGCCGCCACCGGATCGTTGTATTCCAGCGCCGGGGCGTCGAACCAGGTATGGGCCGTGATCTGGTTCATGATGCTGGCCGGCGACAGCTGCGCGTTGGTGACGGTGCCGGAGAATCCGCCGATGGAGGGGTCGTAGGCCGAAGTGGCGATCGTCGTCCGGACGTCGGCATCGCGCGGGAGGGCGCCGCCCTGGAACGACATGCCGTCGAGCAGCGTGCCGTTCTGCCCCGCGCCGAGCCCGAACATCGAGCCGTCGATCATGCCGGGCATGAGGTCGCCCATGGCCGTCAGACTCCCCATCTGGTCGGGGGTGAACGCCGCCGTGACTCCGCCCCGCTGGATGGCGTCGGCGCCGGGGGGCGACTGCATGGGGTTCACCACGCGCGACGGCTTGGTGGACGCGGCGCGCGACTGCACCGCTTTGAGCTGCTGCGGCGGCGCCGGGTGCAGCACGACGTCGGCAGTGATGACCGTGTCGCCGGGAGGGGGCTGGACCCGCTTGTTGAACGGCTTGAAGCCGGGCTTCGAGACGAACAGCAGGTAGTCCTGCCGGCCGTCGGCGATCACGAGGCGGTAGCGGCCGGCGCCGTCGGTGGTCGCGGTGAACGTCTGGAGGTCGTAGGCCCGGGTGGCCACGACGTCGGCGCCGCCCAGCGGGCGGGCGCTGTCGTCGGTGACGCGGCCCCTGATGACGTCGGTGCGCTGGGCGCGGGCCGCGGCGGGGATCGCGAGGAGCAGGAGGGCGGCGGCGATGCGCCGCGCCCGGCGAAGGCTGGGAACCGGTCTGGAGCGAGGGATCAACGGGGGCATGCGGCCGGCGTGTGTGGGTGTGCCCCACAATGCGAGCGCGTGCACGACATAGCAATACCGGAATACCGCGCCCGGGTTACCACACGGGCACGCGATTGCGCGGTCCGATGCCGGCGCCTATGGTGGGCGCATGCGACGCCCGTTCGCCCTGGCCGTTTGCATCGTCGCGATGCTGCTGCTCGCGCCGGTGCCGACGCACGCGCAGGAGGTGCGGGGGCGCGTGGTGGACCCCGCCGGCGAGCCGCTGGACTACGCCGAGCTGCAGGTCCTGGGCGACAGCGCGCACGCGACCAGCGGCGCGTTCGGAGGGTTCGACCTGGGCGTGCTGGCGCCCGGGGTGCACCTGGTGCAGGTGCGGCGCATCGGCTTCCGCCTGGTCGTGGTGCCGGTCACGGTGCCGACGGCCGGGCCGTCGCTCACGATCACCATGACGCCGGTGCCGGTGGAGCTGGACACGGTGCACACGCGGCTGCTCGAGCAGGAGCTGCCGCGGCTGTTCCAGCGGATGAACGAGCACCTCGGGGCGGCAGCGTTCGGCCCCGACCTGATGAAGAAGTACCCGGGCTACTCGCTGGACGAGGTCCTGCGCATGGACTGGCCGCTCTGGCGGCAACTGGGCGGCGGAGAGTACTTCGGGTGCGGGGTGAAGGTGCTCGTCGATGGCCGGGAAGTGCCGCCGCCACTGGGTACCGACTGGGGCCGCAAGCTCGCGCCGTCGTACAACAAGTCCTCGGCGGACGAGATGGACTTGGGCCTCGACCAGCAGGTGGCCATGCGCGACGTCGCGGCGGTGGAGGTGTTCAATTCGCCCGACTTCGTGCACGAACCGGAGATCGACGCCAAGGGCGGGCGCGAGCCCGTGAGCGAGTGCACCCGCATCGTGCTCGTCTGGACCAACGGCTATCAGCAGAGAAAGTGGGCCGGGCACTGAACCGGCGGTTTCTCGCTCTTACGCCGGCGCCGATTCGGGGATAAGCTCCCCGCGCCCGCCCCGCCTGCCATCCCCGCCGTCCCCGCCCGCGAGGTTCCATCCGATGTCCGAACCGCCCACCCCCGCGCCCGCTGCGTCCGGGAAGCTCCGCGCGTACCACTGGCTGGCCGCCCTGCCGGTCGTCGGCATGCTGGGCGGCGTTCCGTTCGCCAACCGCGTCCAGCCGTATCTGTTCGGGCTCCCCTTTCTCATGGCGTGGATCCTGATCTGGGTGGTGCTCACTTCGGCGGCGATGGCCGTGGTGTACCGGCTGGACCGGCGCCGCGAGCGGCGCGAAGGCGGCGCGCGATGACGGCGCCGCTGGCGATTCTCGCGGTGACGTTTGCGGCGGCGATCGCGCTGGGGCTCCTGGCGCGGCGTGGGCACACGATGAACCTGGAGCAGTGGAGCGTGGGCGGCCGCGGATTCGGCGCGGTGTTCGTGTTCCTGCTCATGGCCGGCGAGATCTACACCACGTTCACCTTTCTCGGCGGCAGCGGCTGGGCCTACGGCAAGGGGGCGCCGGCGCTGTACATCCTGTGCTACGGGGCGTCGGCATATGCGTTATCGTATTTCCTGCTGCCCCCGGTCTGGCGGTACGCCAAGGCGCGGCGGCTCGTGTCGCAGGCCGACTTCTTCGCCGCCAAGTACGAAAGCCCGGCGCTGGGCGCGCTGGTGGCGCTGGTGTCGGTCGCGGCGCTTGTGCCCTACCTCGTGCTCCAGCTCAAGGGACTGGGGATCATCGTGTCCGAAGCGTCGTACGGGCGCGTATCGCCCACCGCGGCGGTCTGGGCGGGCACCGCGGCGCTGATTCTATACGTAGTGGTGTCCGGCGTGCGCGGGTCGGCGTGGACGGCGGCGCTCAAGGACCTGATGATCCTGAGCGTGGCGGTGGCCATCGGCGTCTATCTGCCCTTCCACTACTACGGCGGCTACCGGGCGATGTTCGCCGCCATCGACCGGGCGCGCCCCGGATTCCTCACCCTCCCGCCGTCGGGGATGAGCGCATCGTGGTTCATCTCCACCGTGCTCCTCACCACGGTGGGCCTCTACATGTGGCCGCAGACCTTCGCCGGAGCGTACACGGCAAAGAACGAGGACGTATTCCGCAAGAACGCGATCGTCCTGCCGCTCTACTCGCTGGTCACCCTGTTCGTGTTCTTCGCCGGCTTCGCGGCCATCCTCCAGGTGCCGGGGCTCCGGGGCGCCGACGGCGACCTGTCGCTGCTCCGCATCTCGGAGCGGACCTTCTCCCCCGGCTGGATGGGTGTGATCGGGGCCACGGGGCTGCTTACGGCGCTCGTGCCGGGCTCGATGATTCTCCTCACCGCGGGCACGATCCTGGCCCAGAACGTGTACCGCGTGGCGGCGCCGGGGGCGACCGACCGCACCGTGTCGCGACTGGCGCGGTCGCTCGTGCCGTTCGTCGCCCTGTTCTCGGTGTGGCTCACCCTGCGCGGGGGCGAGGCCATCGTGCCGCTCTTGCTGATGGGCTACAACATGGTGACGCAGCTCTTCCCGTCGCTGGTCTTGTGTCTGGGCGAGCGTCCGCTGGTCACCACCGCGGGCGCCGCGGCGGGGATCGTGGCCGGCGAGGCGACGGTGGCTTAC
>JAGWRI010000184.1 GCA_028876525.1 Gemmatimonadota bacterium | reverse complement strand
GTACGCCACCACGATGTCGTCGGCGCAGGGGCGCGGGCTGGGGATGGTGCGGCTGGACCTCGCCGGGCACACGCAGCCGATCGGGACGCCGGCGTACGACTTCCGGGATTTCGGCACCTACAACGCGATGATCTACACGCGCGGCGAGCTGATGTATTCGCAGCTGCGCGACGTGCTGGGCGACAGCCTGTTCAGGGCGTTCCTGCACGACTACTACGACCGGTGGGCGCTGAAGCACGTGGACGAGTGGGCCATGGAGGCGTCGGCGGAGCGCGTGTCGGGCAGACCGCTGGGCTGGTTCTTCCACGAGTGGGTGCACGAGGCGGGGATGGTGGACTACGCGCTCACGCGGGCCACGACTTCGGAGCAGCCGAACGGCACGTGGGTGACGCGGGCGACGATCGAGCGCCGGGGCGCGTACTGGCACCCGATGCCGGTGGGCGTGCGCACCGACAGCGGGTGGACCGTCGGCCGCGGCGAGTGGGAGCCGGACCGGCAGACGGTGACGATCGCGACGGCCGGGCGGCCGCTGGAGGTGCGGCTGGACCCGTACCACACGACCTACGACTGGGACCGCCGGGACGACGTCGTGGGGCCGGCGGCGTTCGGGCTGAGCGGGGCCGAGCCGGTGTACGACTGGCCGTTCCTGGACCAGGCGAGCCGGGACCATTCGCTGGTCGCGCTCTCGCCGCTGGCGTGGTACTCGGACGGCGGGGCGCTCACGATCGGGATGCGGGCGCGGGCCAGCTACCTGGATCTCGTGGACCGGTACGACTTCGGGCTGGCAGTGACGAGCGCGTCTCGGCCGACCGCGGCCGGCGCCGCGCCGCGGGGGCTGAGCCGCCTGCAGGGGTGGTGGCGATTCGAGAACCCATATACGTGGGCGAGCGACCGGCCGCTCATGGGGCTGGCGGGCGGCGCCGCGATGCTGGACGGGGTGGGGCGGGCGGACGTGGCGCAGACGTGGGACCTGAGCCCGCGGTGGACCGCCGCCGGGCCGCGCCTCCATGCCACGCTGGGGGCGCAGGGGGCGTACGTCTACGACGAGGCGATGCTCCCCGGCGGGTGGGAGCGCCGGTCGCTCACCGAGGCGGACGCGGCGCTGGAGCTGCGGACGCCGGCGGCGGCGCTCGGCGCCGGGGACGGCGAGCTGACGGTCTCGGCGCGGGTGGCGGCGGGGTTCTCGCCGCTGCCGTCGACGGGCGGACTGGTGACCGGGCCCGTGCCGATGGGCGGCCGGGCGGCGGGAGGCCGTGCGGGGGCGGCCGCGCCGACCCTCGACGGAGCGGCCACGACCTACGCCCGCGCCGACTTCGCGCTGGGCAGCGACAGCCGCTGGAACGACGGCGCCGACCGGCTGGCGCTGCGGCTCTACGGCGGGATCAGCAACGACCCCCCGGCCCAGACGGCGCTGCACCTCTCGGCCAGCGACCCGCTATCAAATTTCGAGAATAACTGGTATCGTCCGGCCGGCGGGATCCTCGCCCGCCCGGGCGTGAACTACCTGCCGTTGGGCGGCGCGGGGCTGCGCGGGTACGACGCGGCGGTCACCGTGGACCGGATCGCGGCGGTGAACGCCGAGCTCTCGCACCGGCTGGCGGCCGACGTATTCAGCCACGTCTCGCTGTGGGGCTCGCTGTTCGGCGACGCGGGATTCGCGTCGTCGGCCACCTACCTGCTGCGCGGCGCGTTCCTGGCCGACGCGGGCCCCGGGCTCGCCCTGCGCGGGCGGCTCTACGACCGCGACGTCACGCTGCGGCTGGACGCGCCGCTGCTGGTGCAGCAGCCGGCGCTGGCCGGCGGCGGGGGGCTGTCGTCGAGCCGCGCGACGGTGGCTGCGCGGTGGACGTTCGGGTTCGGGGACCTCCCGTAGCGCCGCCTACTTGGCGTCGACGTACGCCCAGAAGCTCCGGTCCATGGCAATGGTCTTGCTGCCGAGGTAGGGGAAGTGGCCGTAGCGCAGGGCGAGCTGGTCGTCGGCGACGGCGGGCGGCTTGCCCATGATCTCGGCCTCGTACAGCGCAGCGACGAGCCCGGAGCGGTCGGCGCCGCCCTGGCAGTGCACGAGGATCGGCTTGGGCGACGTGCGCAGCAGCGCGAGGATCTCGCCGATCTGGCGGGCGCTCACCGGGTGCTCGGCCGAGATCCCGTAGTCGACGTGCGCGACGCCGAACGCCGCCGACACGGCCAGCTCGGTCTCGTACCACTCCGCCTTGGGGTGGGCCCCGCGCAGGTTGATGATGGTCCTGATCCCGTCCTGCTTGATGACGCGGGCGAACTGGGCGCTGTCGAGCTGGGCCGAGCGGTAGAGCTGCCCGGGCTCGACGGTGCGGATGTTGCCGTCGATCTGGAGCAGGCCGAAGTACCCGCCCGTGACGAGGACGAAGGCGAGGATGGAATATCCTCCGCGTCTGGCGACGCGCCGCCAGCGGGGCTTCGATGCGGCGGCGGGCGGCGGGGTCTGCGATTCGGTGTCGGTCACGTGGGGTCTCCGGGGCCGGATGCGGCCGGCTCACGGGCGAAAGATACCCCGAACGGGGTCGGAGGTGCGATATTATGGCGTCCTCAACCCGAGCGCGCATGACCGGACGCGAGACCGTCACCCACGTTCCCAAGCCGTGGGGACACGAGACCATCTGGGCCCACACCGACCGCTACGTGGGCAAGATCCTGCACATCACGGCGGGGCATGCCCTGTCGGTGCAGTACCACGAGGTGAAGGACGAGACCGTGTACCTGCTCTCGGGCGAGCTGATCTACCGGGTGTGGGATCTGCCGGCGGCGGGCGGGGCGCTGGCCCCCGGCGCGAAGCCGGTGGACGTGAAGCTCAGGCTCGGCGAGGCCTACCGGATCACGCCGTTCACCGTGCATCAGATGGAGGCGGTGACCGACTGCGACATCCTCGAGGCCTCGACGGCCCATCTCGGCGACGTCGTCCGGCTGCAGGACCGGTACGGACGCGAGGGGACCAACGCGCCATGAAGGTGATCATCCCGCTGGCGGGGAAGGGCACGCGGCTGCGGCCGCACACGCACGTGACGCCGAAGCCGATGCTCCGCATCGCCGGCAAGCCGGTGATCGACTACGTGATGGAGGACCTGCAGCGGCTGGGCGGGGTGGAGCAGGTCATCTACATCACCGGGCACCTGAAGGAGAAGGTCGAGGCGTACGCGCGCGGGAAGTATCCGTTCGACTCGGTGTTCATCGAACAGAAGGTGCAGGACGGCACGGCCGGCGCGGTGGCGCTGGCCCGGCCGTACGTGGACCAGCCGGTGCTGATCGTGTTCGTGGACACGATCTTCGACGCCGACCTCTCGGTGATCCATACGACCGACGCCGACGGGATCATCTGGACCAAGGAGGTCGAGGACTATCAGCGCTTCGGCGTGGTGGTCACCGACGCCGGCGGCCACATGACGAGAATCGTGGAGAAGCCGACGACGCCGATCTCCCGGCGGGCCAACATCGGGCTCTACTACATCCGGAACTGGAAGCTGCTGTACGAGGGGATCGACCAGGTCCTGCGCGCGCCGAAGAACAAGGGCGAGTACTACCTGACCGACGCGTTCCAGTACATGATCGACCACGGCGCGAAGATCCGGGTGATGGACGTGGCGGGCTGGTACGACGCGGGGAAGCTGGACACCCTGCTCGAGACGAACCGGTCGATTCTCGAGACGCGCGGCATGGCGCGGCACCCGAAGGCGGGGGCCGACGTCGTGTTCGTGGAGCCGGTGTACGTCGAGGAGGGGGTGACGCTGCGCCGCTCGACGATCGGTCCCAACGTCTCGATCGGCGCGGGCAGCACGGTGGAGGGCTCGAGCCTGCGCGACACGATCGTGGGCGAGCAGGCGCGCATCTCGGCGAGCACGCTGCACGATTCGCTGCTCGGCGACGGCGTGGTGGTCGAGGGATTCGCCGGGCAGGCCACGGTGGGCGACCATTCGGAGCTGCGCGGCGCGTGATCGCCGTCCGGGCGCTCACCAAGCTCTACGGCGACCTGAGCGCCGTCTCCGACCTCTCGTTCGACGTCGGGCCGGGGGAGGTGCTGGGGCTGGTGGGTCCGAACGGCGCCGGCAAGACGACGACGCTGCGGTGCCTTGTCGGGATCATCGCGCCGTCGCGAGGGACGGTCGCGATCGCCGGCCACGACATCGTGCACGATCCCGTGGAGGCCAAGCGCGCGCTGGCGTTCATTCCCGACGAGCCATATCTGTTCGAGTATCTCACCGTGGCCGAGCACTTGGAGTTCATCGGCCGCGTGTACGGGGTGGCCGACGCGGCCGCGCGCGGCGCGGAGCTGCTGCGCGAACTGGAGCTCGACGACAAGCGCGACGCGCTGCCCGAAGCGCTGTCCCGCGGGATGCGGCAGAAGCTGGCGATCGCCTGCGGGCTGCTGCACCGGCCCTCGGGGCTGATCCTCGACGAGCCGCTCACCGGGCTCGACCCCGGGGGGATGCGGCGCATGAAGAACACGATCGCCGCCCGGGCCCGCGACGGCGCGGCGGTGGTGCTGAGCTCGCACCTGCTGCACCTGGTCGAGGAGCTGTGCACCAAGCTGCTCGTGATCAGCACGGGCCGCGCGGTGGCCTACGGCACGCTGGACGAGATCGTGTCCCGCCGGCCGGAGCTGGCCGGCCGGTCGCTCGAGGAGGTGTTCCTGATGCTCACCGGCGACGGGGCCGCGGGGCCGTCGGCGTACTGACCGGCCGTGACCGGCGCCTTCCTCTACCTCATCTGGCGGAGCCTGCGCAACCGCGCGGCGCACCAGTTGCGCCGCTCGCGGAACCCGCGCTACGCGCTCGCCATCGCGATCGGCGTGGCGTACTTCTACTTCATCTTCTGGCGCAACCCGCGGCGGTCGCACGGCGAGATCCTGCCGCTGCTCAGCGAGGGAGGGCACGCGGTCGTGCTCGGCGCCATGCTGCTGGGCGCCGTGGCGATGTGGCTGTTCGGGGGCGACAGCACCGCGCTGGCATTCTCGCAGGCCGAGGCGTCGCTGCTCTTTCCGGCGCCGGTGTCGCGGCGGCAGCTCGTGGTCTACAAGATCGCGCGGGGGCAGCTTCCGCTGCTGTTCAACACGACGATCTGGGTGCTGATCCTGGATGCGGGCCGGACCTCCCTGCCGCTCTGGGCCCGGTTCGCCGGCGTGTGGCTCCTGCTCGCGACGATCTTCCTGCACCGGCTGGGCGCCTCGCTCGTCCGCACGGCATGGGCCGAGCACGGAGCGGCGGGGGCGCGGCGAAACGCGCTCTCGATCACGGTGTTCGTCGCGATCACCGGCGCGGTCGGCGTGAGCGTGGTCCGCCATGGCGCGGCGCTGCGGGCGGCGGCCGGGTGGGCGGAGCGGACCGCGGTGCTGCAGGTGGCGCTGGCGGATCTGCCGGCGCGGGCGGTGCTGTGGCCGTTCAACGCGCTGATGGCGCCGACGTTCGCGAACGGGCTGGGCGTGTGGGCGGCGGCCCTGCCGGGCGCATTGGCGGTGCTGGCCGTGCACGTGTGGTGGGTGCTGCACACCGACACGGCGTTCGAGGAGGCGGCGCTGGCGGCGACGGCCGAGCGGGCGCGGCGCCTCGAGGCGCTGCGCGG
>JAGWRI010000183.1 GCA_028876525.1 Gemmatimonadota bacterium | reverse complement strand
TCGGTGAGGTCCACCACCTGGGCCGGCCCGTCGGGCTCGGCGGGTTCGTCGCGCACGCGGGTGCACACCGCCAGGATCTCCTCGGTGGCGCCCTTGCAGATGAGCTGGTGGTCGCGGTGCTCGTGCTCCACCACTACCGACATCCGGCGGCGCGTGAAGTCGAACGGGATCTCGTCCACCTTGCCGTAGGCGCGGTCGATGCCCAGCTCGCCGTGCAGCTCGCCGTGCTCCAGCACCGCGACGTCCAGCAGGTTCTTGAGGCCGGTCTGGTAGAAGCTGTTGAGGTAGGCCAGCGCGAGCACCGCGTCGTCTTCCTCGCCCACGACGTTCACGTGCTGCTCGAGCATCACCTTGTCCTGCGTCAGCGTGCCCGTCTTGTCGGTGCACAGGACGTCCATGGCGCCGAAGTTCTGGATGGCGTTCAGGCGCTTCACGATGGTCTTGCGGCGCGCCATGGTCACGGCGCCCTTGGCCAGGTTGGTGGTGACGATCATGGGCAGCATCTCGGGGGTGAGCCCCACCGCCACGGCCAGCCCGAACAGCACCGCCTCGAGCCAGTTGCCCTTCATGAACCCGTTGATCGCGATCACCACCGGCACCATCACGGCGATGAACCGAATGAACAGCCAGCTCACCCGGTGCACGCCCACGTCGAACGCCGTTTCGGCGCGCCGCCCCACCAGCTTGCGCGCCAGGCCGCCGAACGCGGTGCGCGCCCCGGTGGCCACCACCACCGCCGTGGCCGTGCCGCTCACCACGCTGGTGCCCATCAGGCACGCCGTCGGCATGTCGGTGAGGGCGGCGGGCGCGGCCGGCGCCGCCGCGCGATCGAACTTCTCCACCGGCAGCGCCTCGCCGGTCATGGCCGCCTGGCCCACGAACAGGTCCTTGGCCGAGAGCAGGCGAATGTCGGCGGGCACCATGTCGCCCGCCGAGAGGTAGACGATGTCGCCCGGGACGAGCTCGTCCATGGGGATTTCGCGGCGGCGCATGGCCGGGCTGCCCGGCGTCGATTCGTCGCCGCTGCGCTCCACGGCGGCACTGGTGCGCACGAGCGCGCGGAGCGCCTGCGCGGACATGTTCGAGCGGAATTCCTGGATGAACCGGAGCCCGGTGCTCACGACCACCATGACGGCGATGACCGCCATGCCTTCGCGGTCGCCGGTGGCGCCGGAGACCACGGCGAGCGTGGTGAGCAGGACGTTGAACGGGTTGGCGAAGGCCCGCGCCAGCTCGCCGTACCAGGTGGGCGGCCGTTCGTGCGCCACCTCGTTGCGCCCCACGCGCTCCCGCCGGGCCTCGACCTCTTCTTCCGTGAGTCCCGTGCGCGCGGTGCCCAGGGCGTCGAGCGCGGCCGGCGCGTCGAGGTAGGCCACCGCGCGGAGGTCGGGGAATTTCATGTCGGGCTCGACGGCCGGGGCGGCGCCGGGCGGCGTCGGGGCGGTGCGGATTTCGTTGGTCCCCGTCATGGCGGCATCTCTCCTCCCGGTGATCGTCGTCGCGGCTGGCCGGCCGGTTCGGGCCGGCCAGCGGCCGGGAACACAAATCCCCGGCGCTCGAATCGAGCGCCGGGGATGAGCGCCGCGCGCGACCGCGCGGCCATCCGACCGACCGTGTGGAACGCGGGCCGCGCATCCCACCGCCTCGTCCGAGCTTTGGCACCGCGTTCCGTAAGAGGTCCGCAGCCGGCGGACCTCAGCCACGTTGGGCTAACCCTTGCCACGGGAGAGCCTGCTCTACCACGCACGGTCGTCTCTCGACGCCGCCGGGCAGTGGCCTGTGTGTAACGCGGGAACCTCGCCTACCGAGAACCGTTCCGTGCCGCCGACGTTCCCTCCAGCGGCGCCCACATGCTAGCCGGGCGCGCGGCGCGTGTCAAGCCGGGCCGGCCGACTTGTGACAGATACCCGGCCGGGTATACACTGATACCCTCCAGGGTATCGATCCAGCCGCCGCCTTCCCCATCCCGAGGTTTCCCGTGGCCCATACCGTCCGCGACAAAGCCAGGCTCATCCGGCGCGTGCAGCGGCTCTCGGGCCAGGTGGACGCCGTGAAGCGCGCGCTGGAGGACGAGCGCGCGTGCGGCGACATCATGCTCCGCATCACCACCGCCCGAGGCGCGCTGGACAGCCTCATGGCCGAGGTCGTGGAGGGGCACGTGCACGAGCACATGGTGGACCGTCCCGGCCGGCGCACCGCCTCGGAGGTCCGGGCGGCCCGGGATCTCGTGGGCATCCTGCGGCGCTACGTCAGGTGAGGGAAGGCCGGCGCCGCGCCCGCCGGCGGCGCTGCTGGAAATGAGAACGCCCGCCGCGACGAGGGGCGGGCGTGGGGTGCTACCTGCCCCCGTAATGCTTCGCCAGCACGTCCTTGATGGCCGTGTAGGTGTACGCGTACCCGCGCAGCTTCACGGGCACCGCCACGCTGGGGTTGCCGTCGTCGCTGTTCTGGAAGCCTGTCCAGCGGTAGTACGAGCCGCCGTCCAGCCCGTAGCGCTCCATCCGCGACAGCAGGTCGTCCAGCCCCTGCTGGGCCGTGGTGCTGGGGTCGCCGGGCGTCACGCCCATCTCGATGGCCACGATGTGCGCGCGGGTCGCGGGCCCCACGGTCGCGAAGATGCGGCGCACGGTGGAATCGGCCCACGGGCCCGCGGGCACGTCCACGCAGCCCGTGGGGGCGGGCGACTGGCACTTGCGATGCTCGTAGAACGACAGGGCGTACGTGCGGAGCGAATCGGGAATCCCGAGCTGGTCGAAGATGGTCTTGAGCACGCCCAGCGGGTCCCACAGGTGGCCGCCGGTGGCGCCCGCGCCGGCCGGCGGCTGGCTCTGGACGAAGGCGTCGCCCACGATGGCCTCGGCGGAGAGCTGCTGCGGGCTCAGGCCCATGGTCTGGCCGAACCCGATGGCCCACTTCACGTAGGCGGCCGGCGCCGCCGTGGGGCCCAGCCAGAGCGGCGGCTCGGCTGGCGTGCCGCAGCTGTTGCTGCCGGGATCCACGTACACGTCGCCCGCGAACTGCACGAAGGCAAGCGCCGGGTGGCGCCCCACGGCGGTGAAAATCGGGCCCAGCCAGAGGGCGTTGGTATCGGCCGGCTGGTCCATGTGGGTGTTCACCAGCGACAGGATGATCCGCATGCCCTTCTGCTGCGCGAGGTCGAACAGCTTGACCAGGTTTGCGAGCTTCGACGCATCGGGCCTGGGCCAGCGCACCCCGAGCACGGGCGGCACGTTGCAGTCGGGAGGCGTGAAGTTGCCGGTGTACACCGAGTCCGTGGCGCGCAGCTCGAAGGTGATGGTGTTCACGCCGATGGCGCGCATGGCGTCCATCTGCGCGGCGACTTCCGTTGCGACCGTCGTCCCGACGTAGGAGTCGAGCGAGTCCCAGCGCTGCAGCAGGTCGCCGTCGTAATAGCCGCTGGGAGCGCCGCGTTCTTCAAACTGCGTGAACAGCCCGCGCACCGTGAGCGGCGCCGGCGACACCGCGATCGTGGCCGAGGCCGACTGCCCGCCCTGGCTGGCCGAGATCGTGGCCTGTCCCGTGTCGGTTGGCGTGACCACCCCAAGCGGCGACACTCGGGCCACGTCGGTGTCGGAGCTGGTCCAGGTGACCGTGCCCGACACCACGCTCCCGACGGCGTTCTGCGCCGTGGCCGTGAAGGTGACCGGGCGACGGACCACCGTGGAGTCGCTGGTGGGCGAGATGCGAATGGACGCGACCGCCGCCGGATTGCCGCCGGCGCCCGGCCCCTGGCCGGGGCCCGTCGTTCCGGAATCGGAACTGGCGCCGCACGCGGCGGCGATGGGGCCAAGCAGCAACAGCGCGAGGCAACGCATGGATGACTTCATGGCCGGCCCCCCTGCACGACGCCGGCGCCGGACACCGGCGCCCGTGCGCTGCCGAGCGAATCTACGGGCAAACAGGCGCGGGGGCGAGCGGCGGGCATTGCGCCGGCCCGCGGGCTGGAATTCCGCTACGGGCGGGGCCCAACCTCCGCCATCCCCTCCGCCACCACCCAGTACGCGCCGGCCAACGCCCAGGTGACCAGGAACTCCACCCAGTTGGAGGGCAGCCCCGGCTTGACGATCACCGCCGGCACCCAGACCAGCAGCGCGAACGCCGTCATCATGGCGGCCTCGGCCGCCACCGAGAGGCGTGGATAGACGGCGAACGCGGCCCCCAGCCCGGCCGCGACCTGCGCCCCGCCCATGACGTCGGCCCAGAGCGTCGGGTACGGCAGCCAGTGCGGCACCAGCGACACGGTGCGCGCGTGGAACTCGAAGAAGTGCGAGAGCCCGAACGTCACCGCGGAGTATCCGACCAGGATCCGCGCGACGGCCGGCCCGTGCTCGGCGGCGAATGCGTGCAGCTTCGAACGCGCCCCTTCGATGCGCGCGAACAGCACCAGCGCGCCGGCGGCGAGCACGCCGACCTCGCCGATGGCGAACCAGCTGATTTCCCGTATGGGGTCCACGATCGGCGCCTGCACCCGAGTGAGCGTCCAGAGCGCGAGGAATGGCAGCAGGACGCGCGTGGCCAGCGGGGCCGTGCGCTCGAACAGCAGCCCGGCGCCGGTGGCCAGCATCAGGACGCCCGACGCGACGCCCACGGGCTCGAGCCACGCGGCCCACGCGGGCGGGGTGGGCAGGAAGAGCAGCACCTGATACCCGTACACGAGCACCAGGACTCCGACGCTCATCACACCGGTGGCGAAGCAGATCCGGGCAATTCGCTGAGTTCGGTTCATGGGACGGGCGCTCCACGAAGGTGCGCAGAGACGGTAGCGGCGGCGGGTCGCAGCCGCCAGCGGCCGCGAGAAGCCCTACCGGACCCTTACAACGGCGGGCGGGGCGCCTCCTGTACGGGCCCGAGGGCGCGCGTCATGTTTGGCCCGGACCTCCCGGGCCGGGCGTTCCAACCCTTTGCCGGCCGAGCGCTACTCATTGGCAACCTCAACATCGAGTGATGTGCCATGCGTGCATGGATCGTTGCCTCGTTCGTCCTTCCCGCCGCGGTCGCGGCCCAACAGAGTTCCCCGCCAACCGCCCCGGCGAGTCTCTCGCGCGCCGACCAGATACGGTACGCTAGAAGCGCCGCTCCGGCGGACGTGTCGAAGGACGCGAAGATCTGGGTGCTGGAGAACGGCCACTACGTGGTCGCGGTGAACGGCACGTCGGGCATGGCCTGCGCGGTGATGCGGGAGCGGGCCAATTCGCTCGTGCCGATCTGCGGCGACGCGGAGGCCGACGCGACGGTCATGGCCATCTCGCGCTTCGAGACCGAGCAGCGGCTGGCCGGCAAGACGCGGGCCGAGATCAAGGCCGAGGTCGGCCGCGGAATTGCCTCGGGCCGGTTCCGGCTGCCGAAAATTCCGGCGCTCACGTACATGACCTCGTCGGAGCAGGTCCTGACCGACCCGAACGGGGAGCACCCCAGCCGGTTCATGCCGCATCTGATGGTGTTCTATCCCAACATGCACGCCAAGGCCATGGGCATCGTCGGGTCGAACAGCATGGACATCCCGATCGTCGGCGACGACGGCACGCCGCTGTCCCGACTCGTCATCGTGGTACGCGATTGGACGCAACCGGCCAAGCCGACGCAGTGACCGACGACCGCGCGCTGGTCGAGCGTTTTCTTCGCCGGCGCGGCGAGGATGCGTTTCGCGCGCTGTATCGCGCGCACACGCCGGCGCTGTTCGCGCTGGCGTTGCGGCTCACGGGCGGCGATCGGGGCGAGGCGGAGGACCTGGTGCAGGAAAGCTGGGTGCGCGCGGTGACGGCGTTGCGCACGTACCGCGCCGAGTCGGCGCTGCGCTCGTGGCTGTGCGGGGTGCTGGTCAACGTCCGCCGCGGACGCATCCGCGCCGACTGGCGCATGGTGGACGTCCCGGACGTGGAGCCGGTGACGGAGGCCGTCGGCCCCGACGACGCGATCGACCTCGAGCGGGCCATCGCCTCGCTGCCCGATGGCGCGCGGGACGTGTACGTCCTGCACGACATCCACGGCTACACCCACCGCGAGATCGCCGACCTGCTGGGCATCGTCGAGGGCACGTCCAAGAGCCAGCTCAATCGCGCGCGGTCCCTGCTCCGGAGTTCGCTCCCATGACCAATCTTCCCCGAGAGGAACGCCCCGATCCGGCGCTGGAGGAGCGCGTCGTGTCGACCCTGGTCGCGACGGGGCTCGTGCGCCGCCGCCGGGCGTGGCCGGTGTGGGTCGCGGCGGCGGCCGCGGTGATCGTGCTGGCGATTGGCGTGAAGACGTACCGGCCGAAGCATTCGCCGGCGCCCGGCAACACGTACGCGGTGCTGCTCTACGAGGACTCGACCTACCGGCCGGCGCCGCCCGGGCACAACGCCGAGCGCATTGCCGTGCTCACGCGGTGGGCCGACAGCCTCGATGCGCTGGGAGAATACGAGCGCGCCGGCCGGCTGATCGGGCCGGGGCCGCTGGGCGGGTTGTTCATCGTCCGGGCGGCGGACGACTCGGCGGCGGCGCGGATCGCGGCATCGTGTCCGTTCACGCAGTGGGGCGGGCACGTGGAGGTGAAGCGGTTCGTGGAGTGAGGGGGCGCGGGCCAGGCAGGGGCGGGTGGCCGGACGCGCCGGCCTTGCCGCCCGCGTGACCGGCATCCATAATCCGGCCCATGCATACTCCCATTCGCCACTCGATGCGCCTGCCCTCGGCTTCGCTCGCGATGCTGCTGCTGGCGGCGATGCCGCTGGCCGCGCAGGGGCGCGGCCGCGGCGGCTTCGGCCCGCAAGGCCATCCCTACGACCCCAGCACCACCGATGCGCCGCCGGTGGTGACGCACCATTCGATTCAGGTGGGCGGGCAGACCTACTCGTACACGGCCACGGCGGGGCGGCTGCCGGTGCCCGACGCCGAAGGCAAGACCGAGGCCCACATCTTCTTCGTGGCCTATACGCTGGACGGCCAGCAGAACGCGGCCCGGCGTCCGCTCGCCTTCATATACAATGGCGGGCCGGGCGAGCCGGCCATCTGGGTGCACGTGGGCGGGTTCGGCCCGCGGCGCATCGTGCTGCAGGACGACGGCGCGCTGCCGCCGCCGCCCTACAAGATGGTGGACAACCAGCAGACCTGGCTGCCGTTCACCGACATGGTGTTCATCGACCCCGACGGCACCGGCTACAGCCGAGCCGTGTCGGAAAAGGCGCTGGCCGCGACGTCGGGGGTGGCGGGCGATCTGCAGTCGCTGGGCGAGTTCATTCGCCTGTACCTCACCAAGTACGATCGGTACAGCTCGCCGCTCTACCTGGCGGGGGAGAGCTACGGCACGTTCCGCTCGGCGGGGCTGGCGGGGTATCTGGCGCAGCGCGGCATCGCGCTGAACGGCGTGATCCTGCTGTCGAGCGTGCTCGACATGGCCACGCTGGACGAGAACACCGACAACGATCTG
>JAGWRI010000182.1 GCA_028876525.1 Gemmatimonadota bacterium | reverse complement strand
CGGCGCTGTCCAGCACCGTCGCCGTCAGCTGCACCACGTCTCCCGCCATGAGGTTGATGGTGGACGGGCTCACGGTGATCGAGGCCACACTCGGCGAGCTTCCGCCGCCGCCGCCACCACCACCACCGCCGCCGCCACCACCACCGCCGGACTGCTTGCCGGTGATGGCGAAGGTTGAGAAGCCGGTGATGTTGGCGCCGACCGTGTGCGACTGGATACCCGGTTGGTCGCAGTCCTGCCACTGATTCTGAGCGCGCCGCTGAATGCGGAGCTGCGTCGCGTCCATGCCGACCGGCAGATTGGTCGGGTCGTACTTGATGCTCATCGCCGCCGGCTTGCTCAGCGTCGTGCCCTCGGGCTCGACCTTGTAGCCGGTGCCCGGAACGTAGTTCGCGTCACCGGCGAACTCGGAGTCCGGGACCTTGGTGACCACGATGTCCGTGGGCGTCGACAGCGCGCCCGGGGGGATCACCAGCTGGAAGTTGCCGTCGGCCGACACCACCGTGCCGCCCGCGGTCCCCGTCAGGGTGCCCTGCGCGTACTGGATCACGATGCCGAACAGCCCGAAGCGCGAGATGTCGGCCATCACGGCCTGCCCCTGCACCCCCTGCTGCGTGCAGTCGCGCCACTGGTTCTGCGTGCGGTCGCGCTCGCGGATCCGCAGCTGCTCCTGCATCACGAGCTGCGGCAGGTGGGCCGGATCGAAGCGCACACGCAGCCGCACCTGCTCGTGCAGCGTCACGCCCGCCGGATTGATCCGGTACCCGGACCCGCCCAGGAACGTCGAGTCGCCGCCGAACTCGCTGTCCGCGGCCGCCACGATGGACACGTCGGTGTTCGTGGCCAGGGCGCCGGCCGGAATCTCGAGCACGACGTTGCCGTCGGCCGACGTCACGACGCCGCCGAGGGCGCCGACCACGGTGCCCACCGGGTTGACCGTGACCGCGGTGGTGGACGATTTGCCGTCCGCGGCCGCCGTGATCGTGGCCGTGCCGAACGACACGCCGGCCACGTCACCCGCGTTCACGGTCGCGATCGACGCGTCGCTGGTCGACCAGACAACCGTGGTCGGGACCGTCTCACCGCACGAGCACTTGGGCTGGGCGGTGAGCGTCACGTGCTCACCGGTGGCCAGCGTCACGGCGGTCTGGCTCAACGCCACCGTCGCCGTCGTATGCACGTGCGCCGGCGTCGTCGGGTGGCCGTCGCTGCAGGCGAGCGCCACGAACGCGCTCGCGACCGCCGCAGCCAGAAGAAATCTCAGGTTCTTCATACCCCCTCCTCATCGAGTGGAAGCGGGCACGAACCACCCGGTTCGCCGCTTCATGACTTGGAGGGTCACCCGTTCCGGAGCGTCGGTCGATTAGGAGAACCGACGCGACTTTGTGTGGCTTCGCCCGTCGGTTACGCGGGGGGCGCGTGCCGGGCCAACGCCCACTTGAAAACGCCGCGAGACGCAGGGGTCGGGTGCGGATTGGGACATCCCGCGTCCCAACCCGCGCCCCGTGACGCCCGACCTACGGCGCGCCGCGCCGCGCGCCGGAATCGTGGAGGTGGTCGAGCGTGAACACCGCGGGCCCGGGCGTCCCATCGGCGTTCCACAGATCCCATTCGGGGGCCCAGTACATCACGCCGACGCCGCGGGGCGCCGCCTTCACCGCGTTCACGAGGTCCACCATGAACTGGAGCCGCCCCTCCGGCGTGACGGGCCACAGCATATCCGGATTGTCCGGCGAGTGCGACGGCCCAAAGCCGGTCTCGGCCACGAGGAAGTCCTTATGGAAGTAGGCCGCGGAACTGTCCATGTTCAGCGTGAGATCGGCCAGCGTGCCGTGCCGCCACGGCGGATAGAAGCTCTGCGCGATGATGTCGTACGGGACCTGCGCCGCCTGCAGGTGCTGGAAGAACCACTTGGTCGTGGCCCAGTCCCCGCCGCGGTCGATGTGGATCGCAATGCGCGGCGGCGTGTCCCCCGCCCCTTCCATCACGCCGCGGATCCCGGCCTTGAGCAGGCCGGTGAGGCGCGCCCACTGCACAGTCGAGTCGTACGGCGCGGGCGGCTGGTACTGGGCCGGCGCGCCGGGCACGGCCACCTGGCCGATCGGCCAGAGCATGCCGCGCGTGATCTCGTTCCCCACCTGCACCCAATCAGGCATCGCGCCGGCGGCCTTGAGCGCCTCGATCGTGGTGCGACTGTACGTCTCCACCTCCTGCTGCAGGGCCGCGTAGTCCAGGCCGCGCCACGCCAGCGGGATCTCCTGGTGCTGCGGATCGGCCCACGTGTCCGAGTAGTGGATGTCGAGCAGGAACAGCGCGCCCGACGCCTTGATGCGCTTCGCCAGCGGAATCGTGTTGGCCAGCGAGTTGTCGGGCGCCTCGCGCACAGGCGACACGAACACCCGAAGCCGGTACGCCGTCCAGCCGTGCCGCTCGAGGATCGTCATCTCGTCGGCGGGCACGCCGTTCTCGTTGTAGCTGGGCAGCGACTGGATCATGCCGCCCAGCGCGTCCAGGTACGAGATGTCCGCGCCGAGATGGAACGACGTGTCGGACGCCGCTCCCGACTTCGGCGCGGCGGCCGACGGCGCGGCCATGCTCGACGAACAGGCGCCGAGCAGCGCGGCGGCCAGCCCCAGCGACAGTCCAGGCGACATCAGGCGGCGGGGCAGCGATCCATGGGTGATGCGACGACCAGACATGCTCCGGCTCCCGTGGCTCGTGGTGAAGCGGTGATTCCCGTCCCGGGGGGCGGCGGGCGCTGTGCGAATGGTGCCACGCCGTGGGCACCAGGTCCAGTGGCGCGGAACCCGCCGCCCATGCCATACTCCCCCGCGTCCGCCTCATCTTCCTTCACTCCGCCCATGCCCCGCCGCCTCTCCCTCGCCCTGCTCCTCCTCGCCGCCGCCGCACCCGCCGGCGCCCAGCAGGCGCCCACCCGGCGCTCCGAACTGGCCACGCTCGTCGAGTTCCTCTCCATTCCCAACGTCGCCACCGACCGGGCCGACATCGCCCGCGACGCGGCCTGGCTCCGCGCCGCATTCGAGCGGCGCGGCTTCCGGATGACGGTCGTCGCGACCCCCGGCTCGCCCGTGCTCATCGGCGAGCGGCCGGCCGCCGGCGCCACCCGCACCCTGACATTCTACTTCCACTATGACGGCCAGCCGGTCACGGCCTCCGAATGGAAGGATGCCGGCCCCTTCCAGCCGACGTACCGTGACCGCCCGCTCGAAGCCGGCGGCCGCGTCATGACGACGCTTCCCGCCGCCGGGCCCGTGGACCCCGAATGGCGCCTCTACGCCCGTTCCGCCGCCGACGACAGGGGACCGATCGTCGCCTTCCTCTCGGCGCTGGACGAGGCCCGGGCCGCCGGCCGTCCGATCACCTCGAACATCCGCGTGCTCATGGAAGGCGACGAGGAAGCCGGATCGCCCTCGCTGCCGGCCGTGGTCCGCGAGCACGCCGACCGGATCCGCGGCGACCTGATCCTGCTCGTGGACGGCCCCCAGCACCCGAGCGGCCGCCCGACCTTCGTGTTCGGCGCCCGCGGCATCATGAGCGCCGAGCTCACGGTGTTCGGCGCCCGCACCGACCTGCACAGCGGGAACTACGGCAACTGGGCCCCCAACCCGGCCCTCCAGCTCTCCCGGCTGCTCGCTTCGATGGTGGACACCACGGGCCGCGTCACGATCCCCGACTTCTATAAGGATGTGGTGCCGCTCACGCCCGAGGAGGACCAGGCCATTTCCGCGATCCCCGACGTGGACTCGGTGCTCATGCGCCACTTCGGATTCGCGAAGCCGGAGTTCGCCGGCCGGCGGCTCGAAGCGCTGCACAACCTGCCCACGCTCAACGTGTCGGGGCTCGGGGCCGGCACGGTGACCGGCCAGGGGCGCACGGTGATCCCGGCGCAGGCCGTGGCCAGGCTGGATCTGCGGTTCGTGAAGAACGTGACCCCGGATTCCCAGTTCGCCCGGCTCCAGGCCTTCGTGCGCTCGCAGGGCTACCACCTGATCGCCGGCGCCTCGCCCACCGACACCGAACGCGCGACGTACCCGCTCCTGGCCAGGCTGCGCCGCATGGGCGGGTATCCGGCCGGACGCACGCCGCTCGACAACCCGGTGGCCCGCGAGGCCGTGGCCGCCGTGGCCGCGGAAATGCACGTCGCGCCCGTGCGCATGCCGACGCTGGGCGGCTCGGTGCCGTTCTACCTGTTCTCCGACGGGCTGGGCGCGCCCACCGTCGTCATGCCGGTGGTCAACTTCGACGACAACCAGCACGGCCCCAACGAGAATCTCCGGCTCGGCAACTTCTTCGACGCGATCGCGGCCATGCGCGCGATCGTGACCATGCGCTAGATGACGAGACCCGACCTCCCGGCGGCGCCCGGAGAACGCGATCCCGGGTTCCGGCCCCTGGGGTGGCTGGCGGCGCTGTACGCGGTGACCGCCGTGGCCGTGGCCCTCCAGCGCACGATGTTCCCGCCGCCGGAGAACAATCTCCTCATCTTCCGCGGGGCGTTCGACCACCTCGTCGCCGGCCGCGACCTCTACGCCGCGTATCCGCGCGACTATACCGATTTGTTCAAATACAGCCCGACCTTCGCGCTGTTGTACGCGCCGTTCGCGCTTCTCCCGCTCGTGCCGGGCGCCGTCCTGTGGGGGCTGACCTGCGCCGCCGCCGTCGTGGCGGGCACGGCGCGGATCCTGCCCCCCCGGCGGGCCGCCCTTGCCCTCGCCATCGCCTGGCTGGCCGTGGTCGGCGATCTGCAGCGCGCGCAGTCGAACGTGCTGTGCGCGGGCCTCATGATGCTCGGCTGGGCGGCCATGGAACGCCGCCGCCAGCTGCCGGCGGCCGCGGCCGTCGTGGCCGGCGCGTTCGTGAAGCTCTTCCCGATCGCCGCGCTGACCGGCGCCGTCTTCCACCCGCGCAAGATCCGCTTCGGCCTCGTCGTGGTCGTCGTGCTCGTCGCCGGCGCCGCACTGCCGCTGCTCGTCACCGGGGCCGGATCCCTGGCCGCGCAGTATCGCTCCTGGCACGCCGTCGAGGCGCGGGACGCCCTCCCCCTGGCCACCTACGGACTCGGCGGGGCCGACGTCTACGCGGGACTCATGGGACTGCTTCGCGTCTGGTTCGGACTGCAATGGCCGTTCTGGCCGACGCAGCTCGCGGGCATCGTCGTGCTGCTCGCCCCGCTCCTGCGCGGCCCGCGCGCCTGGACGCCCGCATTCCGCCTCGAACTCCTCGCGTCGATCCTCGTGTTCTCGGTGTTGTTCAACCACCAGGCCGAGTCGCCGACCTACTCGATTGCCATGATCGGCGCCGCCGTCTGGTACGCCGCCGGCGAGCGCACGTGGTGGCGCACGGCGCTCGTGGCCCTGTGTTTCATCGTGGTGAACCTGGCCTCCACGCCGCTCCTTCCGCCCGAGCTCTACCGCGACTACTACGTGAAGTACCTGATCAAGACGGTGCCGCTCGTTCCGCTCTGGATCGTGATGCAGGCCGAGTTGTTCGGCCTGATTCCCACCGGCCGGTCAGAGGGCACCGAACCCCACGAGCGCGATTCCCTCGCCCCCAATCCGATCGCGTAGCCCGGCATCGGCCAGCACGGCCAGCTCGTGCTCGCGCGGAGTGGTGTACCCGTCGACGGCGGCGAGCGCGGGGTCCGCTCGGCCCGGGTGGACCATCAGCTCCGTCGTGCCGGGCGGCAGCCCGTGGACCAGCGCGGCGATCCGGGCGGCGAACGCCCGCGGGCCGGCCGCGCCCTGCAGCGAAATGCCGGCGAAATGATCGGGCGACCGGGTGGCGCGCACTCCGGGCGACGTCGCCGCCCACGCCGCCGCCACCGCCGCCCGGTGCAGCTGGCTCTTCAGATCGGCGGGCGACCACCGCGGCGACTCCACCGGCCGGCGGAGCACCACCCCGCGTTCCGCGGCCACGCGCGCCACCGCGCGGCGAATGACCGGGAAGGCGTGCGTGTGGCGGTGCGAGTCGAGGTGCGTGACGCGGATGCCGGCTTGGGCGAGCGCGGCGAGCTGGGCCTCGCACTCGGCGATGACCTCCCCCTCGTCGAGCCGCCCCGTCAGCGCCCGCCAACCGAGGGCGCCAAGCGACTGAAACTCCCCCCCGGGTGCGCGCAGCGACCGGGCCGCGGTGAGCGGCGCCCCGAGCAGCAGATTGAAGTGCAGGCCGATGTCGAGGGACGGCGTCGCCAGCGCCCGCTGCACGCCGTCCTCCCACCCGGGCCCGCGCACCAGCATCGAGGCGGCGGTGACCGTCCCGGCCGCGTGCGCCTCCAGGATGCCGGCGGTCACTCCCGGCGTGAGCCCGAAATCGTCGGCGTTGACGATCAGCCGCCGCGCCGCGGACTCCGGCCGCCGCTCAGGCGTAGCGGCCCCGCCAGTCGTTGAGCTTCACCTCGAACAGGTCGCCGGCCATCCGGAACACCGCCTCGGCGAAGCGGACCGTGCTCGGCTCGTCGTCGTACCGGAAGTGCACCGCGGTCTGGCGCACGGCGAGTCCGTGTTTCTGCGCGATGTAGAGCGCTTCCACGTCGAAGCCGAAACCCGGAATCGTGACGCGCGGAAAGATCTTCGCGGCCGCGTCGGCCGTGAATCCCTTCAGCCCGGCCTGCGTGTCGAGAATTCCGCGGAGCATGACCAGGCGGACCAGGCGATTGAAGACCCGGCTCATGATGTGCCGCGTGTACAGATAGTGGAAGAACTCCGGGCTCATCAGATACCGCGAGTCGGGAAGCACCCGGCAGGCAATCGCGACGTCCGCGCCGCCCTCGAGTTCGCGCAGGATCTTGTTGACCTCCGACGGTGGGTACGCGAGGTCCGAGTCCAGGAATACCCGGAACCGCCCCCGCCCCGCCAGGATGCCGCGGGCCACGCTCACGCCCTTGCCGCGATTCCGCCCGTTGTCGAGCAGGGTGGCGCCCGGGTTCGCCGCGACGAATTCCCGCAGAATCCGCGCCGCCCGCTCGGTGCTGCCGTCGTCCACCAGCACCAGTTCCGATTCGTACGGCTGCGCGGCCAGGAACGCGGTCAGGGCGCCGAGATTCGACGACAGCCGGGCCGCCCCGTTGTAGACGGGAACCACGAGGGTGAGATGCGGTTCGATTCCGGTGTGCGCGCCCAAGCGGTGTAACTATATCGTAACTCGTGCGGCGGACAAAGGGGGGGCGCCGCCTTCCGCCGGGCGAGGACGCCCGCCCGCCCCGTCCCCCCGTACGATCATGGCTCCGGAAGGTGGATCTCGAACCCCTCCGGCGGCGCAACGCCCAGCAGATTCTGCACGAAGTAGTCCCACGTCCGGCGCGTCACGTACGGCTCGTTCCCGAAGCCGTGGTTCCGGTTGGGCAGCACCAGAAGGTCGAAGTTCTTGTTGGCCTTGATCAGGGCGTTGATCAGCAACAGCGAGTTCACCGGGCTCACGTTGTCGTCCATCGTTCCGTACATGATCAGCAGCTTGCCCTTGAGATTGGCCGCCAGCCGCTGGTTGGCCTGGCGGTCGTAGTTGTCGGTGCTGTCGCTGGTCTTCACCAGCAGCCCCTGGTACTTCTCCCCCCACGTGTAGTCGTAGCTGCGGTTGTCGTGGTTGCCGGCCCGGGAGACGGCGACCTTGAAGAAGTCCGGATAGCGCAGCATGGCATCGGTGGACGAGAATCCCCCGCCCGAGTGGCCGTAAATCCCCACGCGGTTCAGATCGATCTGCGGGTAGCGCACGCCGAGCTGCTCGATGCCGGTCACGAGATCGGGAATTCCATTGTCGCCCATGTTGCCGTAGTACGTGTCGTGGAACGCCTTGGAGCGGAATGGGGTGCCCATGGCGTCCAGCTCGACCACGAAGAATCCCAGTTCGGCCAGCGACTGGTTGCCGCTGCGCAGCGCCGAGGCGAACGCGCGGTCTCCCACCGGCCCCACCTGCGGCCCCGGATAGATGTAGTCGATGATCGGGTAGCGTTTCGTGGAGTCGAAGTTCGTGGGGCGGTAGAGCAGCCCGTACAGATCGGTCACCCCGTCGCGGGCCTTCACGGTGATGGGCGTGGGGAACTTCCAGCCCTCGGCGAACAGACGGCTGGGGTCGGCCCGCTGGACCTCGTGGATCAGCGTGCCGTCGGCGCGACGCACGACCGTGACCGGCGTGGCGTCCAGCCGCGAATAGTTGTCCAGGAACTCAGCGCCCGAGGGGGCGAACGTCACGTCGTGATCGGCGTTCTCGGGGGTGAGCAGCTGCATCCCCGTGCCGTCGAGCTTCACCCGGTACAGGAAGCGGAAGTACGGATCGCGCCCCGCTTCTCGCCCGCGGGCCGTGAAGTACACCCACCCGCCGGCCTCGTCCACGCGCAGCACGTCGCCCACCGTCCACGCGCCGCTCGTGATCGGGTGCTCCATCGCGCCGGTGCGTGCGTCGTAGAGGTAGAGCTGCGCCCAGCCGCTGCGCTCGGAGAACCAGATCACCTCGCGCCCGTGCGACAGCGGACGCCAGTCGGGAATCCCGCCCGATGCGAGGTTCGTTTCCACGAAGGTCGGGCTCTTCTCCGTGAGCACGGTGCGGGCCTGGCCGGTGGCCGGGTTCACGTCCAGCAGGTCCAGCTCGTGGTAGCCGCGGTGTCCGTACGTCATGAACAGGTGCTCGCTCGCCGGATCCCACTTCACGTCCTTCAGCACGCTGTCGCGCGTGGTGAGCCAGCAGCACGTGGTGTTCACGGCGGCCTGCGGCGGACGGTCCACTTTCACGCCGCGATGCGCGGCGACGTCGAACACGTACGTGTCGTACGCCGGAATCACCGAGTCGCCGGGCAGCGCGTACGGGTAGGAATGGAGCACGAACGCCGGGCTCTTCGTTTCCAGCAGGTACATCCGCCGCACGTGGCGCTCGTCCATCTTGTACGTCGCGATGTAGCGCGAGTCGGGCGACCAGACGAGCACGGGACGCTGCGGGCGGCGCTGGATCACATTTGTGACCTGGGCGCAGCACCCGGTGGGCTTGGCGTATCCGTCGTCCGGCCCGGCGTCGTTCGTGAGCTGGGTCTCCCGCCCGGTCGCGACCTCCCGCACGTAGAGGTTGTCGTTCCGCGTGAACGCCACCCACCGGCCGTTCGGCGACGGGACTTCGGTCACGTCGTTCAACGGGAGCGTGTCGGGCCCGACGCACGCGTAGCTCGTCAGGTCGCACGTCCACTGGCGCTTCTTGCCGACGGAGAAGCGGACGCGCTGCTCGCCGTCCACGAACCTGATTTCGCGAAACGGCAGCTTGTGCGGATCGTAGGACGTGTCGGCGGCCACCGAGAGCGACGCGGCCAGCCGCACGGCGTCGAACGCCGGCCGGCGGATGCCGGTGGTCATGTCCACGACCAGGAACTCGTAGCCCTCGGCCCCGCGGTTCCGGTACCAGAACCGGTCGGCGGCGATCCAATTGGGCTGCACGGCGTCGTCGAGCACCAGTTCCTGCGCGTTGGGCCCCAGGAACTGCTCGGCGCGGGCGTAGTCGCCGCGCGTGCCCTGCGCCCCGGCATGCGCCGGCGCGACGAGGGCCAGCGCGCCGATGACCATCAGAAGCCGGGAGGCCGGCCGGCGAACGAACGGCATGTGCAGGATCTCCGGGAAGACGAAGGAACGGATTGGGCGCAAGGAAGGCGGCGCTATCGAGGGTCGGGCCCCGGCCCGCCGCCGTCGGCCGCGGCGTGTTCCACGCCGCCGTCGGCCCACCGGGCGTTCCACGCCGCGCCCTGGCCGCGCAGCCAGCGGTCGTACCAGTCGAGCATCACGCCGTACAGGTTGCGCGTGATCGAGGGCTTCGAATTGATGCCGTGATTCTCGCCGTAGAAGCGCACGAGCTCGGCCTCGCGGCCCAGCATGCGGAGTGCGGTGAACATCTGCTCGCTCTCGTTCTCGGGCACGTTGGTGTCCGACGTGCCGTGAATGAGCAGCATCGGCGTGTGGATCTTGTCGGCGCTGAACAGGGGCGAGCGGTCCACGTACACGTCGCGCCGGTTCCACGGGTAGCACGAGGGACACGTCCCCTGGGTATAGCTGTACCCCGTCCACCCCACGCCCCAGTAGTCGGCGATGTTGCTGATGCCGCTGATCTCGATCGAGGTCGCGAACAGCGAAGTGCGCGTGGCCATGTGCATGGTCATGAAGCCGCCGTACGAATGGCCGAAATTCCCCACGTGCGCGGCGGCCACGAACGAGTGCGTCTTCTCGAACTGGGTCACGCCCTCGATGATGTCGGTCCCGGCGGGATAGCCCCAGTCGTTGATGTGCAGGTCGGCGAACTTCTGTCCGTAGCCGGGCGTGCCCGCCGGATTGCACATCCACACCACGTAGCCGTTCTCGGCGAACCACACCAGCCGGTCGTCGAACGTCTCCTTCATGGGCAGGGTGCCGCCGTAGTAGTGCACGATCATGGGGTACGTCTTCGTGGAGTCGAAGCCCGGAGGCAGCCAGTACCAGGCCTCGATGTCGTCGCCGCGGCTGTCCCTGAAGTGCCAGGGACGCCAGGTGGGCATGGCCACCGTGCCCGTGAGCACGGCCTCGGAAGGCCGCGCCAGCGTCACCGCGCCCCCGCCGTCGAGCGGAACCCGGTAGACGACGGCCGGCGAGACCGGCGTCTGGATGGCCGCCACCATCGCGTTCCCCGCGAAGTCGTACGCGGTGATGTTCTCGCCGGGCGCCCCCACGGCCTCGAGCCGCGGGCGCTCGGCCAGCGAGCTGGGCACGGCCGCCGACGTGCGCGCCGGTATCGTCTTCGCCCCCTCGTCGGCGGTCACGTAGATCCGGCGGTCGGCGGGGCTCCAGTACAGCGGCTTGCTGCACGCCACCGCGGGCACGAACCCGGCGCTCAGATGCACCAGCGACGGATGGTCGAGCGTCGTCGCGTACAGCTCGGTCTCGTACACGCTGAACGTCGGCCCCGGATTGGGCTGCAGCTCCTCGGCGCTGGCGCAGAAGGCCACCGCCCGGCCGTCGGGCGACCAGGCGAACGCCGTGGGCGCGCCGAACGCCTCGCGCGGCAGGTCGAGCAGCTTGCGCACCTGCCGGCTGGCGACGTCGAGCACCCAGACCTCGCCGCGCAGCCAGGGCGGCGCCGTGTCGGTGCGCACGCTGCGCGCGAACACGATCTGCCGCCCGTCGGGCGACAGCGTGACGCCCTCGGCCGAGAACAGGGTGTCGCCCAGGAGCTGGACGCGCGTGCCCTGCGCCACGTCGAGCGCGAACAGCTGCGTCTTCTCGGGAAAGAACGACCAGCGGTCCCACACCTGGCTCAGGTGCTGCAGGTCGCCGGGCTTGAAGCGCTCGGCCTCGCCGACGTGCACCGCCGCCGTGAAGTAGATCCACCGGCCGTCGGGCGACCAGCTCACCGGGCCGAGCCCGCGCTCGTTGCGCAGCAGCCGGCGGTTCGTGCCCGTGGCCACGTTCCATACCCAGAGATCGCGCCCCGAGCCCCCGGCGGCGTCGGTGCCGGTTTCCACCGCGAGCTGCGTGCCGTCGTTCGACCACCTCGGGGCGGAGATGCCGGGGCCGTTGATCTCGCGGATCAGAGTGCCCGTGGCCAGGTCGTGAACCTCGAGCACGGTGGCGCGGTCGTCGTTGGCCGCGTCCACGCGCCGCGCGATCCACGCCACGCGCCCGCCGGCGGGCGCGATGGCGATCTGGCTGACGTCGGTGACCGCCATCAGCTCGGCGAGCGACGCGGGGTGGCGGGGATCGGCGCCGAACGAGAGCGCCGCGCCCGGCGTGAGCGCTTCGGCCGCCGCGCCGATCACGGCCGGCGCGCCGGGCCGAGACACTTCCTCGACCAGCACCAGGTGCTTGCCACGCCGCAGGCCCACCGCGTCGCCCTTGAGCGGCGCGCCGTCCACGTACACCAGCCGCTGCGCCCCTCCGGGCACGGTGAGCCGCACCCGCGCCCACCGGTCGACGTCGAGGTACGCCGCGGCGAACGCCACCGCGGGCGACGCGGCATCGACGGTGACCGCGCCGTCGGCGGCGGCCCGCTCGGCCCACCGCGGCGCCGAGCCGTCCACCCACGATTCGCTGTCGCCGGCGGCGGGCCACGCGCGGTGCACGCCGAGACGGGCCGAGGCGAGCAACGCCGAGTCCGACGTGGCGCCGAAGGCGGGCGCCGGCGCGGCCACCGGCCCGAGCACGAGCCACGCGGTGGGGCGGACCGGAGCGGGGGCGCGGTGCGCCCCGCCGACGAGCAGCGCGCCGGCCAAGAGCCGCGCGCGCGCCGGAATTCCCGAACGAATCATGAGCGAAATCCTCTGGGCGGAAGAGCGTCCAACGCGGAGGTCACGCGGTCACCTGCAGGACGGCCTGCATGGCCGGCGCGTGGAACGTGCAGCGGTACGGAAAGGTGCCGGCCTGGTTGGCCAGCCAGTTGAAGTTCGCGTCGAGTCCGAGCGGACCCGAATCGCCCCACGGGCCGCCGGTGACGGTGTGCGTCATGCGGCCCACATTGTACCAGCACACCAGGGTGCCGAGGGGCACGACGACGGTGCCGTTGGGCAGCCCGTACGGCTCCTCCTGGAAGAAGTAGTCTCCGACGTCGATCTGGCGGAGGTTGGTGTCCTGGGCGCCGAGTACGATCCTGAACTGCACCACGGTGGTCTGCCCCGCGGTGACGGTGATGCGCACCGGATTGGGGAGCGACTCGGGGACGTCGGCGAGGTCGGCGCCCCAGAAGCGGAGCTGGTACTGCCCCGTCGGAATGGCGCCGAAGTCGAAGCTGCCGTCGGACGCCACGTCGGCGTACTGGCCGTCGTTGAGTCCGCTGTCCTCGAGCAGGTAGATGCGGCCCACCGCCTGCGGCGCCCCGCCAAGGTCGGTGACCGTGCCCTTGACCGTCCCGGTGCTCGCGAGCCCCGGCCCGGTGCTGCGGGACGAGGCGCAGTCGCCGAGCAGCGCGACCGCCGACAGCGCGGCGGCGCCCACGCCCACGGCGCGGAGGAACTCGCGTCGCGTGACGCGGGCCATGGCCATGGGGTCGTGCGGTGTTTCGAATGCGATGCGCCGTCTCGTGGTCACGTCCCGCTTCCCCTCGTCCCCCGCTGGAAAAACGGCCGCGCAGGCGGCACGGCGACCCTGCCCGTGCCGCCTGCGCGACAACCCGTCACCCGACGCAGCGGCCTAGCTGCTGCCCGGGCACTTGCCGTTGCCCTGCCCGATCGCGCGGTTGTTCAGCTCCTCGTTGTACGACAGGGGCAGCTTGAGCGGGCGTCCCGTGCCGACGCGGCTGGCCATCAGGCCGAACCGGTAGATGTCCTCCAGGCGGTCGCCCTGCGCGAACATCTGCGCGAACCGCTCCTGGAGCAGCATGCTGAACACGCCCGCCTGCGGGTTGGACGACGGCACCGTGAGCGCGGGCAGTCCCACCGCCGCGCGGTTCACGTTCATGAAGCTCACCGCCGTGGCGTAATCGCCGCCGTGCCAGGCCACCTCGGCCTGGATGAGGTTCATCTCGGCCTTGTTCGTGACCGGGATCGGCGAGTTCAGATTGATGTACTTGGTCATGCTGTAGAACGGCGTGATGCCGTCGGCGCCGTAGTAGTTTCCGTGAGCATTGTTGTTGTCGTGGCCCAGGGGAACTCGCGGGTCGTCCATGCCGCTGTACGGATCGCGCATGAACCCGCCAATGGTGTCGATGTACTGCTTCCAGATGCTGCGGATCGTGTACGACCGGTTGTTGGTGAAGGTGCCCTGCACCGTCATGCCGTTGTTCTGCGATCCGCTGTTGGTCGAGTACAGGGCGTCGTACTCGAAGCCCGCCGACACGGCCGCCGCCGCGGCGTTGGCCGCCGCGTAGTTGCCGAGCATCAGGTTGGCGCGGGCGATGCCGGCGTTGGCCAGGTTCAGCCGCGCCGTCCGGTCCGAGGCCGCCGAGAAGTGCGCGGCCTGGATCAGCGGCAGGAGCGCCGTCAGGCTGTCGGAGGCCTGCTTGAACATCGCCGTGTCCGACACCGTCGCCATGCCCGGGCCCGGCGGCGATTCGCAGAACCCCATCGCCAGCTCGAGGTCCGCCCAGGCGCGGGTGATCTCGACCTGGATGAACAGCGGGCTGGTCTTCACCGAGTCGCCCATCACCCCGGTGAACCGCTGGACGGCGGCGATGGCGTCGTAGCGGGCACGGAGCAACCCGTCCTGCGCCCCGCTGTAGGCGCCCGCCGTGGGCCAGTTCTTGGTGATCACGCCGTCGGACACCTGCTTCCAGTCGATCCACGTGCTGGAGTTCTGCAGCTCGTCCGAGAGCATGCCCGTCATGATCGAAAACGTCGCCATCGAGAGCTGGAAGCTGCCCTCGGCCCCCGCCGCAACGGCCGGGAGCAGGGTCGGACTGTTGGCCGCGGCGCTGGTGAACGCCTGCGGGTTCTGCACTTGCAGGATGTCGCGGCAGCCGGACGCGGCCGCGAACGCCAGCGCGGCCAGCCCCCACCCCACGGCCCTCGTCCCGCGGCCCAGGAAATCACGCATGATCGGAATCCTCGAAGAAATAGGAGATCGGCCGGGCCGGTCCGCACCGCGCGGACCGGCGCGGCGCGGTTAGTATCGGCTTCGGATCGTCAACCGGAACTGCCGCGGCGCCGGGTCGGTGAGGAACGCGGTCGACACGCCGAACGAGCTCGCGCCCGCCCAGTTGGTATACGGATCCTGACATGCGCAGTGGTCCCACCACATCACGTTGTGGGCCGACAGGGTCAGCGTGGTCTGGCCAAGGCGGGCCTTCGACGCCAGGAACTGCGGCACGGCCCACTCGAGCGAGACCTCGCGCAGCTCCATGTTGTCGCGCGACTCGATGTCGGTGAACTGCGACCAGAACGCCACCGTCGAATCGGCCGCCGGCGTGTCGGCGCCGCCCGGGCCGAGCAGCTTCAGGTACTCGTCGCCCGTGTGTTCGCGGAACCGGTACGGCCGGTCGGCGTTGTTGAACATGGCGCCGCGGCCCATGGTCACCAGCACGTACGCCTGGAGCTGGCCGAACCGCACCGTCGGGCTGTACGAGAGGTTGAAGGTCGGCAGCGGCGGCCCGAAGAAGACCGGCGCCGACGAGGCCGTCCACTTCTTGGTCGTCGGGTTGTAGCTGGTCGGGGCGATGGCCCACACGCCGTTCACCGGATAGCCGACGCGCAGCGTGGTGGTCGGCGTCGCGGTCCCGATGCTCGTGATCTTGTTGTGCGATCCGTCCAGCTTGAGGTCGTTGTCGAATTCGAACGAGTGCGACTGGATCGCGATCCAGTTGATGCTCAGGTCCCAGCCGCGATTGTCCACGCCGCCCACGTTCTGCTGCTGCGGCGAGTTGAACCCGCTGCTCGGCGGCAGCGGGATGGGCAGGATCGCGTCCTTGGTGCCCGACTGGAAGATCGAGGCCGACACGCCCAGCCGGTCGTTGAACAGCCCGGCGTCGAACCCGGCGTCGATTTCCGTCGTCACCTCGGGCTTGAGGTTCAGGTTGCCCGGGCTCTGCGGCACGAGGGCCGGCGTGTTCGTGAACACCGCGGCCGGCGCCAGCGTGAGGAACGAGTCGTACGGTCCGGGCGCCTTGCCGGCCTTGCCCAGCGCGGCGCGCAGCTTGAGGCTGTTGAACACCTTGGGCAGCCACGAGTAGCCGTCGAGGTTGAAGGCCGCGTCGATCTTGGGGTACTTCTGGAAGCCGTAGTTGTGCCCGAAGGCGCTGTTGCCGTCGATGCGCAGCCCGACCGTGGTGTAGAGGCGATCGCCGAACGAGAACCGGTCCTGCACCAGCCCGCCCAGGTTCACCTGGTGCGTGTAGATCTCGCCGCCGAAGGTCTGCGACGCGGCCGACACCGTCGACACGCCCGGGCCGGCGAAGAACTTGCCGATCGCCGCGCTCAGCCACTCGGTGGTGTAGTAGCCCTGGCCGCCGAACGACAGGTTGCTGCCGATGTTGAACGGCAGCTTGAACGTCACCTGCCCCAGATAGTCGGCCGTGTACGTCGTGTTCGTGCGGTAGTCGTCGTCCTTCTCGCCCTTGGCGATGTACGCCGACTGATAGTTGCCGTCCGGCGGGTAGAAGCGGACGTCCTGCTCGCCCACCACGTCGGCGCCCAGCGTGAGCCGGTTCTGGAAGTGGTCGGTGGTCTGATGGTTGATGGTCAGCCCGCCGGTCCAGTGATTGGCGTTGACGTAGCTCGAGATGCGCTGGATGTCGGCCACCGATACCCAGGCCTCGCCGTACGGGCGCAGCACCGTGGCCTGCCGCGGATCGCCGTTCGAGGCATTGCCGGTCATCGAGGTCCAGTTGTTCCCCGACTGCAGCGCGTCGATGAAGTTGTGGTCGAACGCCGAGCGGACGTCGAACTGCCACTTGTTCGAGTTCCACGTCACGTTGGCCCGCAGGTTGCCGCGCTTCTGGTCGTTGGGCTGCAGGCTGCCCACCTCGTCGCTGTATCCGCCCGACACGAAGTAGGTCGCCTGTTCGGCGCCGCCCCGCACCTCGATGTTGTACATCCCGTACGGGCCGTTGCCGATCAGCGTCTTGTTCATGTCCAGCGCGCGCACCCCGGTGGGGCCGGTGAAATTGGGGTAGAGCTTGGTGGGATAGTTCGGCCGCTGGCGATCGAACCCGGCGCCGCCCGTGAACGTCCACCGCGGGGCGCTCTCCTGCTGGCCCCGCTTGGTGAAGATCTGGATCACGCCGTTGCTCGCCTCGGAGCCGTACAGCGTGGCCGCCGCCGCGCCCTTGAGGATCTCGACGTGATCGATGTCGGCCGGATTGAGATCCGAGAGCCGGTCATCGGACACGCCGCCGTTGAAGTTGCAGCACCCCTGGTTGCCGAGACTGGCCGTCCAATCGTTGGCGCGCGTGTCCACCTTCACGCCGTCGATGTAGACCACCGGACGCTGGTCCAGCGTGAAGCTCGAGACGCCGCGGATGCGCAGGTCCATCGCGCCCCCCACACCGCCGCCCACGCTCACCGAGCGCAGCCCCGAGACCTGCCCTTCGAGCAGCGACGTCATGTCGCCCGAGGGCTTCACGTCCTGAACGGCCGACGCGTCCACGATCGAGATCGGCGCGCCGAGCTCGCGTTTCTCCACCGCGCCGCCGGTGCCCGTGGTCACGACCTGGTTCAGCTCCACGGCGCTCACCGTGAGCGAGAAGTCCACGACCACCGAGTCGCCCATCGGGACCTCGGCCGACCGCCCCAACGGCGCGTACCCGATCCGGCGCACGAGCACCGAGTCGTGCCCCGGCCGCACGCCGCGAATCACGAAGTGCCCGCGGCCGTCCGTGTTCGCGCCCAGGCGCGTGCCGACGACGGTCACCAGACTCCCTTCCAGCGGCTGGCTGGTGGCCCGGTCCACGACCGTGCCGACGATCGAGCCGGTTTGCGCTTGGGCCGCAGGCGCGGGGACCGCCGCCAGCCCCACCACCATCGTGGCGAGACACAGCAGCGCCGACCCCGTCCTCAGCCGATAGACGCGGAGCAATCTCTCCATAAGTCCGTCCCTCTGAGTGGTAAGGCAGCGTGGGACAACACACGCGGCAGCGTGTGCGCCGCCGCGAAAACGGACGCGCCATGGGCGCGGCCAATGAGGAGGGTCGGACGGGAGGAGAAACGCGCCGGGCGCGGGCGACACCGAACGGCGTCGCAAAGGACGGCCACGGATGGCCGACGGGTCCTGCTGGTGCTGCGCACTGGGGGAAGCGGGCGTGGGGGAGGGAGGGCCGTGCGGGAGGTACAGCCGAACTGCCACAGCGTGCGCAATGCTTAACACATCAACAATGCAACTACGGGATCGGCCCGGCGGGTCACATTACGGGACATTTCCGGGGTGAACCGGCCTGATTCAGTGGCAAAATGACCGATCAGGCCGCGCGCCGACGCCGGCGGAGGTCACTCCGGCGGCGGGGCTATCCGGTAATCGTGCGGCGGCGTCGCCCCGAGCAGGTTCTGAACGAAGTAGTCCCAGGTGCGCCGGATCAGATACGGCTCCTGCGTGATGCCGTGGTTCCGATCGGGGTAGATGAGCAGGTCGAAGGACTTGTTGGCCTTGATGAGCGCGTCCACCATCTGGATGGTATTGGCCGGGTGGACGTTGTCGTCCATGTCGCCGTGGATCAGGAACAGCTTGCCCTTGAGGCGGTCCACGTAGGTCTTGTTGGCGGCGGCCGCGTAGTTGTCGGACCGCCGGGCGGTGTCGCGCACGAGCAGGCCCTGATACCGCTCGGCCCACCCGTAGTAGTAGCTCCGGTTGTCGTGGTTTCCCGAGCTGGACACCGCGACCTTGTAGAAATCGGGGTAGCTGAGGATCGCGTCGGTGGAGGCGAAGCCCCCGCCGGAGTGACCGTAGATGCCCACGCGGTCGAGGTCCAGGAACCCGTAGCGCGCCGCGAGCTGCTTGATGGCCGCGACGTGGTCGGGGATCCCGTTGTCGTGCATGTCGGCGTACCAGGTGTCGTGGAACGCCTTGGACCGCAGGTTGGTGCCCATCGCGTCCACCTCGACCACCACGAAGCCCAGCTGCGCCAGCGCCTCGACCTGTCCCATCGTCGAGTACTCGAGCGCCGGCGACGACGTGGGATAGAAGCTCTTGGGCGCGGCGATGATCTGCGGCCCCGGGTAGATGTGGTCGATGACCGGATACTTCCTGGTGGAATCGAAGTTGGCCGGCAGGAACATCACGCCGTACAGGTCGGTCACCCCATCGCGCGCCTTGACGCTGAACGGCACGGGGTAGCGCCACCCGGTGGCGAGCAGCGCGCCGATGTCGGCCTTCTCCAGCGTCTGGACGACCTTGCCGTCGGGCGTGCGCACCACGGTGACGGGCGCGCTCCGCACCGTCGAGTAGGTGTCCACGATGTACCGGCCCGAGGGCGTCATGCGGATCGTGTGGTCGGCCGCCTCCGGCGTGAGCAGCTCGAGCCCGGTGCCGTCGAGATGGGCGCGGTAGAGCCGCGCGTAGTACGGGTCGCCGGGCTCGCGGCCGCGGGCGGTGAAGTACACCCACCGCCCCACCGGATCGACGTGCACGAGGTCGCCTACCGTCCAGGCCCCACTCGTGATCCGGTTGGCCAGCGAGCCGTCGGCGTTGAACAGGTACAGGTGGCCCCACCCGTCGCGCTCCGAGAACCAGATCACGTGGGCGCCGCCGTCCACGGGGGTCCAGTCGGGCGCGCCTCCCGACTCGAGATTGAGTTCGACGTAGGTCCGGCTCGAGTCGGTGAGGATCGTCGTGGCGCGGCCCGTCGCCGCGTCGGCGACCATCAGCCGCACGTGGCGCGGCCCGCGATCGGCGTCGGTGAAGTAGAGACGGTCGGACGCGTCCCCCCAGTGGACGCTGATCCACGTGGAGTCCTGCATCCCGGTGAGCCCGTTGTCCTGCGCGTTCTGCGGCGGCACGTCCACCTTCACGTTCGTGCGCGCGGCGACGTCCAGGATGTGGATGTCGAAGGTCGGGATGATCGAGTCGCCCGGGAGCGCGTAGGGATACGTGAACATGCGCGGCCGCTGCGACGTCATGGAGATGAGCGGCATGTCGAGCACGTGGCGCTCGTCGAACTGCGGCACGGCAATGCGACGCGAGTCGGGGGACCACTGCAGGGTGGGCCGCTGCGGTCTCGGGTGCAGGATCTGCGTCGGACGCCGGGCCTCCTCGCCATACCCGTTCAGCCGCGCACCGTCGGCGGTCAGCGCCGTCGAGTCGGACGAGCCGGCCGCCCGGACGTACACGTTGTGGTCGCGGATGAACGCCTCCCACTTGCCGTCGGGCGAGCGCACGTACGGCAACGCGCTGGGTACCGTGTCGCCGGCCACGCAGGCGTAGCGCACGACGTCGCACACGAACCGCTTGCGGTGCGCCTGGAACACGATGTGCGTCTCGTCGCGGCCGTCGTCGCCGAACCGGAAGGCGACGAACGGAAGCCGGGTGGGATCGTAGCTCGTGTCGGCGGCCAGCGACAGCGCCGCGGCCAGCCGGGCGTTGTCGAACAGCGGCGCGCGACGCATCAGGCCCGGGTCCTCGACCACGAACTCGGGGCCGCGCGGCGTGGTCACCCGGTACCAGAAGCGGTTGCCGTCGCGCATCCACTGCGGCGCGATGTAGTCGCCGTAGACCAGCCGCAGCTCGTTCCAGGTCAGCGCCTGCTCGGCGCGATGGTAATCGGCCTGGGCGCGCAGCGGGCGCGCCGGAAGCAGGATCGCCGCGAGCATCGCGAGCGTCGTACGGATCGAGGCGCGCACCGACCGGCATCCGACTGGCATGGGGGGCTCCCGTGGAGGCGGCGCAATTGTTCAGCGTCCAGGAAGAACCCGCAAGCCCCCCGATCGCCGGTTTTCGCGCGCGCGCGGCGCTCCCGGACCGGCACGACGAGTGGCGCGATTAGCAGATACAAAGAAATCGCAAAGATGCAGATCCCGCGGTCCGGCGCCCCGTCACCGCCCGCAGCGGAGCGGCGCGAACGCCATCGTCGACCGCTCGCCGCAGTAGAACACTTCCACCGACAGCCCCGAATCGGCGGGCGCGTCGGTCCACCGCCCGCCGGCGGGAATCGCCGTCACGGTCAGCGAGCCGGCGGGCGTTGCGAGCGGATCGGCCGCGCACTGCGGAACGGCGCCCCCGGGATATCCGTTCGTCGCGCAGAGGTAGAACGTGGCCGGCGTGTCGCATCCGCTGATCACGGTGAGCGAGTCGCGGCCCGACGACAGCCGGAAGCCGATGGAGTACGCCGGGCAGATCGCGTCGGGGTGCAGGGGCGCGTCGCGATTGAATCGGAGCGCGGGCGGGCCGTATCCCGCGTCCCACGACGCCGAGATCCACGACGGCGTGTAGGCGGCCGTCGAGTCCACGGCCGTCGTGCCGGGCAGACGGCATGCCGCCACGGACGCGAGGAAGAGCGAGCAGACGACGCCGACGATGCCGCGAAGGCCGCGCACGAAAGCTCCGGAGGGGGAGAGCGACGGACGTTCGACGCGCTGATGAGTAGCGCCAACCGATCGGATCGGCAATGCACCCGGTATTCCCCAACCTGCCGGCCACCGCTACTGTGGAAGCCGCCCGCCTCGCACCCCTTCCCCCGCGATCTCCCATGTCCTTCCGGCGCCTCTCTCCGTTCGCCGCCGCGCTCGTCTGCCTGACGGGCCCCGCCCTCCCCATCGCCGCCGCGCAGCACTTGGCCGCGGTGCGCGACACCCTGCGGCTGTACTATGTCGGCCACGCCATCGGCTACGAGCGCTACGCGCTCGACTCCGCCGCGGGCGGCTGGCACTGGACGGGCGACTTCGACTACGTCGATCGCGGCCGGCGCACCCACGTGGTGGGCGATGCGCTGCTCGCCCCCGACTACACGCCGCGCTCCCTGGACGTCCGCCGCCTCACCGACACGAGCACGAGCACCGTCGCGCGGGTCGACCTCGACGCCCGGACGGCGCGGGTGGTGGCAGGCGCGGATACCGCCACCGTGGCGTTGCCGGCGGCGGCCATCGCCGGCGATCTGCCCGTGTCGCAGCACTTGTTGCTGCTGCGCTACTGGCTCGCCCACGGGCGCCCGGCACGTCTCGCCGTCGTGCCCGGCGGTCCGACCAACGTCGTGACCGTTCGCTACCGCGGCCGCACCATGCTCACGGTGGCCGGCCGGCGCGAGACCTTCACCCGCTACGCGATGGACGGCGTGGTGTGGGGGGTCGAGTCGGTGTGGGTGGACGCCCGCGGACGGCTGGCCGTGGTCACGAGCGGCGGAGGCGGCGGGCTCACGCTGGAAGCGATCCGCGACGCGCTCACCCCCCTCTATTCGCGAATCATGCAGGTCGTGATTCGCGACCGGATGGACGACCTGGCGCGCCTCACGGCGGCGGTGCGCCCGATGGCGACCGGAACGGTGGCGCTGGTCGGCGCCACGCTCATCGACGGTACCGGCGCCCCTCCGGTGCCCGACGCCACCGTGGTCGTGGCGAGCGGCAAGATCGTGGCCGCTGGCCCGAGGGCGAGCGTGCCCGTGCCGGCGGGCGCGCACGTCGTGAATCTGCCCGGGAAGACGGTCATGCCCGGCCTCTGGAACATGCACGTGCATCTGCACCAGATCGAGTGGCTGCCGGTGTACGTCGCCGCGGGCGAGACCTCGGTGCGGGACATGGGCAACGAGGTGGACTTCGAGCTGGCGCTGCGGCATGCGGTGGCGACCGGCGCGGCGATCGGGCCGACGCTCTATCTCGCCGGCCTCGTGGACGGCGGAGGGCCGAACGCCTTCGGCGCCGTCACCGCCGACACGCCCGACGAGGGCCGCGCCGTCGTGCGCCGCTACCACGACCTGGGCTTCCCGCAGATCAAGATGTACGACCTGCTGCAGCCCGCCGTCGTGGGCGCGATCACGCGCGAGGCGCACCGCCTGGGCATGACGGTCACCGGCCACGTGCCGCGCGCGCTGGGCGTGTACGCCGCCGTGGACTCGGGGCAGGATCAGATCGCCCACCTGATGGCGGTGCGCGGCGTGGCGAGCTCCGACAGCGTCAGGGACGTGATCCGGTTCCTCGCCGCGCACGGCACGGCGATCGATCCCACGGCATCGTGGGGCGACCTCCTGCAGCGCTCGCGGCAGGAGCCGGTGGACCGGTACATCCCGGGCGTGCACGATCTGCCGCCCGTGCTCGAGCAGCGCATCGTGGCGATGGGGTCCGACGCGACGCTCGCGGCCAGCGACGCGCGGCGCGCCAACATGCTCGGCGTTCTGCGCGAGCTGCACGACGCCGGCGTGCCGCTGCTGCCGGGCACCGACGAGGGCGTGCCGGGCAAGAGCCTGGCCCGCGAGTTGGCGCTGTATGCCGAGGCCGGCATTCCGCCCATGGACGTGCTGCGGGCGGCGACGTCCGTCTCGGCCCATGCCCTGCGCATGGACGCCGTCGCCGGCACGGTGCGCCCGGGCATGCGGGCCGATCTCATCGTGCTCGACCGGAATCCGCTGATGGACATCACCGCGCTGCGCCGTGTGCGGCTGGTGATGACGCGGGGCACGCTCTATCGCAGCGCCGACATCTGGCGGGCGGTGGGATTCAAACCGCCCGCCGAGTGAGCGCCCCCGGCACCCCCTGCGCTCACGCCGCGGCGGGGACGAGTACGAACATCGCGAGCGCCGCGGCGCGAATCGAGCGAAGCATCCGGACTTCGGCCTGAGGAGTCGGCACTCGCTACGGCACGATGGGCCGCGGCGGCGTGATCAGATGCGGCGTTCCCTGCAGCATCTGGTTGATCCTGGCGACGTGCGTCTGGATGATGAGATCGAGCCGTTGCTGCGCCGAGTCGGCCTCCTGCCTGAGTTCGCCCAGGCGCAGGGTCTCGCCCGCCGTGGGCGGCTTCATGGGCCGCGCGATCATGCCCAACACGCTCTGTGCCTCCTCGCGCAACCGGGGATACTGCCGGTACCCCAGCCCGGGCAGCGGCCGGGCCAGCACGGAATCCCGGAACTGCTTGAGCGCGCCGAGCGTGGTATCCACCTCGACGCCCACGGCCCGCGCGTCCGGAACGGCCGTCGCGCGGTCGCCGCCGCGGAGCTGCGCGCGCAACGCGCCGAGCTGTCGCGCGAGGTCGTCCACGCCGTTGATCACATTTGTGATGCGGCCGGAGATCGCCTCCATCTGACGCGCCGCGTCGAGCTGGGCCACCGCCTCGGCCGGCGTCTGATCGGAGCGCGGGTCGTTGCGCACCTCGACCGGCGTGGAGTACTTGCGCCCGTCCACGGTGATCGTGGCCGTGTACGTGCCGGCGAGCACGGCCGCCGCCGAGGGGCCGAAGAACCCGCCGCCGCGGCCGCCGGCGGGCGCATCGTCGTCGCCCGCCGACTCGGCCGCCGCGCGCCGGGCGCGGAAGTCGGCCAGCGAGGTGTCG
>JAGWRI010000181.1 GCA_028876525.1 Gemmatimonadota bacterium | reverse complement strand
GCACGGCGCGGTCTTCCGTATTGGCGCGTGCCGCCGACTCGGCGCGGAGCGGCGTCATCCAGGCGCTGGTGGGGCCCACGGAGTCGGCGAGCACCAGGCGGCGCACGCCGGCGGGATCGAGCGATGCGGCGAGCATGGAAATCCCGCCGCCCCATGAGTGCCCGAGCACGTCCCACCGGCGGATGCCGAGGGCGCGGCGCAGGGCGGGGATGTCCGACGCATCGTCCTCGATGCGGGCGGCGGCGGCTTCGGCGGGTGCCTCCGAAGCGCCGCGGCCGCGCTGGTCGTACAGGATGAGCTGGCGGCCCGGGGCGAGGGGCGAGAGGGCGGGCCAGAGCATCGCGTGGTCCACGATGAGGCCGCCGTTCACGCAGAGCAGCGGCGTGGCGCCGTCCACCGGGGGCGACGTGAACACGGCGAACGCGAGCCCGTTGGCGCGCACCGTCTGCCGCTCCAGGCGCGGGGTGTGCGGCACGGTGCGGCGGAAGGCGAAGAAGCGGTCGCGGGCGGTGCTCACGCCGCGAAAGTTACCCGGGGAACCGGCGCCGACTACTACTTGCTCCAGAGCAGCACCACCCCGCACATCGACCCCGAGACGCGGTACTGGGAGGGGGTGTCGGTGCCGTCGTAGAACTCGACCCCGGCCAGGTCCCACGTCTGGACCAGGTTCCAGACGTCGCCCTGGTCGATCTGCTGCCCGTCGAGATAGACCACGACGGGGCAGGGGTTGCCGCCATCCTGGGGCACCGCGTTGAGCAGCATCTCGCGGCCGGAGCTGTCGCGCTGCACCCGTAGCCCCGGGAAGCGCGTCTCGGCGATGAGCCGGAAATCCTTGAGGCCCTCGTTCGCCAAGTCGTTGGCGGTGAGGAAGCGGCCGATGCCGATCCGCCGGCGGTTCTCGAACGGCTGGAGGTACGGCGGCGTCGCCTGCGCGGTCACGCGGATCGTGTCGAGCGTGTGCGGGATCTCGCCGAGCATGAACACCTGCCCCACGGTGTCGCCCCGGAACATGAGCGTCAGCTCGGCGGGCACGAACCCCGGCTTTCGCACGCGCACGACGTGCTTTCCGGCCGGCACGTCGCTGAAGGTGGCCTCGCCCATCCAGTTCGTGCGTGCCACGCGATAGAGATCCGTCAACAGAACCTGGGCGTCCCTCACCGGAGCGCCGGTGGCGGCGTCGGCCACGGCGGCCACGAAGGTCGTCGTGCGCTGGGCCGCCGCGGGCGCCGCAACCGCGAGGAGCAATGCCGCGGTCATCGCCGGCAGCCTCAGCCGCCGGCACCTCGGGCTCACCAGCATTTGCGAACGCTCACGTCCCGTCTCCGCCGCCGTCGACAAAGCGGACTATACGGGAACGCGATAGGAAAGCGCAACGGCCGCGAGGACAACCCGCGCTTCGGGCCGTTAACGGGGGGCCGTCAGCCGATCAGCGGGCTCAGCCCCGCGAAAAAGTGCGACAGGATCGTGAACTTGCCCGTCACGAGCAGCACGCCCAGCACCACCATCACCGCGCCGGCCGCGAGCTCGATGGGACGCAGCCACCGCCGGATGCGCTGCGCGCCGGCCAGGTACCAGTTGAGCGACACGGCCGCCACGAAGAAGGGCACGCCCAGCCCCAGCCCGTACACGGCCAGCAGGAGGATGCCCTTGGCGAGGGTGGCCTTGGCGCCGGCGTAGAGCAGGATAGACGCGAGCACCGGCCCCACGCACGGTGTCCAGCCGGCGCCGAAGGTCATTCCCACGATCACGGAACCCACGAACCCCGCCGGCTTGTTGGCGAGCTGCACGCGGGCCTCGCGCGACAGCCCCGGCAGGCGCAGCACGCCCAGCATGTACAGCCCGAACGCCACGATCATCACCCCGCCCACCTGCTGGATGAGCGGGAGCTGCCGGCGCAGCGAGGCGCCGAGTACGCTGGCGCCCGCGCCCAGCGCGATGAACACCAGCGTGAAGCCGAGCACGAACAGCGCCGCGTGGGCGGCGGCGCGGCGGCGCGCCGAGTCCGTCCCCTCGACCGTCAGCTCGTCGAGCGTCATTCCCGTGACGAAGGTGATGTAGCTCGGCACCAGGGGCAGGACGCACGGCGAGAGGAACGAGATGAGCCCGGCGGCGAACGCCAGGCCGAGGGATACGGAGGCGGCGTCGTTCACGGCGTCATGTCTCCGCGCGAGGCCACGGGCCCGGGCTCGGCGAGCAGGCGGTCCACCGCCTGGTCCAGAGCCACCGAGGCGAAGATTCCCTGTACCTCGTTCCGGATCTTGCCTTCCTTGTCGATGAGAAAGGAGGTCGGGAGAAGGTCCACGTTGCCGTAGGCCTCGACGATCGGGCCGGTGGCCATGGCCACGGGGTAGGTGATGTGGTTCTCGGCCAGGAAGCGGTTGACGTCGGCCGGGCCGATGTTGTCCATCGAGACGCCGACCACGACGAAGTCCTGGTCCTTCTTCTTCTCGTACACCGATTCGAAGCCGGGCATCTCGAACCGGCAGGGCGGGCACCACGAGGCCCAGAAGTTGAGCAACACGACCTTGCCGCGGAGCTGGTCGCTGGTGATGACGTGCCCGTCGAGCGTGGTGAGCTGGAAGGCGGGGGCCGGCTTGTCGGTGGTCGGCACGCCGGTGGCGGCGGCCACCTGGGGCCAGAGCCGGTGGCCGGCGAAGATGCCGATGGCGATCCAGACGATGGCTTCCCAGCGGAAGCGGAATTTCGGGAGCCGCATGGTGACTCGACTCGGTTCGGGAAGCCGGCGGGCCGGCTTCGTATGCCTATAGTCGTGCTTGGTTATATAGTAAAATCACGTTCCCCGGGTCCGAATGCAAGGGGCGCCCCCGGCCGCCCCTGCGCGCGCCCCTCGAGCGCAATCTCGGCCCCCCGGACCCGCGCCTCAACCGACGTTTGCCCGACACCGTGCAGGGGAGAGGATGACCGCCCGGCCCGCGTTCGGGGCCGGGCGTCGAACTCCGGGCGCTTCCTGACCAGCGCCGACCGGATCTGGAGGCAGGGGAGGAGCCAGGCCGGCCTCCTCGGAGCGTCGGCGCTGCTCGTCGGCGGCGCCACGGCTCAGAAGCGCCAGCGCAGGTCCAGCGCGAGCGCCGTGCTGGCCAGCGCGAACCGATTCCCGTCTTCGCGGCTCTGCTCGTTCTGCGCAAAGCCCGTCGCGTGCAATCCCGCGCCGAGTGTGAGCGGCGCGGACAGCGCGACGTCCACCCCGGCGTCGGCGTCGAACCGGCTCTGCGACAGGTGCACCAGCCCACCCTCGTAGCGCAGCGACGACACCCAGGGCAGGCCGCCACCGTCGGCGCCCACGTGGAACGCCACGCGCCGGTTCAGCGGCAGCCGAAGCTGGGCGCCGAGGAACGGCGCCGGCAGCTCCTGCGTCACGAAATCCTCCTTCGTCTCATGGCCCGAGCTGCCGGGGGCCAGCGTGCCCTGCAGGCGAAAGTCCAGCAGCGTCGCGTCGAGCCCGGCGCGGCCGATCAGCTCGCCGCTCGACCCCACGCGCGCCAGAGGGTGCGCGTAGCCGACCACTACGCGCAGGAAGTCGCCCGCTTCCGTGCGCGTCCGCAGCACCGTGCCCGCCGCCAGCGTCGAGCCGTTGAAGTACACGGGTTGCGCGATGACGGCACTGCCGCGAAGGGTGCTCGCCGTGACCGTCAGGCCGAACGCCCCCGACCCGGCAGACCGCTCCAGCCCGACCGCAACCGACGACACGGAATGCACGCCGAGGTCGCGGGCCAGAGACAGGCGCGAGCCGTCGATCCGGTTCTCCCGGACCTGCACCCAACCCGACGGCGGGCCCTGCTCGTAGCCCATGTGCAGGGTCAAGCGACCCCGCGGCGCGGAACCCGGCGGGGCCGACTGCGCCGACAGCGCGGCGGGCGCGGCCACCGGGAGCAGGACGGTCAGGCCCGAGAGCAGGGCGGCGCGCACCGGGCGTGTCCAAGTCATGGGGAGAGGTCTACCGTGGCGAGGCGATCGAAGTTCCGGGCGGGCCGGGTGGTTGCGTCGGCGCGCCGTTGGATGCAGGATGCACCCGCCCCACCCGCGCACGCCATTCCTTTGGAGAGACCCGTCATGAAGGCGCCCGCCGCCCTTGCCGCCCTGCTGCTCGTCTGCGCCGCCGTCCCGGCCGCCGCGCAGGGCACGCACCCCCGTCCCGAGGAGACCGAGGTCTGGAAGCCCGTTCCGGCCGTCGTCACCCCCGGCCGCACCGATCTCGGCGCACCCTCCGACGCCATCGTCCTGTTCGACGGCAAGGACGAGAGCCAGTGGGTGTCGGCCGACGATCACACGCCCGCCGACTGGGACGTGCACGACGGCGTGCTCACCGTGAGCAAGAAGGCCGGCAACATCGAGACGAAGCGCTCGTTCACCAACTACCAGATCCATCTCGAGTGGAAGGTGCCCTCCGGGATCACCGGGTCGGGGCAGGCGCGCGGCAACAGCGGGCTCTTCCTCGCCTCCACCGGGCCCGGCGACGACGGCTACGAGATCCAGATCCTGGATTCGTACAAGAACTCGACGTACGTGAACGGACAGGCCGCGGCGATCTACAAGCAGTATCCGCCGCTCGTGAACGCCATGCGTCCGCCCGGCGAGTGGAACGTGTACGACGTGGTCTGGACCGCGCCGACGTTCAACGCCGACGGGTCGCTCAAGTCGCCCGCCTACGTGACCGCGTTCCAGAACGGCGTGCTCGTGCAGGACCACGTGGCGCTGCTGGGGCCCACGCTCTACATCGGAAAGCCGCACTACGCGCCGCATGGGCCCGAGCCCATCAAGCTCCAGGCGCACGGCGATCCGAGCGCGCCGATCAGCTTCCGCAACATCTGGGTGCGGGTGCTGCCCGACACGGCGCAGGCGCACATGCCGTAGCGATCGCCGGGCACCGGGCGGGACGCGCGACAAGGCGTCACGTTCCGGGCGTTCGTTCGTCTTTCTCGCGCTCATGCTGACGCAGAAGTTGATGGCCCTCGTCCTCCCCGAGGGCCTGCTGCTCGCCGCCGCGGTGGCGCTGGTCCATTGGGAGGCGGCGGCCCCCCAGGCGGCGCCGGTCGTGCGCGCCTATCCGGCAGTGGTCGTGGTGGCGGGGGCGCTGCTCGCCTGGCGGTTCGGGCGCGGACGCGTCCTCCTTGCGCTCGTGGCGCTGACGCTGGCCGCGGCGGCGGTGCAGTGGCTCGTCCCGTTCGACGGGAGCACGCCATTCGCCGGGCCCGAGATCGTGCGCGCCGTGGCGATGGCGCTGCCGGCCACCCTCGCGGCGCTCGCGTTTCTCGATGAGCGCGGATTGCACACCATTTTCTGGCTGCGCCGGCTCGCGATGCTCGCCGTGCCGGCCGCCGCGGTCCTGGCCGTGTGGCTGCTGTCCGCGGTGTATCCGGCGGCAACCGCGGGAGCGTTCGACGCCGCGTTCCTGCCGCCGGCGGCACTGGCGTGGCTGCCGCTCGGCCAGCCCGCGGCCGTCGTCGCGCTGGCGGCCGTCCTCGCCCTGGTCGCGCGCGCGGTGTGGCGCCCCGACCACGAGACCGGGGCCTTTCTCTGGGCCGCGGTGGCCGCGGTGATCGCCATGGGTGCCGGACCGGCGCACGGACGCGCGACGCTTTACCTGGCCAACGCGGGGCTGGTGCTCGTGGCGGCCACGGTGGAAACGGCCTACGCCATGGCGTATCGCGACGAGCTCACCGGCCTGGCGGCGCGGCGCGCGCTGGACGACGCCCTCAAGCGGCTGGAGGGCACGTACACCGTGGCAATGGTGGACGTGGATCACTTCAAGGCGTTCAACGACACCTACGGGCACGAGACGGGCGACCAGGTGCTGCGCATGGTAGCGGGCCGGCTGGCCCGGGTGCGGGGCGGCGGCCAGGCGTTCCGGTACGGGGGCGAGGAGTTCGCCCTGCTGTTTCCGGGGAAGACGGTGGACGCGTGCGCGCCGCATCTCGAGGCGGTGCGCGAATCGGTGGCCGCCGCGACGTTCGCGCTTCGCGGGCGCGAGCGGCCCAAGCGGAAGCCCAGGTCCCCGCGCGCCGGCGCCGCGCCAACGAAGGTCGCGGTCACGGTGAGCATCGGCGCGGCGCACTCCCGCGCCTCGGCCGCGCCCGAGAACGTCGTCAAGGCGGCCGACCGCGCGCTGTACCGCGCCAAGCAGGGCGGGCGGAACCGCCTGGCGCGGTGAGCGCGGACCGCGCTCAGTTCCCGCCGCGCGCCCCCTCGCCCCGGTACACGACCCCGCCTTTCATCACGAATTGCACCCGCTCCACCGCCCCGATGTCCTGCAGCGGGTCGCCGGGCACCGCAATGACGTCCGCGTAGAATCCGGGCTCCAGCTGCCCCACCTCGTTCTGCCACGTGAGGATGCGCGCGCCGTTCAGGTAGTCGGCCTGCAGCACCGCCACCGGGGTCATCCCGTACTTCACCATCAACGCGAACTCCTCGGCCTGCGTGCCGTGCGGAAACGGGCCCACGTCCGAGCCCACGGCCATCGGCACGCCGGCCGCCACCTGCCGTTTGAACTCGTGGATCTTGTAGTCCAGCATCGCGTATTCGCGCGCGGCCGCCGCCGAGTCGGGCGCGTGGTCGGCGAAGTACCTGAAGATGGCGAACGTCGGCACGGCGGGGATGTCCTTGGCCTTCATCGCGCCCATCGTGGCGTCGCTGAGCTGGGTGGCGTGGTCGATGGACGCCACGCCCGCCGCCACGGCGAAGGTGGCCGCCGGCTCCCCCTGGCAGTGCACGCCGACGTTGGTGCCCAGCCGCGCCGCCTCGTCCACCGCCGCCCTGAGCTGGGTTTCAGTGTATTGGTATGGCGTGTGGAAGGTCCAGAACCGGGGGTCGCCCGGTTGCGCACCGAGCCCGAGCTGCGCGCACACCGGGTTGCCCAGGCAGGGCGCCGAGCCGGCGGGCACCATCCGGTCGGGGCCCGTCTCGTAGATCTTCACGAAGGTGGACCCCTCCTTGTGCTGCTCGCGGATCGTTTCCACGAGCTGCTCGGCGTCGTTGGCGTAGTCGGCGTTGCCGAGCACGTGCTGTGCCGGGTTGAAGCCCACGGCGTCCTCGTGCCCACCCAGAATGGAGATCGCCATGCCGCTGATGCGGAGGCGCGGGCCTGGGATCAGCCCTTCATTGATGGCGGCGCGGACGGCGGCGTCGGCCGGGCCGGCGCCTTCGGTGCCCATGTCGCGCTCGGAGGTGAAGCCCGCCATGAGGTCGGCCTTCGCGGCGAGCGTCGCCTCGATC
>JAGWRI010000180.1 GCA_028876525.1 Gemmatimonadota bacterium | reverse complement strand
TGTACATGGACGGCGGGCGCTGGTACGCCTACGACCTGGCCGCACGGCGGACGGCCGACCTCACCGGGGGGCTGTCCGGCAACCGGTTCGACGACGAGCTGGACGACCATCCGGACGTCGCGCCCGCCTACGGCATCGGCGGGTGGACGCCCGGCGACCGGACCGTGCTGCTCTACGACCGCTATGACATCTGGGAAGTAGATCCCACCGGCGCGAAGCCACCCGTGGTGGCCACCGACTCGGTGGGCCGGCGGCAGCACCTGATCTTCCGCGTGGTCGACCTCGATCGCGACGACCCGTTCCTCGATCCGAAACAGCCGCTGCTGCTCAGCGCGATGAACGAGGACACGAAGGCCGCGGGATTCTACACCATGAAGCTCGGTGGCCGAGCCGCGCCGCGCGAGATCGTGACGGCGCCCGCCGACTTCGGGACGCCGCTCCGGGCGAAGCACGCCGGGCAGATGGTCGTGACGCGCGGCACGTTCGAGCAGTTTCCCGATCTCTACACCGGCACGGACCTGGCCCGGCTCACGCGAATCTCCGACGCCAATCCGCAGCAGAAGGAGTTCCGCTGGGGCACGGCGGAGCTGGTGCACTGGACCAGCGCCGACGGGATCCCGCTGGAGGGAATCCTGTACAAGCCCGAGGACTTCGATCCGTCCCGGAAGTATCCGATGATCACGTACTACTATGAGCGGCTGTCGAACAATCTGTATCACTACGTGCCGCCGGGCGGGCGGAACATCATCAACCCCACGCACTACGTCTCCAACGGGTACCTGATCTTCGAGCCCGACATCCCGTACGAAATCGGGTATCCGGGCGCCAGCGCGGTGAAGGCCATCGTGCCCGGCGTGCTGTCGCTGCTCGCCCGCGGATACGTGGACTCGGCGGCGCTCGGCATCCAGGGCCACTCGTGGGGCGGCTATCAGACGGCGTTCCTGATCACGCAGACGCACCTGTTCCGGGCGGCCATGGCGGGCGCCCCGGTGGCGGACATGTTCAGCGCCTACGGCGGCATCCGCTGGCAGTCGGGGCTCAACCGCTCGTTCCAGTACGAGCACACGCAGAGCCGCATCGGCGGGTCCATCTGGCAGGCGCCGCTGCAGTACCTCGAGAACTCCCCGCTGTTCTGGGCCCAGCGCATCGAGACGCCGCTGCTCATGATGCACAACGACGGCGACGGCGCCGTGCCGTGGTACCAGGGCATCGAGATGTACGTCGCCCTGCGCCGGCTGGGGAAGGAAGTGTACCTGATAGATTACAACGGCGACGAGCACAACCCCACGAAGCGCGCGAACCAGATGGACATCGCGATGCGCATGCAGCAGTTCTTCGACTACCACCTGCGCGGGTTCCCCGAGCCCGACTGGATGATTCACGGCATTCCGTACCTGCAGAAGGGGCGGGACCAGCTCGGCCACCCCGCGGGCGTGCTGTCCCCCGACAGCCACAACGGCCATTCGGGCCCGGGGGGCCCGACCACTCGCTGAGGAACGCGCATCATGGCGGACGTCATTGACTACAAGATCATCGGCGACGACCTGCAGGCCGTGATCATCACGCTGGATTCCGGCGAGCGGGTGATTGCCGAAGCCGGTTCGATGATGTTCATGCAGGACGGCATCCGGATGGACACCACCCTCGACCCGAACGACACCGGCGGCGGGATGGTCGGGAAGCTGCTGGGCGGCGCCAAGCGCGCCCTGAGCGGCGACTCGTTCTTCATGACGACGTTCACCAACGATGCCCGGCCGCCGCGCCAGGTGGCGTTCGCCGCCGTCACCCCCGGCAAGGTCCACCCCGTGGAACTCAAGGACTGGGGCGGACGGATCATCGCCCAGCGCGACGCGTTCCTGTGCGCGGCGCGCGGCATCAACGTCTCGGTGGCGTTCTCCAAGCGGCTCGGCGCCGGCTTCTTCGGCGGCGAGGGGTTCATCCTGCAGCGCATCGAGGGCGACGGGCAGGTCTTTCTCCACGCCTCGGGCACGCTGTACGAGATGACGCTGGCGGGCGGCGAGAAGGTGCGCGTGGACACCGGATGCATCGTCGCCTTCGACGACGGGGTGGACTACGACATCGAGATGGTGCCGGGCGTCAAGACCGCGCTGTTCGGGGGCGAGGGGCTGTTCTTCGCCACGCTCACCGGGCCGGGGCGGGTGGTGTTGCAGTCCATGCCCTTCTCGCGGCTTGCCGACCGGATCGTCGCGTCGGCCCCCCGGCTGGGCGGCCAGCAGAAGGGCGAGGGCGGGCTGGGCAGCGCGCTGGGCCTCATGGGCGGCCTTCTCAACAACAACGACTGATTCCGATGACCACGGTACCCCTCGCCGAGCCGTTCGACCGGTTTCGCGCCCTCTACCACGAGGCCGCCGCGCTCGACCGCGCGGTGATGCCCGACCATACCGCCTTTTCGCTCGGCACCGTGGACGCCAACGGGCAGCCGGCGGTCCGCGTCGTGCTGCTGAAGGCGTTCGACCAGCGCGGCTTCGTGTTCTACACCAACTTCGAGAGCCGCAAGGGGCGCGAGCTGGCGGGCAACCCGCGGGCCGCGCTCTGCTTCTACTGGGCGCCCCTCGACCGGCAGGTCCGCATCGAGGGCGTCGCCGAGGCGGTGAGCGACGCCGAGGCCGACGAGTACTTCGCCTCGCGCCCGCGGGGGAGCCAGGTGGGCGCGTGGGCCTCGACGCAGAGCCGCGAGGAGGCCCGGGAGGGGATGCTCGAGGCCCGGTACGCCGAATTCGAGGCGAAGTTCGCCGGGGGGGCCGTGCCGCGGCCGCCCTACTGGTCGGGGTTCCGGGTGGCCCCGGAGCGCATCGAGTTCTGGCACGGGCGCCCCAGCCGGCTCCACGACCGCGATCTGTACGAGCGCGACGGCGCGGGGTGGCGCCGGCGCACGTTGTACCCGTAGCGGGCGGGCCGGCGCGTGGCACGCGCGGGACCGATACTTTAGATTCGCGCCATGGCGACACACACCGCGGAAGCGACCAACCCTCCCGCGCCGGAAGGCGGCGCGGAAACCGGCTGGACCATCGAGTCGGCGCGCCAGCTCTACAACGTCGACGGCTGGGGCGGCGGGTTCTTCGACGTGAACGCGAAGGGGCACGTCGTGGTGCGTCCCGACCGGACGCAGCCCGGCCGCGAGCTGGACCTGTTCGAGCTCTCGCTGGATCTCGAGGAACAGGGGGTGGCGCTTCCCGTGCTCCTGCGCTTCTCCGACATCCTGCGGTCGCGCATCGACGCGCTGTCCGAGCACTTCCAGGCGGCCCGTGAGGAGTTCGGCTACACCGGCGGCTACACCACGGTCTATCCGATCAAGGTGAATCAGCAGCGGCACGTGGTGGAGGAGATCGTGCAGTTCGGGGCCGCCCACGGCGTCGGGCTCGAGGCCGGGAGCAAGCCCGAGCTGCAGGCCATTCTGGGGCTGGCCGAGCACACGAACCACCTGATCGTGTGCAACGGGTACAAGGACGAGGAGTTCATGCGCCTCGCCCTGATGGGGCAGAAACTCGGGCACCAGGTGTTCATCGTCATCGAGCAGCTGAGCGAGATCGACGTGCTGCTGCGCGTGGCCGACGAGATGGAGGTCGTGCCGACGGCGGGGGTGCGGATCAAGCTGTCGTCGCGCGGCTTCGGGCGGTGGGCCGAGAGCGGAGGGGAGAAGTCCAAGTTCGGGCTCAACACCTCGCAGCTCGTGCAGGCGGTGGAGAAGCTCCGGTCCGCTGGCCGGCTGGACATCGTCAAGCTCATCCACTTCCACCTCGGCTCCCAGATCACCGACATCCGGTTCATCAAGTCGGGGCTGCAGGAGATCTCGCGCTTCTACGTCGAGCTGCGGGCGATGGGCGTGGACGTCAGCCACGTGGACGTGGGCGGCGGGCTGGGGGTGGACTACGACGGCACGAACTCGACCTCCGACGCGAGCGTGAACTACTCCCTGCAGGAGTACGCCAACGACGTGATGTACACCCTGGGCGAAGCCTGCCGCGAGCACGACCAGCCGATGCCGCACGTGATCAGCGAGTCGGGGCGGGCGCTCACGGCGCACCACGCGCTGCTTTTGCTCAAGGTGATCGACGTCGAATCGGTGGCCGAGCAGGCGCTGCCGGCGCTGTCCGACGACGACCACCAGCTCCTCCACGAGATGGTGGCCGACCACCAGAACGTGTCGCGCAAGAACGTCTCGCGCCGCCGCGTGAAGGAGATCTTCCACGACGCGACCTTCGACAAGGACCGCGCCCACGAGTACTTCAACTCGGGCGTGCTGTCGCTGCGCGAGCGCGCCATGGCCGACCAGATCTACGTCGCGACCATCAACGTCATCGCCCGGCTGTGCCGGCTGAACCGCGACGCCTACGACGACATCATCGCCGACCTCGAGGCCCAGCTCGTCGACCGGTACTTCTGCAACTTCTCGCTCTTCCAGTCGCTGCCCGACAGCTGGGCCATCGATCAGCTGTTCCCGATCATGCCCATCCACCGCCTGCTCGAGGAGCCCACGCGGCGCGGCACGCTCCAGGACGTGACCTGCGACTCCGACGGCAAGATCGACCGGTTCGTGGGCGAGAAGACCGGCGCTCCCAGCCTCGAGCTGCACGAGTTCCGCGACGGCGAGCCGTACCTGCTCGGCGTATTTCTCACGGGGGCGTATCAGGAGATCCTCGGCGACCTGCACAACCTGTTCGGCGACACCAACGCGGTGCATATCCGGCTGGGCGGCAACGGCGCGTACGAGGTGTCGGACCTGGTCCACGGCGATACCGTGACCGAGGTGCTGAACTACGTGCAGTTCCGCGCTTCCGACCTGCTGCAGGTGTTCCGGCGCAAGGTCGCGGCGGCCAAGTACCTCACCCGCCAGGAAGCGAACACGTTCATTGCCGATTACGTGGGCGGGCTCGAAGGCTACACGTATCTGGAGGGTGAGGCGGCGCAGTGATCGGTCCCATCGGGCTGCCGCTCGCCCCCGGCGGCGGCGAGGGAACGGTCGCGCAGCTTCTCGCCGCGCTGGCGGCGATCTTCGTGGCCACCAAGGCCCTGGGCGAGCTGGCCCAGCGCTTCCGGCAGCCGGCGGTGCTCGGCGAGCTCGTGGCCGGCGTCCTCCTGGGCGGGTCGGTGCTCGGCGTCGTGGATGCGTCGAATCCCGTCATCTCCGCGATGGCGGAGATCGGCGTCATGCTCCTGCTGTTCGAGATCGGGCTGGAGACCGACGTGCGCGGCCTGATCGAAGTCGGGGGTGCGGCGACGGCGGTGGCGCTGGCCGGCGTCGCGCTGCCCTTCGGCGCGGCGTTCGTCGCCGCCGAGGCGCTGGGGCTGTCGCGCATTCCGGCGCTGGTGTGCGGCGCGGCGCTCTGCGCGACGTCGGTCGGGATCTCGGCGCGCGTGCTCACCGAGCTCGGGATGCTCGACACGCCCGAGGGGCGCGTCGTGCTGGGCGCGGCGGTGCTGGACGACATCATCGGCGTCGTGATCCTGGCCGTGGTGGCCGGGATCGTCGAGGGGGGCACGATGTCGGCGCCGCACGTCGGGCGCATTGCCGGCGTCGCGGTGGCGTTCGTGGTCGCCGCCGTGGTGGTCGGCGCCCGCATCGCGCCGCCCGTGTTCCGGCTGGCCGAGAAGATGCGGGCCGCCGGGGCGCTCGGCCTCGTGGCCCTCGCCTTCGCGTTCGTGCTCGGATGGCTGGCCCACGAGGCCGGCTCGGCGATGATCATCGGCGCCTTCGCGGCCGGGCTCGTGCTCCACGACCTGCCGAAGTCGCAGGAGCTGCAGACGTCGACCACCCGCATCGGCCACTTCTTCGTGCCGATCTTTTTCGCCAGCGTGGGCGCGGCCGTGAACCTGCGGGCTCTGATGACCGGGCAGGCGCTGCTGGTCGGGGGCGCGCTGATCGCCGTCGGGATCCTGGGCAAGATGGCCGCGGGATACGTGCCCTGGTGGTTCAAGGGCGACAAGATGCTGGTCGGGGTGGCGATGGTGCCGCGGGGCGAGGTGGGGCTGATCTTCGCCCAGATGGGGTTGGCTACGGGCGGCATCGACGCGGCGCTCTACGGCGCGATCATGTTGATGGTGCTGGTCACCACGTTCGTGACGCCGCCCGCGCTGGGTCGGGCGGCCGCGGTGCGTTCGCGACGGCGCGGCGTCCCGAGCCAGCCGGGTATCGACGACCTGGTGGCGGGGCCGCCTCGCGAACCGTGAGCGCGCCGGCGCTGGGTCGGCGCCGGCGCGCTGCTCGTGGTTCCGCGGTCCGACGGTCCTACAGCCTCGCCGCCACCGCCCCCCAGTCCACCACGTTCCACCACGCCTTGATGTAGTCGGCCCGGCGGTTCTGGTAATTCAGATAGTAGGCATGCTCCCAGACGTCGAGCCCCATCACGGCGTGCTTGCCATCCATCATCGGGTTGTCCTGGTTGGGCGTGCTCACGATCGCGAGCTTGCCGCCCTCGTTCACCAGCCAGGCCCAGCCGGAGCCGAAGCGGCCCATCGCCGCCGCCGCGAACTGCTCCTGGAACTTGGCGAAGTCGCCGAACGCCTTCGCGATGCCGTCGGCCAGCTTGCCGGTGGGCTCGCCGCCTCCCTTGGGGCTCATGATCTGCCAGAACATCGAATGGTTCCAGTGGCCGCCGCCGTTGTTGCGCACCGCGGTGCGGATGCCCTCGGGCACGGCGTTGAGATCCCTGAGCAGCTCGTCCAGCGACTTTCCCTGCAGCGCCGGCGCCTTCTCGAGTGCCGCGTTCAGGTTGGCGACGTACGCGCCGTGGTGCTTGCCGTGGTGGATCTCCATCGTGCGCGCATCGATGTGCGGCTCGAGGGCGTTGGCGGCGTAGGGCAGGGCGGGCAACGTGAAGGCCATATCGTTCTCCTTGGACGTCAGGCGTCCGGTGCGATATCGGGAGGAGCCGCCTGCCGGCGCGCGCGAAGCCATGCCACGGCGCCCGGCATCAGCGACAGCACGATCACTGCCATGATCACCACGTCGATATGGCGATCGATCCCCGGAATGTAACGACCCAGGAAGTACCCGGTGAACAGCATGCCCCAGATCCAGACCAGCCCGCCGATGACGTTGAACACCGTGTAACGGCGGAAATCCATCTTCGCGACCCCCGCGACCACCGGCACGAACGTGCGCACGATGGGCATGAACCGCGCGATGAGCACCGTGGCGCCGCCGTGCCGCTCGTAGAATTCGTGGGCCCGCAGAAGATGCCTGCGCTTGAAGAGCAGCGAATCGGGGCGCGCGTACAGCGCCTGCCCGGTCACCAGCCCGATCCAGTACCCCGACGTGTTGCCGGCGATGGACGCCACCGAGAGCAGGAGCCCCACGACGTAGACGTCGAATTGCCCCAGCGCGGCGAACAGCCCCGCGGTCACGATCAGCGAGTCGCCCGGCAGGAAGAATCCCACGAGCAGCCCGGTCTCGGCGAAGATCACGGCCGTGAGGCCGACGTACCCGCCCCACGTGATGAGCTCGCGGACGTTGGTGAGGCGGTGAAAGAGGTCGAGCAGGTCGTGCATGATTTCCCGGTGCCGGTGAGCCAGCCGCGAACCATGGAAACTCGGCGGTAGGGGGCCCCTGGTCAACGGCGGGGGCCTTCCCGCGGTGCGTACGTTCCCCGGCGCTGTTGCCGCGCGATATTGTCGTGGTATCGTTCTCCGCCGTCCTGCCTTCCCACCGTCCTGCCGCCCAGCCCACGTGCGCCGCCTGATCGTCGTCTCCCACACCCACTGGGACCGCGAGTGGTACCACCCGGCGGGCCGCTTCCGCCAGCGGCTCGTCGCGCTCGTGGACCGCCTGCTCGACGACCCGCCCCGCGGCGGGGCGAGCTTCCTGCTCGACGGCCAGACGGTGGTGCTCGACGACTACCTGGCCGTGCGCCCCGAGCGCGCCGCGGAGCTGACCGCGCTCCTCCATGGCGGCGCGCTCGAGGCGGGCCCCTGGTTCGTGCTCGCCGACGAGCTCATCCCCGACGGCGAAGCGCTGGTGCGAAACCTGCTGGCCGGGCGACGCACGCTCCGGGCGATGCGCGCCGAGGCGCCGCCGGTGCTCTATTGCCCGGACTCGTTCGGCCACCCGGCCACTCTGCCCGCGCTGGCCCGCGGCTTCGGGCTCGAGATGGTCGTCCTCTGGCGCGGTTACGGCGGGCGCCGGTGGCCGGCCGGGGATGCGGCGTGGTGGCGCGCGCCCGACGGCGCGCGCGTGCTGCTCTATCACCTCGCGCCCGACGGGTACGTCTTCGGCGCCAATCTCCCCGCCGATGGGCCGGGCGCGGTCGCGCGGTGGAGCGCGATGCGCGGCGAGCTCGTTCCCCGCAGCCGGCTTCCCATCGGACTTCTTCCCAACGGCGCCGACCACCATGCGCGGCAGGAGCGGCTGCCCGAAGCGCTGGCTGCCCTCGCCGCGGTCGCGGCCCCGCTCGAGGTGCGCGCCGGGTCGCTGCGCGCCTTCGCCGAGGCGGCGCTCGAGGCGGCGCCTCGCGCCGACCTGGCCGAGGTCGAGGGGGAGCTGCGGGATTCGTACGGCTACGCGTGGACCCTGCAGGGGACCTTCGCCACGCGCGCCGACCAGAAGCGCCGCGCCACGCGCCTCGCGCGCCTGCTCGCGCGCGAGGTCGAACCATGGGCGGCGCTGGCCGCGCGCCGCGCCGGCCGCAGCCGGGTGCCCCTGGTGCGCGCCG
>JAGWRI010000179.1 GCA_028876525.1 Gemmatimonadota bacterium | reverse complement strand
GTTCTTGTCGCCGTAGAACACGACGAGCGTCGTGTCGTCGATCCCGAGCCGGCGCACCAGCGCCTGGAAGCGGTCGCGGTCGATGTAGTCGCGGACCAGCGGGTCGTTGAGGTCGGCGTGCCAGTCCACCTTCTGCGCGCCCGGGACGTGCCCCGTGTCGTAGAGCAGCACGTCCTCGTCGCTCTCGATGACGCGGAGGTTCGCGTCGTGCAGATGCTCGGCCAGCCAGGCCGTGCTGACCAGCGCCTCGGGGTGGACGTACCCCTTGCCGGCGATGGAGGTGTCGGGGGTGCTCATGGACGGCGCTCCTTGCGCGATGCGCATTTCCCGTAAGGAGCCGCCGGCCGCGCGAAAAGTTCCCCGAATCAGTCCTCGCCCAGGTCGATCTTCCAGCTCCCCGTGCGACGGTCCTCGGGAAGGTCGGCCCGGTACATGATGACGCGGGCGCGCTCGAGGGTGATGAGCCCTCCCCCGATCATCCCGTCCAGCTCGGGAAGGATCTCCTCGATGCGTTCGGGCGTGTCCACGCACTCGACCACGATCGGCAGATCGCTGGACAGCTCCAGGAACCGATCGGTGTGCAGGTGGGCGTTGGCGCCGAACCCCATGATCCCGCGGAACACGGTGCACCCCGCGTAGTGGCGCCCGCGCAGCAGCTCGACGATCTGCTGATAGAGGGGTCGGCCCTCGAACTTGTCGTTCTCGCCGATATGGATGCGCATCAGCGTCCGCTCGCCCTTGAAGCCGTGGGTGACGCTGCCCGGATGGTCGGTCATGGTCAGGCCCCTCCCCGCTGCAGATGGATGGCGCCGCGCGCCGCGGCGAAGCCGGCGAACATCGCGGCGAGCGAGAGGCCGACGCTCAGCGCGACGTAGAGGCCGGCCCGCCCGAACTCCCCGTCGCGCATCAGCGCGAACGTTTCGTAGCTGAACGTCGAGAACGTCGTGTAGCCGCCGCAAATTCCGGTCGTGAGAAAGAGCCCGAGCTGCGGGCTCAACACCGCGGTGTCCGCGAGGTACGCCACCAGGAAGCCCAGCAGCAGCGACCCCGTGATGTTGATCAGCATCGTGGCCACGGGGAACCCCGGGCCGGCCCGCTGCTGGATGTACACCGTGGCGAGATAGCGCAGCGCCCCGCCGATCGCCGCGCCCAGCGCGACGTACCCCACGTTGAGGAGCAGTTTCATGGTTCGTCCGACGGGTTCGGTCCCGCCGCCTCCCAGGCCGCGAGGCGGCCCACGGCGCGGAAGCGCTCGATGAGATCTTCCAGCACGGGGTCGAGCCGCTGGTGCACGGTCGGGTCCACGGCGCCGTAGCCGCGGAGCCCCCGGGCGCGGCTGTCCTGCAGCCGGATCGTGGCCGACGTGACCATGGCCCGAATGCTCCGGGCGCGCGACATCTGCCGCGGCCCCGTGCCCAGCAGGTCGCCCAGCCCGACGATGCGCGAGCGCAGATCGGCGATCAGCGGCTCGGCCTCGGCGGTGAACCGCTCGGGGAGATCGTCGGCGTACTCGGTGAGCGGTCCCCACGCGCGGCGCTCGCGCTCGGCGAGCTGCTCGATGCGGGCCAGCGCCTCGTCGAGCCCCACGAGCAGCACCGCGAAGTGGCGCCGCTGGTGCTCGTTGAGGACGGGGGGGAGGTCGGTCATGGATACCATTATGGCTCCTGCGCGCTGGTTTGCGTAGGAGCCATCAGCCGGCGCGGGCCGGCGGTTGCGGGTGAGCCCCATCACCCCTGGACGAACGCTAGCCGGAGCCGGGGAGGGCGGCAAGGGGCGGCGCAACCGGCAATCGGGGCGGTTGCCGCCCCGGGGCCGGCGCCGCCCTTGCCCCGCCCGCTGCCATGCCATAATAGAATACTGAATGCTCCCCAGACGCCAAACCTCGGAGCCTTGCATGAAACGGGCCTCGTTCGAGAAGTGGATGGCGGCCGTAGCGGCGGCGGGACTGATCGGAGTGGGGGCGTGCGGCGGAAACGGAGCGACCCGCGGGGTGACGCTGCCCATCGTCAGCGTCCCCGCCAGGGTCATCGTCACGCCGGCCTCGGTGTCGCTGGGGTTCGGCGTGCCCTACCAGTTCCACGCGGTCGTCGAGGACAGCGCCGGCGCGCCCACTCGCGACCAGGCCGTTCAGTGGAGCCTGTCGCCGTCATCGGCCACCATAGCCATCACCGACAGCGGCGTGGTTACCGGGACGTGCTACCCGGGCGGCATGGCCACCGTCGTGGCGCGAAGCGCCGCCGACTCCACGGTGTTCGGAACGGCCCAGGCGTTCGTGGTGAGCACCTGGACGGGGGTTAGCATCGCGTCCGTCGTCGATGCCGGCACCGGCCAGCCCGCGAACCTCGACAGCGTCACGGATTCCGTCCGCGTGGAAACCAGTGTGGCCAGGCCCGCTCCACCGTGTCTCTCGCCGTACGAGCTCGACCTCGTCGTCCATCGCGCGGCGGGAGATACGACCGTGGACCGTGTCGCCGTCGATTCGACCAGCTTGCCGAGCGGGCCAGTGGCGCTCACTTTCCATTCCGACGCGAAAGTCGGCGGGGTCGCCCAGTTCCCCAACGGCCAGTACGCGCTACGTACCGTGCTCCTCCTGAACGGGGGATCCCCGCCGGTCCCGTCGAGCACCATGAACTTCGCGATCAAGAACCCGTAGCAACGGGCGCCACGGCGCCCTCCCATGCCGAACCGCCCCGCACAGACCCTCCTCGTCGTGGACGACGAGCCCGGCATCCGGGCCGCCGTCTGCGACGCGGCCCGCGCCGACGCCGAGCGCTGCCTCACCGCCGCCACCGGCCGCGACGCGCTCGACGCCGCTCGCCGCCAACACCCGGACGTGATCGTTCTCGACCTCGGGCTCCCCGACCTCGAGGGCGTCGAGGTGTGCCGGCGCCTCCGCGAGTTCACCCAGGTCCCGATCCTCGTCCTCTCGGCCCGCCATTCGGAAGCCGAGAAGGCGCGCCTCCTCGATGCCGGCGCCGACGACTACGTCACCAAGCCGTTCGGCACGGTCGAGTTCCAAGCCCGCATCCGGGCCCAGCTCCGGCGGGCCCGCCGCCCCGCCCCGCCGCACGGCCCCATGGCCATCGGCCCGTTCACGATCGACGTCGAGCGCCGCTCGGCCGCGCGCGGCGACGTCGCCGTGCACCTGACGCCCACCGAGTGGCACCTCCTGCAGACGCTGGTCGCCAACGCCGGCCGCACGATGACGCACCTGCAGCTCTTCCGGGCCGTGTGGGGCTCGTCGGACGGCGACCCGCAGCAGTACCTTCGCGTGTACATGGCCCATCTGCGCCGCAAGCTCGAAGCCGACCCGTACGCGCCCCGCCATTTCGTGACCGAGCCCGGGGTGGGCTACCGGTTCGAAATCGAGCCCGCCAATGGCCAATAGCGGCCGACCGCCCTCACGCTGGGCCCGATGGACCTGGCCGCTGTCGTTCGCGGCGCTCGCCGCGGTGACCGCGGGCCTGTTCGCCGTGCGCGGAGAGGTGGACAAGGCGCACATCGTACTCGCGTTCCTGCTCGTCGTGCTGGGCGGCAGCGCGGCCGGCGGGCGGCTACTCGGCATCGCGCTGTCGGCCGTCGCGTTCTTCATCTTCGACTTTCTGTTCCTGCCGCCGTACTACACGCTGGTGATCCAGGACCCGCTCGACTGGCTGGTGCTCGTGGCCTTCCTGATCACGGGCATCGTCGCCGCGCAACTCCTGGCCCGCGCCGAGGAACGCGCCGAGACCGCGCGGCAGCGCGCCGTGGAGGTCGAACGCCTGGCCGTGCTCGGCGCCGAGACGCTGAACGTGGGGCGCGCCGAGGAGGCGCTGTCCGCCATCGCGCGCGTGATCCAGTCCACGCTCGGCGTGGCTTGCTGCGAGATCTTCGTCGCCCGACCCGGGGGCGGCGCCTACCGTCGCGCCGCAGCGGCCGGCGCCTGTACCGAGGTGGGAGAGGTCGACCCGGCGGGACTCGCCGCCTGGGTGGCGCAGGCCGGCGCGCCGGCCGCAGAGCGCGGCGACCGGACGGCGCTCGTCGCGCCCGCGCCGACGCCCGCAGCCGATGGCGGCGCCTGGACCCCACTTCCGCTCTGGAACATCGAGGGCGACGTCCGCGCCCTGCTCGTGCCCCTGCGCGTGCGCGACCGCACGGTCGGGGTGCTGCGCATCGCACACGACGCACCGGTGGCGCTGGATCCCGCCGGGCGCCAGTTCCTCGACGCCCTCGCGTACTATGCTGCGCTGGCCGTCGAGCGCGTGCACCTCTCGGCCGAAGCCGAGCGCGCCGAGGCGTTCCGGCAGGCGGGGCAGCTCAAGGACGCGTTGCTCGCCGCGGTGTCGCACGATCTCCGCACGCCGCTCACCTCCATCAAGGCCATCGCGCACCGGCTGGCCGAGCGGGGGACCGCCGAGGCGGCGTCCATCGAATCGGAGGCCGACCGGTTGAACCGGATGGTCGCCGACCTGCTCGATCTCTCGCGGCTGAACGCCGGCTCGCTTCCCCTGCGTCTCGAGCTCAACGTGGCCGACGAACTCGTCGGCGCGGCGCTGCGCACCGTGAGCGGCGTCCGCGGCGAGCGGCTGGTGCTGGTGCAGGCCGAAACGCCGGGCGTCGTCGGTGTGGTCGGCGACATCGTGCAATCGGTCCGCGTGCTCGTGAACCTGCTCGAGAACGCGCTCAAGTACTCGCCCCCGGGCGCGGCGGTGGAGCTCGCCATCCGCCGGCGCGCCGATCGCGTGGAGTTCGCGGTGGCCGACCGCGGCCCGGGAATCGCGGAGGCTGAGCGGGACCGCGTCTTCACGCAGTTCTACCGACCGCCCGGCACGGCGCCCGACGTCGGCGGCGCAGGCCTCGGGCTCGCCATTGCCCGCCGGCTCGCCGAAGCCCAGGGCGGCGCGGTACGGCTCGAACCGCGTCCCGGCGGCGGCAGCGTGTTCACGTTCGATCTGCCGGCGGCCGAGGTTCCCGCGTTGGGCGCAACGGGCGGCTGAGCCGGCGCCGCTTCACGGTCGGCGCCCGTCGGGCGCCGGCGACGACGCTCAGGCGATCCACGCCGACGGCGAGCTGCACGACCAGCTGGGCGGCGAGTGCCGCGACCACGATCACCACCAACGCCGCCAGCACGTGGGGCCAGACCATGCCGTTCTCCGCGGCGCACTCGTCCGCCGCCGGTCGGCGCCAGTGACGTCCTCGGCGCCGGCGGAGATATGGTCGGCCGCCGGTATGGACAGCGCGTGAACGTCGCGCGCCATCGGCAGGCGAACCGCGTCGGGGCCCCGGCCTTGCCGGCGGCCACGGACCGCGGGCGGCACCCTCACCGCGTATCGGGCCGCCCCCGATGGGTTGCCGCGTGCACCCGGCGGAGACCTTCATTAACGCGATTTTCACGCGGCGCATGGTACGGTTCTTCCGCGTCGGTATCGGGACCACTCACGGGCGGCTAGGCCATGCTGGATATCGTATATGTGCTCACGGCCATCGCGTTCTTCGCGGTGATGCTCGCATACGTCACGGGATGTCAGGTGCTCGGCACGCGCGGCGAGCGCGAGGACCGGACCCCATGACCCTGGACACCATCGTGGGCGCGATCGTGACCGCGCTCCTGCTCGTCTACCTGTTCTACACCCTGCTGCGGCCGGAGAGGTTCTGACGTGACCACCAACGGCTGGCTGCAGATCGGCTTCTACGCCCTCGTGTTGCTGCTTGTGACGAAGCCGATGGGCGTATATCTGATGAAGGTGTACGACGGCTCGTTCCGCTGGCTCGCGCCCGTGGAGCGGCTGCTGTACCGGCTGGGCGGCGTGGACCCCGACGAGGACCAACACTGGACGCGGTACGGCGCATCGATGCTGCTGTTCAGTCTGGCCTCGATGCTGCTGACGTATCTGGTGCTGCGCCTCCAGCAATGGCTGCCGCTCAACCCGCAGCATCTGCCGAACGTCGTGGCCCGCCAGGCGTTCGAGACGGCGGCGTCGTTCACCACGAACACCAACTGGCAGTCGTACGCGGGCGAGACGACGATGTCGTACTTCTCGCAGATGACGCAGCTGGCGTTCCACAACTTCGCGTCCGCGGCGGTGGGGGTCGCGCTCGCCATCGCGTTCACCCGCGGCATCGCACGCCACAGCGCCGGCAGGCTGGGGAACTTCTGGACCGACCTGGTGCGCGGCACGCTGTACCTCTTCCTGCCCGGATCGCTCCTGTTCGCGCTGTTCCTCGTGCAGCAGGGCGCCATCCAGAACTTCGCCCACTACGTGACGGTCACGACGGTCGAGGGCGCCAGACAGGTGCTCGCCATGGGGCCGGTGGCCAGCCAGGAGGCGATCAAGCAGCTCGGCACCAACGGCGGCGGCTTCTTCAACGCCAACTCGGCGCACCCGTTCGAGAACCCCACGCCGTGGACCAACTTCTGGCAAATGCTCGCCATCTTCCTCGTGCCCGCCGGCCTCACGTATGCGTTCGGCCGCATGGTGAAGAACCAGAAGCATGGCTGGGCCCTCTGGGCGGCGATGTTCGTGCTGTTCATGGCCGGAACGGCCACGGCGTACTGGGCCGAGGCGCGGGGCAACCCGATCCACGAGAAGCTCGGCGTGAACACGGTGGCCTCGGCCACCAACCCCGGCGGCAACATGGAGGGCAAGGAGGTCCGGTTCGGCATCGCCAACTCGGCGCTGTTCGCCACGATCACCACCGACGCGTCCTGCGGCGCGGTGAACGCGATGCACGATTCGTTCACGCCGCTCGGCGGGCTCGTGCCGCTGGTCAACATCCAGCTCGGCGAGGTGGTGTTCGGCGGAGTGGGCGCGGGCCTCTACGGCATGCTCGTCATGGTCGTGCTCACCGTGTTCATCGCCGGACTGATGGTGGGCCGGACACCGGAGTATCTGGGCAAGAAGATCCAGGCCCGCGAGGTGCAGATGGCGATGCTCTACGTGCTGGTGTTCGCCGCGGCGATACTGGTCAATTCCGCCTTCGCGGTTTCGCTGAAGGCGGGGCTGGCCGGTCTGAACAACGCCGGGCCCCACGGCCTCTCCGAGATCCTCTACGCCTACTCGTCCACCGCGGCCAACAACGGCAGCGCGTTCGCCGGGCTCACCGGCACCACGTACTTCTACAACACGACGCTGGGCCTGAATACGCTGGTTGGGCGATTCGCGATGATCGTGCCGATGCTCGCCCTGGCCGGATTCCTGGCCGAGCAGAAGGCGGCGCCGGAGTCGGCGGCCTCGTTCCCCGTGACCACGCCGCTGTTCGTGATCCTGCTCATCGGGGTCATCGTCATCGTCGGCGCCCTCACCTTCTTCCCCGCCCTCTCGCTGGGGCCGATCGTCGAGCAACTCCTGATGCACGCCGGGAGGCTCTTCTAGCCATGGCCGTCGCTGCCCGCCCGCTGTTCGACCCGCCGATCGTGCGCCGCGCCGTGCGCGATGCGTTCGCCAAGCTCGCCCCGCGCGCCATCGTGCGGACTCCGGTCATGTTCGTGGTGTTCGTCGGGAGCATCCTCACCACGCTCGTCCTGGCGCGCGACATCGTCCAGCACCAGCCGGGCGTCGGCTTCACGACCCAGATCGCGATCTGGCTCTGGTTCACGGTGCTGTTCGCGAACTTCGCCGAGGCGATGGCGCAGGGGCGCGGCAAGGCCCAGGCCGACTCCCTCCGCGCCGCGCGCACCCAGACGGTGGCCAAGAAGCTCGACGACCCGACCAACAAGATCGCCGTGCTCGTGACGCCGGCCTCGCAGCTCGTGGTGGGCGACTTCGTGATCTGTACCCCCGGCGACGTGATCCCCGGCGACGGCGAAGTGGTCGAGGGCGTCGCCTCGGTGGACGAGTCGGCAATCACGGGCGAGTCGGCGCCGGTGATCCGCGAATCGGGCGGCGACCGCTCCGCCGTCACCGGCGGCACGCGCGTGCTCTCCGACTACCTGATCGTCCGCATCACCGCCGGCCAGGGCCAGACGTTCCTCGACCGCATGATCGCCCTCGTCGAGGGCGCGATGCGCCAGAAGACTCCCAACGAGATCGCGCTCACCATCCTGCTGTCCGGCCTCACGATCGTCTTCCTGCTGGCGGTCGCGACGCTGGCTCCGTTCGCCGCGTACAGCGGCACCGCCGTGTCGGTGCCCGTGCTCGTCTCGCTGCTCGTCTGCCTCATTCCCACCACGATCGGCGGACTGCTCTCAGCCATCGGCATCGCCGGGATGGATCGCCTGGTGCAGCAGAACGTGATCGCGATGAGCGGGCGGTCGGTCGAAGCGGCGGGCGACGTCAACACGCTCCTGCTCGACAAGACGGGCACGATCACGCTCGGCAACCGCCAGGCGGTCGAATTCATTCCCGTGGCCGGCGTGCCGGTGGACCGCCTGGCCGACCGTGCGCAGCTCGCGTCGCTTCCCGACGAGACCCCCGAGGGCCGCAGCATCGTCGTGCTCGCCAAGGAGAAGTTCGGGATCCGCGGCCGCACGCTGGCGGAAGGACGCCGCGTCCTCGTCGCGCCGACCGACGGCAGCCGCCCGAGCGCCGAGGCCGAGTTCGTGCCGTTCTCGGCCACCACTCGGATGAGCGGCGTGAACATGGGCGCGCTCCACCTGCGCAAAGGCGCCAGCGACGCCGTGGCTCGCTGGGTCCTGGAGAACAACGGCACGGTGCCGCCCGACCTCGGCCCGGTCGTCGAGCGCATCGCGCGCGAGGGCGGCACGCCGCTCGTCGTGGCCGAGCGCGAGAACGGCAGCGCCCACGTCCTGGGCGTGATCTATCTCAAGGACGTCGTCAAGGGCGGCATCCGCGAGCGTTTCGCGCGGCTCCGCGCCATGGGGATCCGCACGGTGATGATCACCGGCGACAACCCGCTCACGGCGGCCGCCATCGCGCAGGAAGCCGGCGTGGACGACTTCCTCGCCCAGGCGACGCCCGAAGACAAGATGGCGCTCATCAGGCGGGAGCAGGCGGGCGGCCGACTGGTGGCGATGACGGGGGACGGCACCAACGACGCCCCGGCGCTCGCCCAGGCCGACGTCGGCGTGGCCATGAACACCGGTACCCAGGCGGCCAAGGAAGCCGGCAACATGATCGACCTCGACTCGAACCCCACCAAGCTCATCGAGGTGGTGGAGATCGGGAAGCAGCTCCTGATGACGCGCGGATCGCTCACCACGTTCTCGATCGCCAACGACGTGGCCAAGTACTTCGCCATCAT
>JAGWRI010000178.1 GCA_028876525.1 Gemmatimonadota bacterium | reverse complement strand
GCCCCGGCGCGCGCGCGGCGGCACGGCGGTGCGCACGCGGTCGTCGAATCGCACCAGGCCCACGGCGTCGCGCTGGCGAAGGAGGATCAGGGCCAGCGACGCGGCCACGATCTCGGCGTAGGCGAGCTTGGTGAGGCGATCGGCGGGGCGGGCGCGGCCGGCGGCGGGGAGCCGGGCGCCGCTCCACGCCATCGAGCGGCTCACGTCGAGCACGATCGAGGCGCGGAGGTTGGTCTCCTCCTCGTACTGCCTCACGACGAGCCGGTCGGTGCGGGCGGCGATCTTCCAGTCCACATGGCGGAGGTCGTCGCCCGGGAGGTAGGGGCGGTACTCGGCGAACTCGACCGAGAAGCCCTTGCGCGGGGAGCGATGGAGCCCGGTCATGAAGCCGTCCACGACCCAGCGGGCAATGATCTCCACGCGGCCCAGCGCGGCGAGGTGCGCGGGGTCGAGCAGATCGGCGCGCGTGGCGCGGGATGTCTCCATCGAGGGGAGAAACCTAGAGCTCGGCTGCTCGCTCTGGAAGCGGGCGCGGCGCGGCCGGCGGGCATCAAGAAGGGGGAACGGCAGATGCTCCGGATGGATCGGATGAGACGGATCAACGGTGGGGGCTTGCGGGGGAGATCCCGGCCGCCCGGCGCACCGAGCCTTCCCGTGAAGTCCCCCATGCTTGCAGTTGCGGTACCCGTTTCATCCGGCTCATCCGTCTAATCTGCCGTTCCCTCGTTCTTGGTGCGCGCCCGCCAGTAAGCGCCTTGGATGCCGTATCGGCCCCGGCTAACTTCAATGATTGGTCCTCAACCGCTCATCGCCGGACGCCCGTGGACACCTCGCTCATCCGCAATTTCTGCATCGTCGCGCACATCGATCACGGCAAGTCGACCCTGGCCGACCGCCTGATCGAGGCCACGGGCATGCTCCAGAAGCGCGAGATGAAGAGCCAGGTCCTGGACACGCTCGACCTCGAGCGCGAACGCGGGATCACGATCAAGCTCAACGCCGTGCGCATGTCGTACGGCGCCGACGACGGGCAGACGTACGAGCTGAACCTGATCGACACGCCGGGCCACGTGGACTTCACCTACGAGGTCTCGCGCTCGCTGGCGGCGTGCGAGGGCGCGATTCTGGTCGTCGACGCGTCGCAGGGCATCCAGGCGCAGACGCTGTCGAACCTGTTCCTGGCGCTCGACGCGGGCCTCGAGATCATCCCCGTGCTCAACAAGATCGACCTGCCCGGCGCCGAGCCCGAGCGGCGGCGGCAGGAGCTGCACGACCTGATCGGCGCCAACCCCGAGGAGATCCTGCTCGTGAGCGCCAAGGAGGGCATCGGGATCCCCGCCCTGCTCGAGCGCATCGTGGCCAGAGTCCCGCCGCCGAAGGGCGACCCCGGCGCGCCCCTCCGCGCGCTGATCTTCGACTCGTACTACGACCGCTACCGGGGCGCCATTCCCAGCGTGCGCGTGGTGGACGGCACCATCCGCCCCGGGCAGAAGATCTTCTTCGCCTCGGGCAGCCGCGACCCGTACGAGGTGGCGCAGGTGGGGTACAATCAGCTGCGCCAGGTGCCCAGCGACTCGCTGGGCCCGGGCGAGGTGGGGTTCGTGGTGGCCAACGTGCGCTCGGTCAAGGAAACGCGCGCCGGCGACACGATCATGGACTTCGAGCGGCCGGCCGCGCGGCCGCTGCCCGGCTATCAGGACGTGCACTCGATGGTGTTCTCGGGGCTCTACCCCACCGACACCACGCAGTACGAGACGCTGCGCGACGCGCTCGACAAGCTCATCCTCAACGACGCGTCGCTGCACTTCATTCCCGAGTCGTCCACCGCGCTCGGCTTCGGCTTTCGCTGCGGGTTCCTCGGGCTCCTGCACATGGACATCGTGCAGGAGCGGCTGGAGCGCGAGTTCGATCTCGACCTGATCACCACGGTGCCGAACGTGGAGTACCACGTGTACCACACCGACGGCACGATGGAGCTGATCGAGAATCCGTCCAAGATGCCGCCGCCGGCCGAGCTGCAGCGCATCGAGGAGCCGTACGTCAAGGCGCGCATCATGGCGCCGGCCGACTACATCGGGCCGATCATGACGCTGGGCACCGAGCGCCGCGGCGTGTACAAGAACATGACCTACCTCGACCAGTCGCGCGTGGAGTTCGACTGGGAGTTCCCGCTGGCCGAGATCATCCTCGACTTCTTCGACCGCCTCAAGACGATCAGCCGCGGCTACGCCTCGCTGGACTACGAGATGCTGGAGTACCGCCCCAGCGAGCTCGTGAAGCTCGACATGCTGATCAACGGCGACGCCGTGGACGCGTTCAGCGTGATCATCCACCGCGACAAGGCCTACGAGTGGGGGCGCAAGATCGCCGACAAGCTCAAGGAGCTGATCCCGCGGCAGCTGTTCGAGGTGGCCATCCAGGCCGCGATCGGCACCAAGGTCATTGCCCGCACCACGGTCAAGCCGCTGCGCAAGGACGTATTGGCAAAGTGCTATGGCGGCGACATCACCCGCAAGCGCAAGCTCCTCGAGAAGCAGAAGGAAGGCAAGAAGCGCATGAAGCAGGTGGGCGCCGTGGAGATCCCGCAGGAAGCCTTCCTGGCGGTGCTGCAGGTCGAGTAACGCGCGCCGGTCCGGCGCCAAGAACAGCTTGAACGGCAGATGATCCGGATGGATCGGATGAGACGGATCTCGACGACGGGGGCGTCGGGGGGAGACTCGGTTCGCCCGGCGGGCCGAGTCTCCCCTTGCAGCCCCCCAGTCATGCCGTTGCAGTTGCCGTATCCGTCTTATCCGGACCATTCGTCTCATCTGCAGTTCCGAGTTCTTGATGCCCGGTCGGCGCCGGGAGCGTAGATTGCGGCACCGTCCGGCCCCCGCCCCGCCATGGTTTCCATCGTCATCCAGACCAGCTTCCTCGGCGACATGGTGCTCACCACGCCGCTCATCGCCGCGCTCGCCGAGCGCGGACCGGTGGACGTCGTGGCCACGCCGGCGTCGGCCGGGCTGCTGGCCAACAACCCGAGCGTCCGCGCCGTGATCCTGTACGACAAGCGCCGCGCTTCGCGCGGCGTCCGCGGGTTCGGGCGCGTGCTCCACGAGCTGCGGAAGCGCCGGGCCGACGCGATCTACCTCGCCCAGGGCTCGGTGCGCAGCGCCGCCCTCGCCTTCGCCGCCGGCGTGCACCGGCGCGTCGGCTTCCGCACGTCGGCCGGCCGGCCCCTCTATTCGCAGACCGTGCCCTACCGGCGCGACCTGCACCACGCCGCGCGCCTGTGGCAGCTGGCCACTCCCGAGCGCGACCCGGCGCCGGGCGAGATCCGCCCGCGCCTCTACCCCGGGGCCGCCGAGCGCGCCGCGGTGGACGGCCTGCTCGGCCCGGCTCACGACCCGCGCCCCCTCGTGGCCCTCGCCCCGGGCAGCGTCTGGGCCACCAAGCGGTGGCCCTACTACAAGGAGCTCGCGCGCGCCGCCGCCGCCGACGCCCGCCTGGCCGTGCTCGGCAGCGCCGACGACCGCGCACTGGCCGAGGAAATCCTCGCCGCGTCGAGCCACGGCGGCGTGAATGCCGCCGGCCGGCTCTCCCTGCTCGCGTCCGCGGAACTGATCGGCCGGGCCGCGCTGCTCGTGACCAACGATTCGGCCCCCCAGCATCTCGCGTCGGCCATGGATACGCCGACCGTGGCCATCTTCGGGCCTACCGTCCCCGAATTCGGGTTCGGACCGCTGGCGCCGCATTCCATAGTAGTGGGGCACGCCGCCCTCGACTGCCGGCCGTGCGACCGTCACGGCCCGCCGGCCTGCCCCCTGGGTCACTGGAAGTGCATGCGCGAGCTGACGGCGGATGACGTGAGCGCGCGCGTGCGCCATCTTCTCTCCACACCCACCCCGCACCCATGACGGCAGCCACGGCGCAGGAATTCATCATCGGAGTGGATCTCGGCGGCACGAACATCGTCACCGGCGCGCTCACCCCGGACGGCGCGCGCACGTGCGGCGTGCGCTCGGTGCCCACCGACGTCGCGTCGGGCGCCGAAGGAGTCGTGGACCACATCGTGGGCGCGATCGAGGCCACCATCGCCGCGACCATGGAGGAGACCGGGGTCGGGCGCGATGCCTTCCGGGGGGTCGGCATCGGCGCGCCGGGGCCGTTGGACCGCGAGCGCGGGATCGTGATCGTCGCCCCCAACCTGGGCTGGCGGAACTTCCCGCTGCGCGACCGGGTGCAGGACCGCGTGAAGCTGCCGGCGACGCTGGACAACGACGCCAACTGCGCGACGCTGGGCGAGTGGTGGCTGGGCGCCGCCCGCGGGGCGCGGCACGTGATCGGGTTGACCATCGGCACCGGGATCGGCGGGGGGCTGGTGATCGACGGCCGTCTCTTCCACGGCGCGTCCGACGTGGCCGGCGAGATCGGGCATACGACCATCGACATGGACGGGCGCCACTGCAAGTGCGGCAACTACGGGTGCCTCGAGGCCTACGCGTCGGGCCCGGCCATCGCCACGCGCGCCCGCGAGGTGCTGGACCGCGACAGCACCGCGTCGCTCATGCCCGCCATGGTGGGCGGCGACCTGACCCGCCTCACGGCACAGACCGTGTACGATGCGGCGAAGGCGGGCGATCGGGTGGCCGACGAGATCGTGCGCGACACGGCGCGCTACCTGGGAGCCGCCGTGGCCAATCTGCTCAACATCTTCAACCCCGACGTGGTGGTGATCGCGGGCGGCGTGACGCTGGCGGGGGAACGGCTGTTCGGGCCACTGCAGGCGGAGGTGCGACGGCGGGCGTTCGCACCGGCCGTTGACGCGGCGCGGATCGTGCCGGGGATTCTGCCGGGGACGGCGGGGGTGGTGGGAGCGGCCAAGGCATATCTGGAGCGCGAGTACAAGTAGGGCCGGCGAGTACAAGAAACGCCGGCAAAACCGGCGCCGGCAAGACCAGCGCCGACCAACCCGGCGCAAACAAGGACAGCGCCGGCAAGTACGGCGCTGGATTCGGTATGGCCGGCCCTTCGGGCCGGCCTCACACCCGCGTAGTTTACGCGCAGTTTCGGTCCTCACGCGCTGGTTGCCTGAATCCGTTCCCAGCGCAGCTCTTGTCGGCGCAGTTCTTGTCGGCGCTGTATTTGCCGGCGCAGCGTTTGCCGGCGCTGTTCTTGCCGGCGCCCCTTGCACTTCGATGAACCGTCTCGGTCTGATCGGCACCTTCGTCTGGGACACCATCTACGGCCGCGATCCGCTCACGCCCGCCGTCGAGGAGTGGGGCGG
>JAGWRI010000177.1 GCA_028876525.1 Gemmatimonadota bacterium | reverse complement strand
TAGCAGGGGTGGGACTCGAACCCACGACCCCGGCATTATGAGTGCCGTGCTCTAACCACCTGAGCTACCCTGCCCCACTTCTCCGTCCGGCCGCGAAACCTAATCGCCGACCCACCCAAGACAAACCGGCCGGCCCTTGCGGACCGGCCGGCGCATAGCGGGGGCGGGATTTGAACCCGCGACCTTCGGGTTATGAGCCCGACGAGCTACCAGGCTGCTCCACCCCGCGTCAGTATCCTAAACCTAGCCGAGCGGCGGGCGGGGTCAAGAGTTGGCGTTCCCGACCGCCGATCCGCTCGTCCGCAGCGCGTTCAAGATCACCGCCACGTCGATCGCTTCCTGCAGCAGCGCGCCGACGGTCGGCACGATGTACCCCCGCGCCGCGAACACCATCGCGATGCCGCTCAACCCCAGCCCCACCCAGATGCTCTGCCGCGCCACGCGCAGCGTACGCTGCCCGATGCGCACGGCTTCGGCCACGCGCGCCGGCTCGTCCACCAGGATCACGGCGTCCGCCGCCTCGGCGGTGATCCCGCCCCCGTGCCCGGCCAGCGCGATGCCAACGTCGGCCGCGGTGAGCGCCGGCGCGTCGTTGGTGCCGTCGCCCACCATCAGCACGCGCGCGCCCTCGTGCGCGAGCCGGTTCACCACCGCGACCTTGTCTTCGGGCAGCAGATCGCCGTGGACTTCGCTGATGCCCACCGCCTCGGCCACGGCGCGCGCATTGGGCGTGTGGTCGCCCGAGAGCAGCAGCGTGCGGCGGATCCCCATGCGCTTCAGGTCGGCGAACACCGCGTCGATGCCGGGGCGGAGCTGATCGGCGTAGTCCACGATCCCGGCCAGCCGGCCGTCCACGGCGACGTAGGCACGGAGGCCGTCGCCCCCGTGCTCCAGCGCCGCCACGGCGTCCAGCGAAACGCCGGGCTGCTCCAGGATGTACGCGCGCGCGCCGACGGCGATTTCGTGTCCCTCCACGTCGCCCGACAGCCCGCGCCCCGGCGCCTCGCGGTGGTGGCGCGCCGGCGGCAGCGCGCCCACGCGCCGCTCCGCCTCGCGCACGATGGTCCGCGCCAGCAGGTGCCCCGACCCCTGCTCCACCGCGCCGGCCAGCCGCAGGACTTCGAGGTCGGTGAAGCCCGGCGCCGGGCGCACGCGGCTCACCTCGGGCATGCCCACGGTGAGCGTTCCCGTCTTGTCGAACACCGCCGTGTCGACGCGGCTCAACTGCTCCAGCGCGCCGCCATTCCGCACGATCACCATGCGCCGCGCCGCGGCGTTGATTCCGCCGATGATGGCGATGGGCGTGGCGAGAATGAGCGGACAGGGCGTGGCCACGACCAGCACCGCGAGCACGCGCACCGCGTCGTGCGTCGTAATGTAGGCAACGGCGCAGACGACCAGCGTGAGCGGCGTGAACCACACGGCGTAGCGGTCGGCCACGCGCTGCAGCGGCGACTTGCTCTCCTGCGCGTGGCGCACCAGGTCCACGATGCGGGCGTAGCGGCTCTCCTTGGCCAGCGCGGTGGCGCGCACGGTGAGGGCGCCGTCGCCGTTCACGCTGCCGCTCATCAGGGCCGTGCCCGCCTCGGCCTCCACCGGCACCGGCTCGCCGGTGAGCCGCGACGCGTCCACCAGCGACATCCCCTCGGTCACCACGCCGTCGCAGGGCACGAGCTCGCCCGGGCGGACGAGCAGCAGGTCGCCGACGGCGATGTCGTCGGCCGAGATGTCGGTCACGGTCGCGCCGTCGCGCCGGTGCGCGGTGCGGGGCGCGGCGGCCTCGAGCTCCTGGATGGCGCGCGACGCGCGCCCCTCGGCGTAGCGCTCCAGCGCCTCGCCCCCGGTCTGCATGAGCACGATCACCAGCCCGGCCAGCGGCTGGCCGAACGCGACGGCGCCCACGATGGCGAGCATGGCCACGACGTCGGTGGCGAAGTGGCCGCGGAGCGCGCCGCGGAAGGTGCGCCAGACGACGGGCGCGCCGACGACGACCAGACCGCCCAGCCACACCCAGTAGCGGGCGGCGGCCCCGCCCGGCCCCAGGCCGGCGACGGACCCCATGGCGACCACGAACAGGGTCGCCGCGGGCAGCACCACGGCGCGGCTGCGGAAAAACTCAGCTCGCACGCGTCTCCGGCGGCACGGCGAATACGGAACAGCGGGCCCCGCGAATCAGCTTCGTGGAGACGCGGCCCAGCATCGCGGCGGTGATCGCCCCGTGGCCGTGCGTGCCGGTCACGATGACGTCGGCCCGCGTGCGCTCGGCGTGGTTGAGCAGCTCGTTGGCGGGGTCGCCGTAGAGGATCACTTCGTCGACGTCCACGCCGGCCGGCAGGGCGACGCGCGACCGGAGGTCGGCGAAGCTGGCCCGCACGGCGTTCTCGTACGCGTCGTCCCACGCCGGCCAGACGCCCATCGAGATGTCGCGCGGCACGACGTGCACCAGCTCGAGCTTCACCCCGGCATCGAGGAACGCCAGCGCCGCGGCCAGCGCGCGCTCGCTCGTGGCGCTGAAGTCGGTGGCGGCGACCACGCGCCGCGGCAGCCCGGCGGCCGCGGGCGCCACGGCCAGCACGGGCGTGCGCACCAGCCGCAGGACGCGCAGCGCCGTCTCGCCGCCGAACCAGCGATCGATCATCCCATGCTCGCCCAGACCGAGGACGATGAGGTCGGCGCGGATCTCCTGCGCCACCCGCGCGATCGTCGCGTCGGGGCGGCCGTCGATCTGTTGCACGGTCCACTGCGCCGACGCGCCCGGCGCGCAGCGCACGAGCTGCTCGCGGACGTGACGCTCCAGGGCCTCGTGGCGGCTGGCTTCGATCTCGGGCACGAGCGGCAGGTTCCCCTCGGGGGTGACCATGGGCAGCGGCTCGACCGCCGTCACGACGCGCACGGTGGCGGCGTCGCGCTCGGCCAGCCGCTGCGCGATCCCGATGGTGGCGTCCATGGCGGGAGAGCCGTCGCTGGCGAGCAGGAGGACCTGGAACTTCCGCCGGGTGTCGGGTGACTGGGTCATCGGATCTCGGACGCTCCCTCGCGGCGCACGCGGTGCTGGTTCAGGGGCGAGAATACGGACGGCGGACCCCGACCGGTATCACGGGATCGCCCATCGCGCGTAAGGCATCACCCTACACGCGTCCGGCAATACCCGGCGACGCTCAGCGGGACGCGCTGTCGGGCCGGACGAACCGGTACAGCATCTCCTTGTCACCGCGCACCCAGCCGAACTCCTCGCGGCCGATCCGCTCCTGCAGCTGGGGGTCGTGGAGCACGCGGTCGCGGTAGCGGCCCAGCGAGTCCACGACGTGTTGCAGCGAATCGACCTGGGCGCGCAACCCGACGGCCTGCCGGTGCTGCCGCAGGAGGTCGAGCGTGCTGTACTCGCCCCCCTGCACCGCGAACACCAGGGCGACGGCGCCGAGCGCGGTCCAGAGGACCACGGCGACGCCGCGCGGCAGCCGGCGCTCAGGACTCACAGGCCGTACAGGGCGCCGCCCGGAAATT
>JAGWRI010000176.1 GCA_028876525.1 Gemmatimonadota bacterium | reverse complement strand
TTCTACGCCCACATGGACGACGAGGCGGCGCGCGGGGGCATCTTCGAGCGCCGGGTGGTCCACGGCTACTTCGTGGTGTCGGCGGCGGCGGGGCTGTTCGTGGATCCGGCGCCGGGCCCGGTGCTGGCCAACTACGGGCTGGACGACCTGCGGTTCGTGAAGCCGGTGTACATCGGCGACACGATCCACGTGCGGCTGACGTGCCAGCGGAAGACGGCGCGGGACACCCCCCTGGGCGGGGTGCCGCAGGGGGTGGTGGCGTGGGACGTCGAGGTGCGGAACCAGGCCGACGAGCCGGTGGCGCTGTACACGATCCTGACGCTGGTGCGGCGGCGGGCAGTGGCGGGCGGGGGGGGGCGGGGGCGCGGGACCGCTCGATGATTAAAGAATGCTAATGCGATTCCGGTGGGGTCCGGCGGTAGCGCCGGGGGCGCGTTGGCCGGCGGCTAAGCTGTTGATGCGTTAAGGGTTGTGTTGCGGTGTGTCACTCCGCGACAGGATGGGATTGGCCGACGCGTCAAACGGGCCGCGAAGTTGTGGCGAAGTTTGTAAGGGATTGTGACCCCGGTGCACCCGTTTAGAGTTGTTAGGGCATATACGGAGTGCAGGCGACGTCGGGCCCGCCGGGGTGCATGATGGCGGGCCGGTTCGTTCGGATTCGGTCGCGCGCACTCTCCGCACATTCACCGGCTCGGCTGGCGCTCGTTGCATCGGGCGCCGGGCGGGCCTCGGGACTTCACCCCGGGAGAACAACACGCTTATGACCAGCAACCTCAGGCGTTGGTTCGCGGGCGTGGCCGTGCTCATGGCCCTCGTGCCAGGAGTCGCGGCCGCGCAGCAGGGAACCACCATCACTGGGCGGGTCGTGAACGACGCGGGGGCGCCGATCCAGGGCGCCAGCGTCACGATCACGAAGTACCACGTCGGCGCCTACACGGCGGACGACGGGCGGTACTCCCTCGCCGTGCCGGCGCAGTACACCGGCCAGTCGGTTGAAGTGCTCGCCCGCCGCATCGGATTCCGCGAGTCGTCCACGCAGGTCACGCTCAACGGCGGACGGATGACGCAGGACTTCGTGATGTCAAGCGTGCCGACCGTCCTCACGGGCGTGGTCGTCACGGCGCTCGGCGAGGAGCGCCAGAAGAGCCAGCTCGGCACGGCCCAGCAGAGTGTGTCGTCGTCGGCGCTGACCACGGCGCCGTCCGACAACGTGATCTCGGCGATCCAGGGCAAGGTGTCCGGCGTCAACATCACCAGCGCGGGCACGCAGGGCGGCTCGACGCAGATCGTCATTCGCGGCTCCAACTCGATCACGGGCAACAACAACCCGCTGTTCGTGGTGGACGGCGTGCTGATCTCCAACACCGATCGCGGCGCCAGCGCCAACAGCGGCTGGGACTTCGGCAGCGCGATGAACGACCTCAACCCCGATGACATCGCGTCGATGTCGGTGCTCAAGGGCCCGAACGCCGCCGCGCTGTACGGGTCGCAGGCCGCCAACGGCGTCATCATCATCACCACCAAGAGCGGTCACAACACCGACGGCAAGATCCACACCGAGTTCAACTCGTTCTACACCTGGGACACGCCCTCCATCCTGCCCACCTACCAGAACAACTACGGGCAGGGCGCGGGCGGCGCGTTCAAGTACGTGGACGGCGCGGGCGGCGGCGTGAACGACGGCGCCGACCAGAGCTGGGGCCCCCGGCTCAACGGCCAGCCGATCGAGCAGTTCACCTGCCCGACCAGCACCTGCCCGTGGGTCGCGCATCCCAACAACGTGCGCAGCTTCTTCCCCACCGGCCACAACATGTCGGCCAACTTCGCCGTCAGCGGCGGCACCGAGAACGCCAACGCGCGCCTCTCGGTGGGCACCGACCAGACGCAGGGCATCATCCCCGGAAACTTCCTCCGGAAGAACACGGCGATGCTCACCGGCAAGCTCCAGGTCGGCTCCAAGCTCACGACCAACGCCTCGCTGCAGTACGTCCGCGACGAGGGCCAGAACCGGCCGGGCCAGGGCTACGGCAACTCCATCCTGGAAAGCTTCGTGTGGTTCGGCCGCCAGGTGGACATGACCGTCCTGAAGAACAGCTGGCAGAAGAGCGGCGCCCTGAACAACGGGCCGGCCAACCGCGAGTTCAACTGGAACTACAACTACCACAACAACCCGTACTTCCTGATGTACGGGAACCCCGAGGCCGACACCCGTGACCGGGTCATCGGCTCGGTTTCGGCCACGTACAAGTTCAACGACTGGCTGAGCCTCATGGGCCGCGCCGGCGCCGACGTGTACCGGCTGGGCATCACGCAGGACTACTCGGTGGCCGACATCACCGGCGTGAACATGGATTACTCGACCGCCGGCGCCTTCGGCGTGACCAACGACTACTCCAACAACCGGAACTCGGACCTCATCCTGACCGGCGTGCACGACGTGGGCAGCCACCTCACGGTGAACGGCTCGCTCGGCGGCACGATCCGCCAGCAGAACTTCAACACCAACGGCGTCTACGTCAGCGGCATCTCGGCGCCCGGCATCTACAACGTGTCGAACGCCGCCATCGCCCCGACGCTGAGCCAGTTCCAGTCGCTGCAGCAGGTCAACAGCACCTACGGCGACCTGTCGTTCACGTGGGACGGCTGGTGGACGGTCGAGGGGACGGCCCGTCAGGACCACTCCTCCACCCTGCCCAAGGGCAGCAACTCGTACTTCTATCCCTCGGCGAACACCTCCCTCGTGCTCACCGACGCGTTCCCGGGCCTCAAGAGCAGCTGGCTCAACTACCTGAAGCTGCGCGGCTCCATCGCGCAGGTCGGCAACGACGCGCCGCCCTACCAGCTCCAGTCCACGTACAACGGCAGCTCGTCCAAGTTCAACGGCCAGCCGCTGTTCTCGTACAACGACGTGCTGGCCAACTCGGCCCTCAAGCCCGAAATCACCAAGTCCGGTGAAATCGGCGTCGAGGCCAGCTTCTTCAACGACCGCGCCAGCCTGGACGCGACCTGGTACCAGAAGGCGACGCGCAACCAGATCTTCAACGTCGCCGTGTCGCCGTCCACCGGGTTCGGCTCCAAGTCGATCAACGCCGGCCGCATCTTCAACCACGGCATCGAGGCGCTGCTCACGGTGATTCCGCTCCAGTTGAACAACGGGTTCCAGTGGACCTCGACGTTCAACTTCTCGCGCAACCGCAGCATGGTCGACCAGCTCTACCCGGGCATCTCGACGATCGTGCTCGGCGGCACCTGGTACACGAACGTCGAAGCCCGCAAGGGCCAGCCCTACGGCGCGCTCTTCGGCTACGCGTTCGCGCGCGACAGCGCCACCGGCCAGCTGATGACCGATGGCGGGCTCACCTACACCTCGGGCAAGAAGGTGCTGGGCAACATCCAGCCCGACTGGACCGGCGGCTGGAACAACGAGTTCACCTACAAGAACCTCACCGTCAGCGCGCTGGTCGACGCCCACGTGGGCGGCGACATCTTCAGCGTGACGAACTACTTCGGCGACTACTCCGGCGTGCTCAAGCGGACGCTGAACGGCCGCCAGGTGGATTGGAACAACCCGGGCCTCGTCATCAAGGGCATCGACGTGAACACCGGCAAGGCCAACACCGATACCGTCACCTCGGAAGAGTATTACCAGAACATCTTCCCGGTGAACGAGCCCTACATCTACAAGGACACGTACTTCAAGCTCCGGCAGATCCGGGTCGGCTTCGACCTGCCCGAACGGTGGGCACGCCGGTTCAACGCCTCGGGCGTGAACGTGGCGCTGGTGGGCACCAACCTCCACACGTGGACCAACGTACCGAACATCGACCCCGAGTTCGCCTACAGCACGGGCAACGTTCAGGGCATCGAGTACGCCAGCATTCCGAGTCCGATGTCGTGGGGCATCAACGTCCGCATCGTTCCATAACTGCCGAACCGGAGACACACGATCATGATGAATAGGAATCGATGGCTCTTGGTCGGTGCCGGCATCGCCCTCATCGGGGCCGCCGGATGTGACAACAACAAACTGACCAGCCTCAACAACAACCCGAACAGCCCGACCGACGTGCCGGCCAAGACGGTGTTCACCAACGCCGCCCAGGCCTCCGCCGGGCGCTGGATCGGGAACGGGTACGACCTGCGCGGCACCGAATGGGTCGCGCAGCACCTGGCCGAAGTGCAGTACCCCGACGAGGACGACTACAAGCGCCTCCAGGGCGGCCAGACCGCGGGCATCTTCGACGGCGCCTACCAGGGCGAGCTCGAGGACCTGCGCCAGGTCGTCAAGAAGGGACAGGCCGCCAACGACCCGGGCACCTGGGCGCCGGCCATGATCCTGCAGGTCTGGGACTTCAGCTTCCTCACCGACACGTGGGGCGACGTTCCGTACTCGCAGGCGCTGTCGGGCGACTCCACCGGCGGGACCCTCACGCCGGCCTACGATCCCCAGCAGTCCATCTACACCGGCATGTTCGCCCAGCTCGACCAGGCGTCCAAGGCGCTCTCCAGCGCGAGCAACAGCCTCGGCGCCGCCGACCCGGTGTACGGCGGAGATCCGGCCATGTGGCAGAAGTTCGCCAACTCGCTCCGCGCGCGGCTCGCGCTGCGCGTCGTGAACGTGGACCCGGCGCTGGCCAACACGCAGCTCACGGCGGCCCTCGCCGCTCCGGGCGGCGTGTTCACCTCCAACGCCGACGCCGCGATGATCGCGTGGCCCGGCGACGGCGTGTTCAACAACCCGTGGTCGGGGAACTTCGCCACCCGCGACGACCACCGGATGTCGCAGACGCTGATGGGCGTGCTGTTCGCCAACAACGACCCGCGCATTCCGATCTACGCGCAGCCGACGGTGAACGACACGACGGTCAGCGCGATGTTCCCGAACTATGCGGGCATGCCCAACGGCCTCACCCAGGCCACGGCGTCGGTCTATTTCAACAACACCTCGCGCCCGGGCCTGATCTTCTATCCCGGCGCGACGACGTACGGCACGTTCGGCGACGGCAGCGGCAAGAGCACGCCGTCGTACTACATGACGTACGCCGACATGGCGTTCATCGAGGCCGAAGCCGCCAACCGCGGCATGGCCGGGCTCACGCCCGGTCAGGCCGCCGGTTTCTACACGGCGGGCATCACCTCGTCCATGCAGCAGTGGGGCGTGGCGCCGGGTGACGTCGTGACCTACCTGGGCCAGCCGTCGGTGGCCTACCAGGGCGGGCTCGCGGGGCTGAACCAGATCGACCTGCAGCGCTGGGTCGCCCTGTACGGCGACGGCGGGCAGGCGTGGGCGGAGTGGCGCAGGACCTGCGTGCCGAACACGGTGCGCCCCGGCCCGTACGCCATCATCAACACCGTACCGCGCCGCTTCGAGTACTCGATCACCGAGTACTCGGTGAACGCGACCCAGGTGGCCGCGGCCGTCGCGCGGCAGGGTCCGGACGTCTTCCAGACCTCGATGTGGTGGGACAAGGCGACCGCCGCTCCGACGTACACGTCGGGGTGCGGCGTCCGCCAGTAGCGGAAATCGGCCGGCGGCATCGGCCGTGAAGAGGGCCCTCCGGGTGACCGGAGGGCCCTCCTCGTTTCTGGCAGGGCGCCGGCTCCCGGGGCGCCAACCCATTGCTCGTCATTGTGTTTCCTTTGTGATCGGGCCCATGCGGGGACTAACGGGCCAATAGTTGATGTGACATTCTTCACCCTTCCTGAGTTTTAGTGGCTAAGGGCTTTGGCGCCCGGTCGGACCCGTCGAGTGGGCAGCCGGGCGTCACTTCGTTCCTCAACCTCTGGGAGGCGATGTGAAGAAATTCCGTTTCCTGGTCCTGACCTCCGCCCTGTTGGCGTTGTCGGCCCAGGGTGCGTGGGCGCAGCGGCGCGTGACCGGCCACGTGGTCGGACCCGCCGGTGAGCCCATCGGCAGCGCGCAGGTCCGCGTCCAGGGCACGACGTTCGGCGCCATGACCGCCGGTGACGGATCCTTTGCCGTTACCTTGCCGAGCGGCGCGCAGACTCTGATTGCCCGCCGCATCGGCTACCGGGTGGCGACCGTGAAGGTCGCGGCCGACGCCAGCGAGATCACGATCAAGATGGACAAGGACGTGCTGGAGCTGGACAAGATGGTCGTCACGGGCGTGGCGACCACGGTGTCGAGCCAGAACGCGGCCAACGCGGTCGCGGTGGTGAGCAGCGCCGACCTGACGAACTCTCCGGCCCAGACCATCGAGAGCGACCTCCAGGGCAAGATTCCGGGGGCCGTGATCACCACGAACTCGGGCGCGCCGGGCGGCGGCGCCCAGGTCCAGTTGCGCGGCGTCACCTCCATCAACGCCAGCTCCAGCCCGCTGTACGTGGTGGACGGCGTGATCGTGAGCAACGCGGCGATCGGCTCGGGCCTCAATTCGGTCACCAACGCCGGCGGCGGCATCACGAACATCCAGGACCAGCCGGTGAACCGCATTGCCGACCTCGATCCGAACGACATCCAGAGCATCGAGGTCCTGAAGGGCCCCTCGGCGGGCGCGATCTACGGCTCGCTGGCGTCCAACGGCGTCATCGTGATCACGACCAAGCACGGCGAGGCCGGGGCGCCCAAGGTGAACTTCACGCAGCGCTACGGGCAGTACACGCTGTCGCACCAGCTGCACTTCCGCTGCTTCACGTCGGCGGCTGAAGCCAACGACTGGTGGACCAACGTCTACGGCGGCGCCGGCGCGCCCCCGGTGCCCTGGCAGCCGGTGTGCAACGACTTCGAGAAGCAGTTCTACGGCGGCAACCCGGCGTCGTACGAGACCAGCCTCTCGGTGAGCGGCGGCACGGCGAGCACCACGTACTACATGGGCGGCGACGCGAGCCGCGACAACGCGATCCAGAAGAGCAGCTACTACCAGAAGCAGTCCATCACGGCCAACATCGGACAGCTCATCGGCGCGCACATCAACCTGCGGTCGAACAACCAGTTCATCCACACGCTCACCGACCGCGGCATTTCGGGCAACGACAACAGCCCCGTGGTCTCGCCGGGCGACGTCTTCTCGGCCACGCCCACGTGGGTGAACCTGCAGGGCACGAACGGCAACTATCCGTACAATCCGTTCGTGAGCGACGGCGCCAATCCG
>JAGWRI010000175.1 GCA_028876525.1 Gemmatimonadota bacterium | reverse complement strand
GGGCGGCGACGCTCGCCGCCCGGGCGACGGGACTGGTGGAGAAGGCCATCGGCGGGTGAACCCGGCCGATCCGCGAATGCCGGGCCTCGCTACTTCTCCGGCCCGTAGATGCCGTTGAACAGGAACTTGAAGTTCGAGTGCGGCTGGCCGCGGAACAGGATCTCCGGGGCGAACAGGTACAGGTGCCCCTGGCCGATGTCCGCCGTGGCCACCGCGACCCCGCCCTTCAGGTAGCCCTGCCCCCACGCCCACCCGCTGCGCAGCGGCGTGTCCGAATCGTACCACGCCACCGCGTGCACGCCATGCATCGCGGCGTCCGGATCCAGCCGGAACGCCGGCGAGTGGTCGAAGAACACGTCCAGCCGCCCGGGCATTCCGGCGGCAACCGTGGCCGTCGAATCCACGGCCGTGGACAGGATCGATCCCGGCACGTAGAACTGCTCGCCGGTGAGCGGCCGCACCTCGCCGGACGGAAGCCGCTCGGCGAGCTGGTCCTCGATCGGCAGGCCGAGGTCGTACGCCATGGACGTCGCGGCGCCGACGGCGATCACGGTCCCGCCGTGCTCGATGAACGTCCGGAGCTGCGGCACCGTCCGCTCGGCCGTCACGCTGCCCAGCATGTGCTGGTACGCGGCCGGCACTTCGGCCGCGCCGCGCCCGCCGCCGAACGCGCGCCCGCCGCCGCTCCCCCGCGACCCCTGGATGCGCGTGTCCACGAGCACGATGACGTCGTACCTGGCGTTCAGGGTGCCCGCGTCGAGATCCTTCGGGTAGACCACGGTGTACGGGAATTCGAACTGCTCGAGCTCGAACCGCGTCCACCCCGAGGGCATCGAGCCGCCGTACTGGTCCAGCAGCGCGATGCGTTGCGGGTGGAGCCGGGTGGCCGCGGCGCCCGGCGGGGCGGTCACGCCGGCGAAGCTCACGCCGAGGCGCTCGGCCGCCGCGCGGATGACCGGGGCCGCGGCGGGCGACGCCGCGACGTAGAACGTGCCGGCGGGATAGGTCGCGCCGCCGGCGGTGAGCGGAGCGCGCAGCCAGTACACCTCGGCGTGGGCCGCCAGCAGCCGGTTGACCACCGTGAACGCGGCGTTCGTGGCATGAGAGAATACATATCCTGCCGCGCCGGCGGCGTCCGTCACGGCGCCCGGCTCGGGCGCCGCCGGCCCCCGGACCTTCACGAACGGCCCGTCGAACCCGTCGAGGATCCGGTCGAAGCGCACGCCCATCTGGTACGCCAGCGTCCAGCCCGCGTTGTCGTACGGCGGGATGGGCGGGCCGCCGGGATAGGCGAAGTCGTTCGGGTAGTGCTGCGGCTCGAACATGTCCAGCACCTGCGGCCGGAATGCCTGGGCCGTCTTCACCACGTACGAGCCCCTGGGATAGCGCGTGCCGTTCACCGTGAAGTCGGCCGTGGCGCGCAGCACGTCGATGCCGTTGTAGAGCAGCGAGTTCACGAACCGGGTGACCGTGGGGAAGTCCGGCTGGTCGGCGGGCATCACGTAGCCGCGCGCGTCGCGCCGGGCCGGATCGCGGAGGTACCGCGCGAACATCGCGTCGGGGGCGACGTTCCCGCCGCGCCCGCCGCGCCCAGCCGCCCCGCCCCGCTCCGCCCGGTCGCGGGCCAGGGCCGAATCCACGGCCGCGATCATCGGCGGCGTCACCGTCCAGTGGTCCCGGCTCCCGTTCTCGATCGAGTTCCGCCCCATCTCGTACAGCCCGTACAGCCACTCGTCGCGCCGCCGCGACGCGATGTCGAGCACGGCGTAGTTGGCGCTCACCGAATAGTCGATGGACTGCCGGAAGTGCCACGCCTGCGGTTCCACCGGGTACGGCAGGTCGCCGCGCGGCAGCTGCATGGCGGGTACGAACGGAATGCGCGTCGGCGTCGGGTTGCCGATCGTCTCGGTAAGCAGCCCGACCATGTTGTGGAAGTACACCTCGGTGCGCAGCCCGCCGCTCCACCACGTCGAGTAGCTCGAACCCGACCGCATCGTGAACCCCGGCTTGTGCTCCACCGTGAGCCGCGTGTGCATCGCCGCGCCCACCAGGTCCAGGTCGGTCACGATCAGCGGATCGAAGTCGTAGTTGAACGGATCCCGGAACGGCGGCGAGAACATCACCGTGCCCGCCGGCCCGGTCTGGTGATGGTTGTAGACGATGATCGGGTACCACTCCTGGAACATCACCCGCTCGTCGTTCTGCGTCTCCGGCAGATTCGCCATGTAGAAGTCGCGGTTGTCGTCGTGCCCCGCGTACTTCTCGTAGAGCCGCGGAATGTTCATGTTCCGCTTGAGCGAGTCGGGCTCCTGCATGTACCAGTCGGCCACCAGCTGCATCCCGTCGGGATTCACCAGCGTGAGCAGCACGATGTCGTCCCGCAGGATGCGCAGGGTCTCGGAGTCGCTGCGCGACACCAGGTCGTACGCGGTCTCGATGAGCTGGTTGGCCCCCAGCACCTCGGTGGCGTGCAGCCCGCCGTCGATCCACACCACGGCCTTCCCCCCGCCCGCCAGCTGCCGGGCCTGCGCCTCGGTCAGCCCCTCGGCCCGCGCCAGCCGCTCCTCGATCTGCCGGTAATGTTCGAGATTCCTGATGTTCTCCGGCGCCGAAACCACCAGCGTGTACTGGGGGCGCCCCTCGGCGGTCCTTCCGATGTCCAGCAGCCGGACGCGGTCCGATTCGGCGGCCAGCCGCTTCACGTACGCCTCGTACTGGTCGTAGTTGGGCAGCCAGTAATCGTCGCCGATGTCGTGGCCGAACTGCTGCCGGGGCGTCGTGACGTGGCCCTGGGCCGGCAGCGTGGCGGCGGCGGAGAGGAACAGCAGCGCCAGCGCACCGAGCGAGCGCGAGAGACTCGACCGCATGGAGAAACCTCCGGGGGGGAGAGCGGGGCCGGCGGCCCGCCGGGCGGACGCCGGCCGGACGGGACTTCGCCCAGTCTACGGGGCGGACCGGGCAACCGCTGCCGGCCCGCACGCCCTCAGGCGCGGGTCAGGACCCGCGGGCCGTGTTCGGTGACCGCCACCGTGTGCTCGAAGTGCGCCGAGCGCGAGCCGTCCGCCGCCACGATCGTCCACCGGTCGGGCAGCGTCTTGATCGCGTGCCCGCCCACGTTGACCATCGGCTCGATGGCGATCGTGAGCCCCGGAACGAGCTTCACCCCCCGGTGCGGCTTGCCGTAGTTGGGAACCTGCGGCTCCTCGTGCATCTCGGTCCCCACGCCGTGCCCCACGAGCTCGCGCACCACGCTGAACCCCGCCGCCTCGACCACCGCCTGCACCGCGGCCCCGATGTCGCCCACCTGGTTCCCCGCCTGCGCCGCCGCGATCCCCGCGTCCAGCGACCGCTGCGTCACGTCGAGCAGCCGCTGCGACGTCTCGTCGATCGCGCCCACCGCCACCGTGATGGCCGCGTCCGTGACCAGTCCCTTGTAGCCGACCCCGACGTCCAGCGACACGATGTCGCCCTCGCGCAAAATCCGCTTCCGGGACGGGATCCCGTGCACGATCTCCTCGTTGATCGACACGCAGATGCTGCCCGGGAAGCCGTACAGCCCCTTGAACGCCGGCGTGGCGCCCTTGTGGCCGCGAATGAACTGCTCCGCCACCTTGTCGAGCTCGGCCGTGGACACGCCCGGCTTCACCGCCTGCCGCAGCGCGGCGTGCGCGCCGGCGAGGATCCTCCCCCCCTCGGCCATGAGCTCGAGCTCGCGCTCGGATTTGAGCTTGATCACCGGCCCAACGCCTTGAGCGCGCGCGCCGTGACCTCGTCCACCGGACCCGTGGCGTCCACCGTCGCCACCGGCGTGCCGGCGGCGCGGTACCACTCGAACACCGGCGCCGTCTGGGCCTCGAACACCTCGAGGCGGTGGCGGATCGCCTCGGGCTCGTCGTCTTTGCGCCGCACCAGCACCCCGCCGCACTTCGGGCACGGATCGCCCACCTTGCCCGTCATGTACGGCGTTTGGCACGCCGCGCAGACCAACCGGCTGCTCAGGCGGCGCACGATCTCGTCGTTGGCGACGTCGAAGTCGAGCACGGCGTCGATCCGCCGGCCCAGGCCGGCCATGACGCCGCGCATGCCCTCGGCCTGAGGGACGGTACGGACCACGCCGTCGAGGATCGCCCCCCTGGCGTAGCCGGGGGCGGCCAGCGCCTCGCGTACGATGCCGAGGATGACCGCATCGGGCACCAGGGCCCCGCGGTCCATGTACCCCTTGGCCTCGCGGCCCAGCGCCGTGCCCGCCTGCACCGCGGCGCGCAGGACGTCGCCGGTGGCCAGCGTGGCGACGCCCAGCCGCTCGGCGAGGCGGGGCGCCTGGGTGCCCTTGCCCGCTCCGGGCTTGCCGAACAGGACGATGTTCATGGGACGAAGAATGACACCAATTGCGGACGATGGGAATGGAACGCAAAACCCCGGCGCGAAGTCGCTCGCGCCGGGGTTTCGAAGGACGTCACGATCGGGCGCGATCGGCCGGGGTCAGAAGCCCCCGCCGAGGTTCGACGCGCCGCCTCGGAACTTGATCCGGCCCTTCTTCATGAAGCCGTCGTACTTCCGCAGCAGCAGGTGCTGCTGCATCTGCTGCAGCGTGTCCAGCGCCACGCCGACCACGATCAGCAGCGACGTCCCGCCGAACACGAATGGCACGTTCACCAGGTTCGTGAGCCAGATCGGGAACAGCGCGATCGCCGTGAGGAAGATGGCGCCGGGCAGCGTGATCCGGGACACCACGCTGTCGATGTACTCGGCCGTCTTCGACCCCGGCTTCACGCCGGGAATGAACCCGCCCTGCTTCTTCAGGTTCTCCGCCAGGTCCACCGGATTGAAGATGATGGACGTGTAGAAGTAGGTGAAGAAGATGTTCAGCACCGCGAAGCTGAGGTAGTACCAGCCGGTGCCGGGGCTGAACAGGTCGGCGAAATCCTTGAGCCGCTGGTCGCCCATGAACTGGGCAATGGCCGCCGGCACGACGATCACCGACTGCGCGAACACGAT
>JAGWRI010000174.1 GCA_028876525.1 Gemmatimonadota bacterium | reverse complement strand
GGCCCCTTGCCGGCGGGCGATCCATGGTGGGCCTGGGCGGCGGCGCGGGCGAGCGTTGTTCGGGCGGCATCTCGTTCGAACGGCGGTGGCGAATGGCGGGTCAAATCCCGAATGATTGAATCGGGATTAAAAACTACCCACGGGCTGCGGGCTCAGTCAACCGCCGTCGTGGCAGCAATCCAGGGCACAGACATTGCACCAAAGCCCTGTCAGAACGACCTTTATGCCCATGAAGCACAAGCATGATTCCAACCGCCCGGGCCGCGAGCCCCGGGAAGAGGCTGAACCCGTGTCCGCTGCCAACGCTGCAGCCAGCGAGGGTGACTTCCAGGCGCCCTCCGGCGACCCCCCCGGCGCGTTCGACCTGCCCCAGGCGCCCGCCGAGGCGGGCTCCGTCGGGCCCGAGCGCTCGGCCGCGATGGAGGCGGAGCTGGCCGAGCAGAAGGACCGGTACCTCCGGCTGGCGGCCGAATACGACAATTTCCGCAAGCGGACGGTGCGCGAGCGGCAGGACGCCGAGCTGCGCGGGATGGGCGTGCTGATTCGCGGAGTGCTGGATGCGCTGGACGATCTGGGGCGGTTCGCGCACGTGGATCCCGCCACGGTGGACGCGGCCACGGTGGTGCAGGGCGCCGACATGGTCGAGAAGAAGCTGTTGAAGACGCTGGCGGGGCACGGGCTGGAGGTGGTGAATCCGGTCGGTCAGCCGTTCGACCCCGCGGTGCACGAGGCGGTGGCCACGACCCGGGCGGCGCTACCCGAGGAGGACCATCGGGTGGCCCAGGTCTATCAGGTGGGCTACGTGTTCAACGGCCAGTTGCTTCGCCCCGCTCGCGTCGTCGTGACGCAGTGGCACGACGAACCCTAGCCTCTCCGCATGCCTCCGACCAAGGATTACTACGCGGTACTCGGGGTTCCGGCCTCCGCGACGCAGGACGAGCTCAAGAAGCAGTACCGGAAGCTGGCCAAGAAATTCCATCCCGACGCGAACCCCAACGACCCGAAGGCCGCCGAGCGCTTCAAGGAAGTCTCGGAGGCGTATACGGTCGTCGGGGACGCCGAGAAGCGGAAGCAATACGACGACATGCGCCGGCTAGGGGCGTTCGGCGGCTTCGCGCCCGGCGGGCGCGGGGCGCGTCCGTCGGGGGGGCCGCAGGCGCCGCCGGGCGGATTCAAGTTCGAGGATCTGGACATCGGGGGGCTGGGCGGGTTCGGCGACATCTTCAGCTCGATGTTCGGCGGGGGCGGCAAGCGCTCGCGCGGCCCCGAGCGCGGACAGGACGTGGAGCGGGCGCTGGACGTGCCGTTCCGCATCGCGGCCACGGGGGGCAAGGTGCCCGTGGAGCTCGAGGTCACCGAGGAGTGCGAAACCTGCCATGGGTCGGGCGGGTCTCCCGGCGCCAAGTTCGCGACCTGTCCGGAGTGCGGCGGGCGCGGCACGATCTCGTTCGGCCAGGGCGGCTTCGCGGTGCAGCGGCCCTGCCCGCAGTGCCTGGGGCGCGGGCAGGTGCCGGGCGAGCGCTGCGCCACCTGCGGCGGCGCCGGTGAGATCCGGGCCCGGCGCAAGGTGCTGATCACGGTGCCCGCGGGGGCCGATACGGGAACCCGTATCCGGCTCAAGGGGCAGGGCGGGCGCGGCTCGCGCAACGGCCCGCCGGGCGACCTGCTGATCTCGATTCAGGTGGCGCCCGACCGGTTCTACTCCCGCGAGGGGCTGGACCTCGTGGCCAAGGTGCCGATCAACATCGCGCAGGCGACGCTGGGCTCCAAGGTCGGCGTGCGCACGCTCAACGGGCGCAAGGTCGCGATCCGCATTCCGGCGGGTACGCCCTCGGGCAAGCGCTTCCGCGTGAAGGGGCAGGGCATCACGAAGGACGACGTGCAGGGCGACCTGATCGTGCAGGTCGAGGTCACGGTGCCCGACAAGCTGACCCCCGAGCAGGAAAAGATGATGCGGGAGTTCGCCGAGGCGGGGGGACTGAAGTACTAGCGCTCCGGTGCGGCGGTGCGGCGGTCCGACGCCGTCATGCGCTCCGTGGTGCCCGTCCTACGCGACCACCGGGAGCATCGCCCGGGCCGCGGATTCGATGAACCCCCCGCCCAGCACGCGGTCGCCGTCGTAGAACACTGCCGACTGCCCGGGCGTGATGGCGCTCACGGGCTCGTCAAGCGCCAGCTCGATCTCGCCCGCCTCGAGCCGCACGACTTCGGCCGCCGCCGCGGGCGCCCGGTGGCGAACCTGGACGTGCAGCCTCGTGCCCACGGCCGGCGGAGCGGCCAGCCAGTTCACCTCGCGAGCCACCAGCCCGCTGCCCAGCAGCTCCTCGCGCGGGCCGATCACCACGGCGCGGTCGGCGGGGCGGATCGCGGTCACGAACATGGGCGTGGGGAATCCGCCGGGAAGGCCGCGGCGCTGTCCGATGGTGAACCGCGCGTGGCCGTCGTGCCGGCCCACGACGGCGCCATCGGAGAGCACGAATGCGCCCGGCGCGAGACTCGACGCGTCGGCGCCGAGCCGGGACCGGATGACCTTCGCGTGATCGCCGTCGGGCACGAAGCAGATGTCCTGGCTCTCCGGCTTTTCGGCCACCACGGCCAGCCCGAGGCGGTGCGCCACGGCCCGGGTCTGCGCCTTGGTGCGGTGGCCCACCGGCAGGAGCATCCGCGACAGCACGGCGCGGTCGATGCCCCACAGGAAGTACGACTGGTCCTTGTCGCGGTCCGCACCGCGGTGCAGCACGCCGTCCACGACCCGGGCGTAGTGGCCGGTGGCGATCCAGCGGGCGTCCACGCCGTCGGCCCGGCGGACGAGGTCGCGGAACTTGGTGAAGGTGTTGCACCGCACGCAGGGAATGGGCGTGCGCCCGCGCGCGTACTCGCTCACGAAGTCGTCGATCACGTCGTGGGAGAACGCGCTCTCGAGGTTGAGCACGTAGTGCGGCACGCCGAGCGTCTCGCACACGCGGCGGGCGTCGTCGATCGAGTCCAGCGAGCAGCACGGCCGGTCCACGATCTCGTCGCCGTAGCAGAACAGCTTCATCGTGGCGCCCACGACGTCGTAGCCCTGCTCCACGAGCAGCGCCGCGGCCACCGAGGAATCGACGCCGCCCGACATCGCCACCAGCACGCGCTCCTTCATCGCGCCGTCCTCACGCCGCGGCGACGCCGCGCGCCTTGGCCACGAGCCGCGGAAACACGTCGGCCACGCGATCGACGGCGGCGTCGTCGGTGAGCGCGCCAAGGCTCATCCGGATGGCCGCCGACGCGAGGTGCGGCGGCACGCCGATGGCGCTGAGCACGTACGACGGCGAGGCGGTGCCGCTCTGGCAGGCGGAGCCCCCGGAGCAGGCGATGCCCTGCAGGTCCAGCGCCATGAGCAGCGACTCGCTCTCCGTTCCCGGCACGCTGACGTTCAGGATGTGCGGGGCGCGGGGCGCGTGGCGCGCGTTCACGACCAGATCGGGAATGCGCGCCACGAGCAGCTGCTGCAGCCGGTCCCGCAGGGCCGCCAGGCGCCGGCCCTCGGCGTCGTGGTCGCGCAGGGCCAGCTCGGCCGCGGTGGCCAGGGCCACGGCGTACGCCACGTTCTCGGTGCCGGGACGCCGGCCGCGGTCCTGCGATCCGCCATGGAACAGCGGCTCGATGGCCGTGCCGCGCCGCAGGAACAGCGCGCCCACGCCCTTGGGCGCGCCGATCTTGTGCCCCGAGATCGACAGGATGTCGAACGGCACCGCGGCGGCGTCGATATGAACCTTGGAGAAGGCCTGCACGGCGTCCGTGTGGAACACGGCGCCGCGCTCATGCGCGAGCGCGGCGAACTCGGGCACGGGCTGGATGGCGCCCATCTCGTTGTTCACCCACATCACCGAGGCCACGGCGACGTCGTCGCGCACCAGGGCGTCGAACGACGCGGCGTCGGCGACGCCGTCGGCGGTCATGGCCACGAGGCGCTCGTCGGCCCCCTCGCGGGCGGCCGTATGCGCGGCCTCGAGCACGGCCTTGTGCTCGATCGGGGTGGTGACCACGGCCCGGCGGCCGCGGGCACGGCCGGCGCGCCAGGCGCCGAGGACGGCGAGGTTGTCGCTCTCGGTGCCGCCGGAGGTGAAGCAGATCTCGTCGGGGTGGGCGCCGAGGCATCGCGCGACCCGCTCGCGGGCCTCGTCCAGCGCGACGCGCGCTTCGCGCCCCCACCGATGGATGCTCGAGGGGTTCCCGAAGCGCGGGCCGAAGAACGGCTGCATCGCCTCGAGGACCTCCGGGCGCACCGGCGTGGTGGCGGAATGGTCGAGGTAAACGGGAGCCGGCATGTCGGGAATATAGCGCCGGCGGGGCCTTGCCGGCCAACGGCGCCGCGCCTGGAGGCGTGGACGGCAGGAGAGAAGGCGGGTAGGAGCGAAGGTGGTACGACCGATCCGCGCCTCACGCCGCCCCTCCTACCCTCCGACCCTCCGACCGGACTCAGAACGTCGCGACGTCCAGCGACGCGACGTCGTCCACCCGCATCGTCTCGGTCGTGAAGTACGGCTCGCCGAAGCGGCAGCGGATAAGCGAACCGTAATACGCCCCGTAGTGCCGCACGACGTCGTACAGCGGCTCGCCGGTGGGATAGACCTCGCCGGCCTGCGCGACCTCGTCGAACTGGGAGGCGTAGCAGCGGATGGCGTCCATCTTCCGCTCGAAGACGTCGGAGACGTTCACGACGAACGTCGGCCGCTCGAAGTCCTGCCGGTAGGTCACGGCGTGGATCACCTTGTGCGGGCGGTGCGGCGCCGAGCCGGGCAGCGCCTTGGCGAGCCCGGCCACGAAGCTGGCGTCGCGCACGAGCTGCGCCGCGGCGACGTGGTCGGGGTGGCGCCCCTTGAGCGGGGGGGCGATCACGATGCGCGGCCGCAGCCGGCGGATCTCGGCGGCGAGCAGCAGCCGCGTCTCGGGGGTGTTGACGATGCCAGCGTCGGGAAGTCCGAGGTTGGCGCGCTCGGTCACGCCGAGGATCTTCGCGGCGGCGGCGGCCTCCGTCTCGCGGAGCGACGCGGAGCCGCGGGTGCCGGCCTCACCGCGGGTGAGGTCGAGGATCGCGGTGGAGCGGCCCATCGCGGCGGCCGCGAGCAGCGTGCCGCCGCAGGTGAGCTCCACGTCGTCCCGGTGGGCGGCGATGGCGAGAACGTCGATCGGCATGGAGAGAATATACGAATCGAACGGCGGGACGGAACGACGGCCGGACGGCGGGCGGCGTCACGCGGTGGCCCGTCCCGGGGGCCGGGCGTCACTCGTACCGCAGCGCATCGACCGGATCGAGCCGCGCCGCGCGCTGCGCCGGGACGACGCCGAACACGAGGCCGATGCCCACCGAGACCGAGACGGCGACGAGCGTCAGGTCGACCGGCGCGGCGGCGTTGATGTGCATCGCCACGGTCACGACCCGCCCCAGGGCGAGGCCGATCGCGATGCCGATCAGCCCGCCGATGCCGGTGAGGGTGGCCGCCTCGACCAGGAACTGCTGCAGGATGTCGCCGCGCGTCGCGCCCACCGCCTTGCGCAGGCCGATCTCGTGGGTGCGTTCGGTGACGCTGATCATCATCACCGCCATCACGCCGATGCCGCCCACCAGCAGCGCGACCCCGCTCAGCACGATCATCACGAGAAAGAACACCCCGGTCAGCTTGTTGAACACGTCGAGGATCTGGTCCTGGCTGAGCAGGTCGAAGGTGTTGTGCTGCGAGGGGCGCAGCCCGCGCGCCTGGCGCATGGCCACGATCACCTGGCCTTCGGCGTCGTCGAGGGTCACGCCGGGGCGCGGCTTCACCGGAATGAACACCATGTTCGTCTTGTCGAGCGTGAACTGGTGGTCCAGCATCAGGTACGGCACGATGGCCATGATCTGCTGACCGGGCGGGCTGAAGATGTTGGCGGCGGGCTGGTAGATGCCGATCACCCGCGCCGGGCGGGTGCCGATGTGGATCCACTTGCCGAGCGGGTCGATGCTGCCGAACAGGCGGGTCGCGACGTCGACGTCGATCACGGCGACGGCGGCGCCGTTGGTCTCCTCGGCCTGGGTGAACCAGCGGCCGGCGGCGAGCGCGCCTCCCTGGATCTCGGGGTAGTGCGCGTCGGCGCCCATGATGACCTGCGGCTGGGTGCGCTCGCCGGCGTACTCGACGCGCGCGAGATACTGCCCCCACATGCCGGCGTAGGCGACGTCGGGCAGCTCCCGGATGCGCTCGGCTTCGCGCACGCTCAGGTCGGGGCGGTCGCGCACCCACTGCGGCAGGTCCTGCGGATTGAGGGGCGTCTGCGAGAACACCTTCATGACGTAGAACGTGGTCGGTCCCGCGATCTTGATCGTGTCCACGATCTGCTGCTGGATGCCCTGCACGATGGACGCCATGGCCATCACCGTGGACACGCCGATCACGACGCCGAGGATGGTGAGGGCCGACCGCGTCTTGCTGACGCGCAGCGAGTCGAACGCCACCGCGACGTTCTCGCGGAAGGCGTCGGAGAACCGCCGCCAGACGCCCGCGAGGTCAGTCCGCATGGAGCGCCGCGACGGGGTCGAGCCGCGCCGCGCGCACGGCGGGATAGACGCCGAAGATCACGCCGACCCCCGCGCCGAGGGCGAGGGCGAGCAGCACCGACCAGGCGGTGACCCGCGCCGGGAGCGGCGAGAGCAGGGTGACCGCCTGCGCGAACAGGAAGCCGCTGCCCGCGCCCAGCGCGCCGCCCAGCGTGGCCAGCATGACCGCCTCGGCCAGGAACTGCCGCCGGATGTCGCGCTGCGTGGCGCCCACCGACTTGCGGAGTCCGATCTCGAACGTCCGCTCGCGTACCGCCATGAGCATGATGTTCATGATCACGATGCCGCCCACCACGATGCCGATGGCGACCACGGCCGGCACGACGGCGAACAGCACGGCGGTGAGCCGCTTCCAGAACGACACGAAGGCGTCGGAGGTCTCGATCGAGAAGTTGTCGGGCTGCTCGGGGCGCAGCTGGTGGGCCACCCGCATCGCCTCCTCGGCGGCGGCCATCGCCGGGGCGAGCTCGGCCGGCGTGGCCATCTTGATCGAGATCTGCGTGGTGCGGCGCCGGCCGTACAACGACTCGAAGGTCGTGATCGGCATGAGCGCGAACCCGTCGAACGACTGGCCCAGCACGCGGCCCTTCGGGGCGATGGTGCCGATCACCGTGAACATCTGCCCGCGAATGCGCACCTGCTGGCCGATCGGCGAGACGTCGCCGAACAGGTTGCTGGCCACGTCGGCGCCGATGGTGACGACGGCGCGGCGCTCGGCGACGTCCACCGCCGAGATGGGCTGGCCGGCCGTGTAGCGGTAGTCCTGGACCGTCTGGTAGGGCGGGGTGATGCCGAAGACGAGCACGCTGCCCAGCGTCCGGTCGCGCCACACGACGTCGGAGCGGGGGGTGGGCCACCCCGAGGTGAGGCCCACCGCCTCGGCGCCGGGAAGCGCCCGCTGGACGACGTCGGCGTCGGCCAGCGTGATCGGCGGGCGGCGGCGGGCCCGCGCCAGGTCCTCGTCGGAGACGAACCCGATCTGGATCGGGTCGCGCCGCACCATGAAGGAGTTCGCGCCGACCATGTTGTCGGCGATGTTCTCCTTCACGTACGCGTTCATTCCCTGGATGATGGACACGACCGCGACCAGGAACGCCACGCTGACCACGATGCCGAGCAGCGTGAAGAACGACCGCAGCTTGCTGACCCGGATCTGCGTGAGCGCCGTGAGGAGGACGTCGCCGAAGCGCATGGCTGAAAACTACAAGAGTACGAGAGGAGGAGAGTAGGAGGGCTGGACAGGAATGGCGTTCGGCCGTCATCCCTCTACTCTCCCACTCTCCTCCCCTCGTACCCTATTCGTACCGCAGCGCCTCCACCGGATCGAGGCTGGCCGCGCGCACGGCCGGCACGAGCCCGAACACGATGCCCGCGAAGGCACTGCCGAGCACGGCGACGGCGATGGCCAGGGGCGGCGTGCTGGCGTCGATCGGCGTGGCGTGCCGGACGATCCAGGTGATGCCGCCGCCCACGGCGAGCCCGATCAGGGCGCCGAGGGTGGTGAGGGTGGCCGCTTCGACCAGGAACTGCCAGAGGATCACGCCCCGCGTGGCCCCCAGCGCCTTGCGAACCCCGATCTCCCGGGTGCGCTCGGTGACGCTGATCATCATGATGGCAATCACGCCCACGCCGCCCACGAGGAGCCCCACCGCCGACAGCGTGATCATCACGAGGAAGAAGACGCCCACGATCTTGTTGTACAGCTCCATGATCTTCTCCGGCGTCGAGACGAAGAAGTCGTTGGCCGCCTCGGGGCGCAGGTGGCGGGTCGTGCGCAGGGTCGCGATCGCCTCGTCCATCACCGCGTCGCGGTTGGCGCCGGGCGTCGGCTTGACCGTGAGGTCCAGCCAGCGGAGGCTCAGGTTGAGCCGGCGGTAGCCGGTGTTGATGGGCACCACGACGCGGCCGTTGTCGCCGCTGTCGAAGGCGTTGGGAATCGGGTCGTACACGCCGATGACCGTGAAGTCGCTGCCGGCCAGCCTGATGTGGCTGCCCACGGGGTCGACCCCCAGGAACAGCTGCTTGACGATCTGCGAATTGACGAGCGCGACGGGCGCGCCGGCGTCGTTCTCCTCGGGGGTGAAGTTGCGCCCCTTGGAGATGTCGCCGCCCGAGACGTCGAACCAGTCGGGGGTGTAGGCGTCCACCGAGACGGCGCTCAGGTCGCGGTCGGCGAACTTGATCGGCGCCGTGCTGTTGACGTGTGCCGTCACGGCCATGACGTCGGGCAGGGCGGCGATGCGCGCGGCCTGGTCGAGGGTGAGCGACGGGTTGTGCCGCCAGGGGCACGAGTCGGCCGAGCCGTTGCAGCTGTTGATCTCGGCCGGCCACCGCGTGATGAAGAAGGTGGTCGGGCCGGCGGCGGCAATGGACTTCGAGACGCCCGCGTTGATGCCGTGCACCGCGGCCGACATCACGGTCACGACGAACACGCCGACCGCGATGCCGAGAATGGTGAGCCCGGCCCGCACCCGGTTGGCGCGGATGGAGTCGAGCGCCATCAGCATGCCCTCGAGCAGCGCGGAAACGCGCGCGATCACGTGCTGCATGTCATTCCGCCCGGATGGCGAGGATGGGATCCAGCCGCGAGGCGCGGCTGGCGGGGTAGGCGCCGGCGACGATTCCCACGCCGGCGCCGATGGCCACCGACAGCACGATGGACCAGGGCGCGACGGCGGCGGGAAGCGGCGAGACCAGGGCCACCACCTTGGCCATCGTGATCCCGAGTCCGACCCCGAGCAGCGCGCCGACGCTGCTCAGCGTGGCGCTCTCGACCAGGAACTGGGACAGGATGTCGCGGCGCCGCGCCCCCAGCGACTTGCGGATGCCGATCTCGCGCGTGCGCTCGGCCACCGCCACCAGCATGATGTTCATGATCACGATCGCGCCCACGATGAGTCCGATGGCCGGGAGCACGATGCCGGCCAGGACGAGGTACTTCTTGATCGTCTCCCACTGCGACAGCGCCGACGCCGAGCTTTCCAGCACGAAGTTGTCGGCCTCGGCGGGGCGCAGTTGGTGCCGCTTGCGCATGACCTCGCGCACGAGCTCCTCGAGCGGCTGGAACTGCGCCGGCGTCGGGGCCTGCACCACCACGCCGTACAGCGCCTGGCGCGCCCCGGTGAGCTTGGACATCTCCGAGTGGAAGGGGGCGATGACCTGCTGGTCCAGGTTGAGCCCGAACACGGTGCCCTGATGGGTCAGCACGCCGATCACGCGGAACGGGAAGCGCCCGACCTTCAGCTCGCGCCCGAGCGGATCGAGGTTGGGAAAGTAGTCGTGGGCGATCGCATCGCCGATCACGATCACGTCGGCGCCCAGGGCGTCTTCCTGGTCGTCGAACAGGCGCCCTTCGGTGACGCCGAGGTCCTTGATCTTGAAGTATTCCGGCGTCGCCGCCTCGGCCAGCACCTGCACCCCCTCCGGGCGGTACGCCGAGCTGACGTTGAGCCAGCGGACGTCGTGCATCGCCCACCGCGCGTCCTCCGGGAGGGCGGCCTTGACGGCCATCGCATCGGCCACGGTGATCTTGGGCCGGCGCTGCCACTCCTTCCACTCCTCGTCGGTCACGTTCCCGGTCTGGATGTCCGGAAACGGGCGGAGGTTGAACGTGTTGATGCCCAGGAACTTGCCGGCGAAGTCCTGCTCGACGTAGATGCTCATGCCCTGGACGATCGACACGACGGCGATCAGGAACATGACGCTGATCATGACGCCGATGAGCGTGAAGAAGCTCTTCAGCTTCTGGACGCGGATCGTGGCGAGGGCGAGGCGGACGGATTCGACGAATTGCACGGCGGGCGCGGTCCTGGTGGAGGTGCGATCGGGCTCCACCAGGTCCTACGCGAATCCGGGGCGGAAGGTGTCAAAGGGGCGGGCGGGCGGCCGACGACCTGACCGCCCCGGACGCGCCCCGACCCGCCTACTCGTACCGCAGCGCTTCCACCGGATCGAGCCGCGAGGCCCGGGCGGCGGGGAGCAGGCCGAACAGGACGCCGGTGAACGCGCTGGTGGCCAGGGCGGCGGCCACCGCCCAGCCGGGCACGGACGCCGGGATCGGCGTGGCCGCCCGCACCAGCCACGACAGGAGGATCCCCAGCACGAGCCCGATCACCGCTCCGATGCCGGTGAGGGTGATCGCTTCGACCAGGAACTGCCAGAGGATCGTGGCCCGGGTGGCGCCGAGCGCCTTGCGGACGCCGATCTCCCGGGTGCGCTCGGTGACGCTGATCATCATGATCGCGACCACGCCCACGCCGCCCACGATGAGCCCGATGGCCGACAGCACGAGCATCACGAGGAAGAACATGCCGAACACCTTGTTGTAGGTGTCGAACAGCTTGTCCTGCGTGATGATGGCGAAGTTGTTATCGGCCGACGGGCGCAGCCCGTGGCGCTCGCGCATCAGCGCCGTGACCTCGTCCACCGCCTCGTCGCGGGTCGCCGACTCCCGCGGAACGACGGAGATCCCGATCTGGCGCCGGCCGGCGTTCAGCACGCGGAACGCCGTCTCGATCGGCACGTACCCGTGGGGGTCGTCGCCGGCGAGGAAGCTGGCGGCGGAGTGGTAGACGCCGATCACGCGGAACTGCTCGCCGCGCAGCTCGATGTACTTGTCGATCGGATCCGAGGCGTCGAACAGGTGGTTGGCCATGATGCTGTCCACCACGATCACGCGGTCGCCGCCGTCGGCTTCGGCCTGGGTCCAGCTGCGCCCCGGGTAGATGTCGCCGCCGCCGTTGATGATGACCCAGTTGGCCGTGAACGCGCTGATCGAGACGCCGCTCAGCGAGCGGTCGGCGTACTTGGCGGGCAGCGACATGTCGAGCCGGGCGCCGGCCGCGCGCACCGCCGGCAGCGCGTCGATCGCCTTCTGGTCGCTCATCGTGAGCGCCGGGTTGTGCAGCCACTTGCAGGTGGCGTCGGTGCCGTCGCAGGCCTCGAAGGTGATGGGGAACCGCGAGACGAAGAACGTCTTCGGGCCCGCCGACTCGAGTTGCTTGGCCACGCTGTCGTTGATGCCGTGGATGGACGCCGAGATCACGACCACCACGAACACGCCCACGGCGATGCCGAGGATGGTGAGGGCGGCGCGCACCTTGTTGCCGCGAATCGAGTCCACGGCGATCCCCACGCCCTCGGTGAGGTTGAAGCTCCAGGTCCCGAGCAGGTTGCGCATGGGCTACTCCTGGCGCAGGGCGGCGATGGGGTCGAGCAGGGCGGCGCGGCTGGCCGGGTAGACGCCGGCGATGATTCCCACGCCGGCCCCCACCGAAACGCCGACCACGACCGACCAGAGCTCGATGGCCGCGGGCAGCGGCGTGGCCTTCGAAATGATCTTCGCGAATCCGAAGCCGAGCCCGACGCCCACGGCGGCGCCGAGCATGGCCAGGGTCATGCTCTCGACGAGGAACTGGTTCATGATGTCGCGCCGCCGGGCGCCCAGCGCCTTGCGGATCCCGATCTCCCGGGTGCGCTCGGCCACGGCGACGAGCATGATGTTCATGATGACGATGGCGCCCACGATCAGCCCGATGGCGGGCAGGGCGACGCCGGCCAGCACCAGGTAGTGCTGGATCTTGCGCCAGAAGGCGAGCGCGGAATCGGAGGTCTGGAGCGCGAAGTCGTCCGGCTGCTCCGGGCGGAGCTGATGGCGCGCCCGCATGACCTCGCGCACCCGCTCCTCGTTGTCGGGAATCTCGGACTCGCTGGCGGACTGCACGACGAGCGCGTCCACCACGCCGTGCGGGTTGAGCAGCCGGCGGAGCGGCGAGCGCTCCGGCGCCACGATGAACTGGTCGAAGGAAATGCCGAACGCGCTGCCCTGCGTCTCGGCCACGCCGATCACGGTGTACGGCTGCCCCGCCAGGCGCAGCTCGCGCCCGAGCGGGTTGAGGTTGGGGAAGAAGTGGTCCTGGACGTCCTTGCCGATCACGATCACCGAGGAGCCGAGGGCGAACTCCTGCGGCGTGGGCAGGCGGCCGAGCGCCACGTCCATCCGCTTGATCGTGAAGTACTGGTCGCTCACGCCGTAGGCGGTGACGCGCCGCGGCGTGCTCCACGGAGATTCGGCGTTCACGCCGCTCTGGCTGTAGCTGGCCCACAGCGTGCCGGCGGCCAGCGACGCGGCCACCGGCGGGATGTCGTAATTGAAGATCGGCGGGCGCGTGCGCCACGACCGCCGCTCGGCGTCGCTCACCCCGCCGACGTTGATGTTGGGGCGCTGCCGCAGCTCGAACGAGTTGAGCGCGATGAGCTTGCCCACCAGCTCGTCCTTCATGTAGTTGCCCATGCCGCTCACGATGGACACGACCGTGATGAGGAACATCACGCCGATCGTGACGCCGAGCGCGGTGAAGAAGCTCTTCAGCTTCTGGACCCGGATCTGGGCGAGGGCGAGGCGGATGGCTTCGTAGAACGGCACGGAGGGGGACGGAACGGGGCGGGGCGAAACGTGACGAGGCGGCGAAGGTGCGTCCGCCGCCTCGCGTGTGGGCAATGGGGTCGGCGGGCTACACCTGCATGCGCTCGGCGAACGCCTCGCGGCGGTCGTCGGTGGCGACCAGCCCGTCGCGGAGCACGACGACCCGGCGCGCGTGGGCCGCGATGTCGGGCTCGTGGGTGACCATGATCACCGTCTGGCCCGAGCTCGCCAGCTGCTCGAACACCTTCATGATCTCCTCGGACGTGGCCGAGTCGAGGTTGCCCGTGGGCTCGTCGGCCAGCAGGATGGACGGGCGGTTGACGAGCGCGCGGGCAATCGCCACGCGCTGGCGTTGGCCGCCCGACAGCTCGTTGGGGCGGTGGTCCATGCGCTCCTCGAGCTGCACGCTGGCCAGCGCCTCGCGGGCGCGCTCGCGCCGCTCTTCGGCGCCGATGCCGGCGTAGACGAGCGGCAGCTCCACGTTGTGCAGCGCCGTGGCGCGCGGCAGGAGGTTGAACGTCTGGAAGACGAACCCGATCTCCTTGTTCCGGATCCGGGCCAGCTGGTCGTCGGACATCTTCGAGACCAGCGTGCCGTTCAGCCAGTACTCGCCCGAGGTGGGCGTGTCGAGGCAGCCCAGGATGTTCATGAGCGTGGACTTGCCGGAACCCGAGGGGCCCATGATGGCCACGTACTCGTTGCGGGCGATCGCGACGTCCACGCCGCGCAGGGCGCGCACGATTTCGCCGCCCATGTCGTAGTGGCGCTGGATGCCCCGCGTCACGATGACCCACCGATTGTCGGGCGCCGCGCCCGGCTGGGACAGGACGGCGGCGCGCTCGGCGGTGCTGCTGAGGGGTGCTTCGGCGGTTAGCTGGCTCACGGAAACCCCGTTCAAGGATTCTTGGTGTCGACCTTCGTCTGGCGAACGACCACCCCGTCCTTCAGGTCGCGGATGGCCTGGTAGGTGCCGGCCACGATGCGCTCGCCCTCCTTCAGGCCGCTGAGCACCTCGAAGTCGTTCTCGCCCGCGATCCCTACCTTTACGGGCCGGAAGGTCACTTTGTTGTCGGCGCCGACCACGAACACGCCCTCGACGTCCTTCTTGCCCACCTCCACCTTCGGCTTGGGCCGTCCCAGCCCCACCGCCGTGTCGGCGTTCTGCAGCGCCTGGTTCTCGCGCACGGTGAGCGCGATGATCGGAATCGCCAGCACGTTCTTCCGCGTCGCCGTGATGACCTTGGCCGTGGTCGAGAAGTCGGGGCGGGTGTCCTTGGGCGGATTCAGGAGCCGGATGGTGACTTCGTAATCTACCGCCTGGTCGCCGCTGGACGTGGTCGTGGTGCTCGACGCGCCGGAGACCGAGCTGTTGGCGATCTCCGTCACCCGGCCAAGGAAGGTCGTGTCGGGGAAGGCGTCGATCTGGATCTGCGCCGAGTCGCCCACCACGATGCGGGCGACATCCGTTTCATCGACCTTGACCTTGGTCTCGAGCTGCGACATGTCGCTGATCGTGAGCAGGGTGGCGGCATCCTTGTTCAGGGTGCCCTGGATGGCCGTCTCGCCCTGCTCGACGTTGAGCCGCGTGACCTGGCCCGACATCGGGGCGTAGATCGTGGTCTTGTCCAGCGACGACTTGGCGTTGTCCAGCGACGCGATGGCCTGGTCCACCTGGTGGCCGGCCGAGGAATACAGCGCCTCGTTCACGTCCAGCTGGTTCTTGAGCTGGTCGAGCGACTCCTGGGTCACGAACTGCGGGTTGGCCTTCTTGAGCTCCTGCGCGCGGGCGTAGGCCTGCTGGGCCTGCAGGAGGTTGGCCTTGGCCTGCTGCCGCTGGGCCTGGGCCGAGGCCACGTTGGCCTGCCACTGCTTGACCGTCGCCTCGGCGTTGGCCGGGTCGATCTGGAGCAGGAACTGGCCCTTCCGCACCATGTCGCCTTCCTTCACGGCGAGCTTGGTGATCTTGCCGGAGACGTCGGAGCTGACGTTCACCTTGGTGTGCGGGCTGACCTGTCCGCTGGCCGTGACCGACGCCACGAGATTGGACCGCTTCACGGGCTCGATGCGCACGGAGACGCCGGCGTTGGACCGGCGGGCCGCGGCGGTGGCGACCACGGCGCCGATGCCCACGATGACGATCGCGCCGACGATGAGTTTGGTGCTCTTCTTCATGGGGATCCCCGGGGGCTATCGGAGGGGGCGGCCGACCGCGTTTTCGAGCGCGGCGAACGCCTTTTGAAAATCATAAATCGAATTGAGCCGGTCCACCTCGGCCTGCACGAACGTGCCGTGGGCCGTGGTCACGTCCAGGTAGTTGGCCTGGCCAATGCGGTACCGGTCCTGGGCGTACTGGTATTCCTCGCGGGCCTGGTCGGCGTTCTGCTGCCGCAGCGCGATCGTCCGGTACGCCAGCTGCAGGTTGAGGAACGCCTGCGTCACGTTCGTGCGCGTCTGCAGCTCCTGCGCCCGCAGCTGGTACTCGGCGTTCTCCTTGCCGGCAATGGCCTGCTGCACGGTCTGCTCGCGGTTGAACCCGTCGAAGATCGGGAGCGAAATCGTGGCGTTGACCGACAGGGGAGACCGCGTGAACCGGAACGGGAACACGTTGTTGCTGCTGCGAATGGCGTCCATCTCCGCGGGCGTGAGCGTGGGCGAGCCGCAGCCCACGCCGGCCAGCCCCGCCGACGTGCGGATGGAGTCCAGCGTCAGACAGCTTCCGTAGCTCCTGATGGCGTTCGACTGGGCGACGTTCACCAGGTAGTCGGAATTGGTGTACTGGTATGAATTCCCGCCCCACCCGGTGCTGAGCGAGAGGGTCGGCGTGTAGCGCGACTGCGCCGAGCGCACGCCCATCGTGGCGGCCCGCTGCTGCGCCCGCAGGGCCTCGACGGCCGGGTTGCGCGCTTCGGCCAGCCCGATCAGCGAATCGAGGGCGAACGCCGGCGGCTGGGTCTGGAAGGTCGTGGTCAGGTGCACGCTGTCCGGCTGGGGAAGCCCGATCTGCTGGTACAGCGTGGCGACCGACACCGCCGCGGTGTTGCGCGCCGTGAGGGCCGCGATCTGGGCCTGCCCCAGCTGCACCTCGGCGCTGTTGACGTCGAGGATCGTGCCCTGGCCCACCGCCATCTTGGCCCGGGCCAGCTGGAGCTGGCCCTGGGCCGTGATGACGAGCGTGTCCTGGAGCGCCGCGTTGGCCTGCGCCCCGAGCGCGCTGAGGTAGGCCGACGTCACGTTCGCCCGCAGCACCTCGGCCTGCCCGGTGATGTTCGCCTCGGTGGCGTCGCGGTTGGCCTTCTGCAGCCTGGGCTGGATGAACGACGCCATGCTCAGGCTGTAGTTCACGCCGAGACTGTAGTGCGACGTGACGGCGTCGGACGAGCCGGTGAAGGTGAGCCCCTGGAAGACCTGGCTGCCGGCCTGCTGATAACCGGCGCTGAACGACGAGCTCAGCGTCGGCAGAAAGGCCCCGTAGGCCGAGCGCACCGCGGCGTCGGCCGAGCGGCGGCCGGTTACGGTGCCCAGGTACGTGGGGTTGTTCTGCCGGGCGAGCGCGATCGCCTGGTCGAGCGACAGATCCGGCGAGGCCGGGGTCTTGCCGCCCTGGGCAAACGCGACCTGAGCCGCGAGCGCGACCAGCGCTGCAGACAGCGGAAGGCGCATCGAAAGGGATTCCTGTGGTGAAGGGTCACGCCAACGTACGACGGAGGGCCCGGACCGGTTTCAGACCGGCGTCGGGGGACGGGAATCCCGGCCCCCGGTCAGCGCGGGGCTTCGTCCCGCTGCGCCACCAGCCCGCGGGCCGGTATCGCCACCCGGAGCAGCCGCCCCTGCCCGTCCACCCACACGTCCCGGCTCGCCCCGTCGGCGCCGACCAGCGCGAAGTGGCGGGCCGTGATCGTCCCGCGCCCCACGCGGATCGGCTCCGACCCGCGGTCCTCCAGCCGCAATGTAGCCTGTGTACCGGCCCGGGGGTCGATCACCGAGACCCGGGTGCGGCGCGGGGGCAGGAGGGCGAAGAAGTAGGGATCGAACGCGTCGGCGTCGAGCAGCAGGGGGCCGGGGCCCATCACGTAGTCGCGGGCCGACTCGCCGTCGGCGGTCTTGGCCAGCGTGCTGAACAGCCCCGGCCGGCCGTTGCCGTCCACCCGCGAGGCGAGCCGGCCGTGGACCCGGACCTCGGCTTCGTAGCTGAGCGGCGCGCCCGCCGAGTCGGTGGTGAGCCGCAGCGAGATCCGCGCGCTGTCGAACGACAGCGTGGCCGTGGCCCGGTAGGCCTGGCCGCCGCCGGCGGCGGCGGCCACGATGCGATACGCCTCCCGCCCGATGGCGGCGCCGTTCCGCGTGATCACCAGGGTGCCCTCGTCCACGGCGGTTTCCTGGGCGGCCGCGGGGCGGGGGAGCGCCGCGGCGCAGGCGGCGACGGCGAGCAGGAGGTGGACCGGTCTCATACGATTGGGGTACCCGACCCGGGTGCGCGGGTTCACGGCGCGACGTCCGATGCCAGAAAGATACGCTCGCGGATCCGGTCGCGGATGCGGGAGTAGATCTGCCGGCCCTTGTCGGCCGTGGCCAGCATGGGACGGCCCACCGATCCGGGACTCGTGTCGGGCACCCGCAGCCAGCCGCGGCGGTAGCGTCGCAGCTCATCGACCGACATCGTATAATCCTGAGCCAGCGACATGTTCACCGATTCCGGCGCCACGTAGAGCAGGAGCGACGTATCCACCTCGTCCCCGTGCATGGGCTCCAGCTGCCCCTCGAGCAGGTCCGCGAACGCGAGGCCGAAGATGTTGACCACGCGCACGCGGGCCGTGGCGGTGACCACGGTCTCGAGGGCCTCGAGGTGCGGGTCGTGCTGGTGCGCCGTGAGCAGCACGAACTCGCGGACCCCTTCGGCTTCCCACGAGTCGGCGAGGTCGTTGAGCGTGCGGTGCAGGGTCTTGCGCCGCACCGACGCGTTCCCGGCGGACGGGCGTGCCGTGACGACGTTCACCCCGTACTCGATGGTCGGGGCGCGCAGCACTTGGAACTCGGCCGACAGGTCGTCGGCCAGGCGTTCCACGATGAGCGTGTCGGCGCCCAGGGGCATGTGCGGTCCGTGCTGCTCGCAGGTGCCCACGGGCAGGATGAGGCGGGGGTCGGCGGCCAGGGTGGCCGCGACCTCTGCCGGGCGCATCTCCTTCAGGCGCCGCGGCCGCGGCGCCGCGGGGGACGAGGGACTCATCGACGGCGAGTGAGCGATGGCCGGCCGCCGCGCTGACCGGCTGCGCGCGGCTTGGTGGCCGGTGGCGGCGGCGCTGGCCCTGCTGGCCGCCTGCCAGTGGCTGAACCGAACCAGCGTAGAGTACCTCGCCGCGGCGGCGGTCGCCACGGGGGCGGCGGCCGGCGGGCTGCGGTTCGTCATGCCCCGCGGGCGCCGCTGGGCGGCGGCCGCCACGGGTACGCTGGGCGCGCTCGTGCTGCTCGCGGCCTATGCCCAGTACGCGCTGTACCGGGTGGACGCCGCCTGGCCGCAGATCCGCGAGGCGCTGGCCTCGGACGCCGTGGCGGCGCTGGACCAGCGCGTGGCGGGCGCCGTGGCCGAGATGCGGACGGCGGCCGGCCGCGCGCTGGCGGCGCCGGAGGATACGGTGGCCGCCTTCCAGGCACTGGAGCAGACGGTGCCCGAGGTCGGGGACGCCGGCGTCGTGCTGTACGAGGGCGGGGGGCCGCTGGCGTGGGCGGGGCGGGTGCACGTGCCGGTGGACACGCTGCGCGATTCGGTGGGCGTCGTGCGGTCGAGCTTCTATACGAGCCTGTACGTGACCCGGTCGCGCGGCGACCGCCGGGCGGTGGTCACCGTGCTGCTCGATGCGACGCCGCCGGCCGACCGCCTGACGCATCCCATTGCCGGCGAGATCGCCGCGGCGATGGGGATGCCGGGGTTCGAGTTCGCCGACCGGCCGGCGGGGCCTCCGGCCGCGGGGAGCGCGGCCTGGGCGCCGGTGGCCGCGGGGGGGCGGACGCTGCTCTACGTGCGCCCGGCGCCGGTGCGCATGGCGGGCTTCCGGCTCGAGAAGCTCCAACGCGCGCGGTCGGAGGTGGCGTTGCTCGCGGCGCTGGCGCTGGTGGCGTTCCTCATCGCGGCGTGGCGCATCGAGCGCCGGCTGACGCGGCGGCTGGCCACGGTGGGCGTGGCGCTGGCGTGCACGGCGCTGGCGCCGCTGGGAGCGTTCTCCAACGACTCGCGGCTGTTCGACGTCTCGCTGTACTTCACGCCCATCGGCGGCGCGCTGACCGCGAATGCCGGCGCGCTGATCATCACCGGCGCGCTGGTGCTGCTGACCCTGCTCGCGGCCGTCCGCCGGCTGGCCCGCCGGACGCCGCACGCCTGGTGGGGCCTGGCGGTGCTGGCCATCGCGGGGCTGGGGCCGTTCCTGCTCCGCGACCTGGCGCGTGGCATATCAATTCCTATATACGGCGTGAATCCGTCGCTGTGGCTGATCTGGGAGGTGGCGATCTTCCTGGCCGGGTGCGGCGTGCTGCTGGCCGGGGCGGCGGCGGGGGCGGCGGCGCTGGGGCCGGGGCGCGGGGTGCCGCCGTGGGTGG
>JAGWRI010000173.1 GCA_028876525.1 Gemmatimonadota bacterium | reverse complement strand
GATCGCCGACGTCGCCCATGAGCAGCGTCGGCGTCGTCACGTTGCGCACCGCACTGATGGGCGACTGGTCGCGCCAGATGTCCCAGAACTGCCTGTTCCACGGCGACCCGCCGAAGAAGTACATATCACCCTTCTGATAGAAGGCGATGGTGTAGTCCATGACCCAGTCGGTGAGCGCGGCGCCGGCCACGGCCGCCTTCCACGGACGGTAGTGGCCGGTGAGCCAGGTGGTCATGTAACCGCCGTACGACCAGCCGGTGACCGCGATGCGGCTCGTGTCCACCACGCCGAGCTTCTCGACCGCGGCGACACCGGCCATGACGTCCTCGCCAGGCCCCTGCCCCGTGTTGCGGTAGATGGCGTGCTGGAAGCGGTCGCCGAGGTTGGTGCTGCCGCGGTAGTTGGGCTCGAACACCAGGTAGCCGCGGGCGGCGAGGAGCTGCGGAAGGGGCGAGAAGATGCCGGTGGATGCGCTCTCGGGGCCGCCGTGCACGACGAGGACCAGCGGGAGCCTGGAGCCATCGCGATGGTCGGAGGGATACGTGAGCACGCCGTCGGCGTGGACTCCGTCAGGGCCGGTCCACGCGATGGTGTCCACGCGGCCCAGGTGCAGCGAGTCGAGGAATCCGTTGAAGTGGGTGAGCGGCAGTGGAGCCGCGGCGGGGGACGCCATGTAGTAGAGCTGGCCCGGCTGGCTCGCGGTGCGTCCCACGAAGGCCAGCGCGCCGCCGCCGGAAACGCTCACCGCGCTCGCCGGCTGGACGTCGCCCAGGGCGACGACGCGGGCCCCGCCCTGCTCGGGCTTTTCCCACATCACCGTGCGGGCGCCGAGCTGCCCGGTGAGCACGAACGAGTTGCCGCCGGGAAGCCAGGCGAACGAGCCGACGTTGCGCGCCATGTCGGCGGTGACGTCCGTGGCCCTGCCGTCGCGAAGGACGTAGACGGCGTTGCCGTTGTTCATGTCGCCGCCGCGGGGGCGGGCGAAGGCCAGCGCGTCGCCGGTCGGCGCGGCGCGCGGGTCGCCGGCGCCCTCGCCGGCCCAGAGCGTGTCGCCGGTGGTGCCGACGCGGACGGCCGCCGTATCCAGCGTGCCGAAGGCCACCGGCGGCGTGGAGTCGGCGGACGCCGAAGCGTCCACGCGGATGAGCGTGGAGCGGTAGGCGTCGCCGAACCAGACGCTCGGGTGGCGCACCACGACCAGCGACCTGCCGTCGCGGCTCCAGGCGGGCGGCGCGGCGCCGCCGGGCTCGGTCTCCAGGCTCCAGCGCCCCGCAGTGAGCCGCTTCGCCTTGCCGCTGTCGGCCGGGACGATCCAGAGATGCCAGGGCTGGACGGCGGCGCGGACCTGATAGTTGTTGAGCGTGATCTGGAAGGCGTCTTCGTGGTGCTTGATGGCCTTGGGATCCGGAACGGTGTCCTGCGCGATGTAGGCGATGGTGCGCCCGTCGGGGCTCCACGAATACGACGTTATTCCAGTTTTGGAATCGGTCAGGCGGATGGGATCGCCGCCCTTCATGTTCAGGACCCAGATCTGCCCCTTTTTGGTGGCGGTGTCGGGGGCCACGAAGGCCAGGCGATCGCCCGACGGCGACCACCTGGGCGAGCCCACGCCGTCGCGATCGTACGTGAGCGGCCGGATCGCGCCATCGGCCACGTTCACGACGTCCAGCTCGCGGTGCGACTTGTCTTCCTTCCAGTCGGGGCGGCTCACAACGATGGCGATCTCCCGGCCGTCAGGGCTGATCTCGGGACTCCCGACCTGGACCAGGCGGCGAAGGTCGGTGAGCTGAAAGGTGGTGTGCGGCGCCGCGGTGTCGGCGGCCGCGGTGTCGCGCTTCGCGGCGGCCTGGGCGTGAACCGGGCGGGGGGCCGCAAGGGCGGCCGCAAGAGCGAGTGTGGACGGGAGCGTGATCTTCATGGTCAGTTTCCGATTGGGGCCACCTGATACTGCTCCAACTTGCCGTCGGCGGTCTGGAACGTCCACACGCGCAGCGTCGTGCCCGGGAATACGGCCACGAAGATGCGGCGCAGCATGCCGCCTCGCAGGCCCTGCGAGACCTGGCGGAATTCACGAGGCGGTCCGAGCGGCGCGAGGCTCGACGCGAAGTCGTGGATGGCCGCGTCGGTGAAGTAGGCGTTGGCGTCGGCGGTGAACAGCGAGCGGTCGAGCGTGCCCTGCTGAAGCCCGACGAAGATCTCACGCGCCTGCGCGGTCCGGGCGGCGGTCTCGGCGTCTTCGTGCGCGAACAGCAGCTGCCCCACCGCGCGGCCGATGGCGCCCGCGGCCGGCGCCGCGTCCTGGTTGGTGAGCACCACGACCGCCGCCCGATCGTCGGGGAACACCATGTTCTCGGCGGTGAACCCCGACACCTCGCCGTCGTGCTCGATGAGCCGGTGTCCGGCGAACATGCTCACGAAGACGCCCAACCCGTACCCGGACGCGACCCCGTTCTTCAGGAGCACGTCGGTCTGCTGCGCATGGTACGAGGCCGGCGACAGCAGCCGCTGATCCATCATCGCGACGTCCCACTTCGCGAGGTCGCTGGGCGTCATGGCCAGCTCGCCGGCGGCGAACAGCCAACCCCTGGCCTCCTTGGGCGCCCGGTGGAGGGGCCCGAGGGCGAAGCGCATGTAGCCCGTGGCTTCGGGCACGGTGACCTGGCTGACGTCGATGTCGGCGGCGCTGGCCAGGTCGAGGGGCTTCAGGATGCGGGTCGTGAGGAATTCCCAGAACGGCATGCCGCTCGCCTTCTCGACGATGGCGCCGGCTATTACATAATTGGTATTGCTGTACTGCCAGCGAGTGCCGGGATCGAAGTCCAGGGGCTTCTTCGCCCAGCGGTCCATGATCCGCTGCGCCGTGGTGGGCTGGAGCATGAACGGCGGGACGTAGTCCTGCGGCCAGTAGTCCTGGTAGCCCGACGTGTGCGACAGCAGCTCGCGGACCGTGACCTCGTTGGCGCGGGTCAGATCGGGGAACCAGCGCGAGACCCTGTCGTCGAGCGAGAGCTTGCCCTGCTGCTGGAGCAGCAGGATGCACGACGCGGCGAACTGCTTGCTGATCGAGCCGACGCTGTAGCGCATCGTGGCGGTGGCCGGCGTGGCGGGGTCGAGCGAGGCCTCGCCGTAGGCGTGGGCGTAGACCAGGCGGCCGTCGCGGACGACGGCCACCGAGGCGCTGGGGACGCCGGTCTGCCTCAGGACCGCGGTGGCGATGGAGTCCACGCGGGCGTCGAAGGATTGCTGCGCCGAAAGGGGCGCGGCGGCGGCGAGCAGCGATAGGGCGGCGATGCCCTGCCTCGCCAGCCATCGGCGTGGGTTCGTCATCTGGTGTCCTCCTGTCACGTGAATCGCGCCTCGGCGCCGCTACGGCTCCTTGCCGGCCGCGAGGTGCTGCAGGCGGGCGGTCTCGACCAGCAGCCGCGACACGACGGGCATCGCGATCACGGCCAGCGTCTTGCCGTCGGGGCTCATGTCCGCCGCGCGCGACGCCACCAGTTGGTCGTACACTCCCGCCGTGATCGCCCGGGGTGGACCCGCGCGCACGTCGCCCGGGCGGAATTGCAGGCCGGCGATCGAGGCGCTGTAATCGTCGGTCTCGTACACGACCGATGTATCGGTGGCCCACACGGGATACTCCCCGCCCGCGGTCGAAACCCGATAGCGCGGGCCACCGTTGGGGAAGGGCTCGACGTAGATCTCCGTGCGCCCCGTCTCGTCCGACGCGTACGCCAGCCACTTCCCGTCGGGGGACACGGCGGGAAAGGTCGCGTGATACGCGGTTTGCAGAAATGGACGGGCGTGGGTGCCGTCGGCGTCCATCACCCACAGCGACGTGGATTTTCCGTCCGTGCCGTCCACGGAAAAGGGAATGGGGCCGCCGGCGCGGGACGGTATCCCGAGGCGGACCCCCTGGCCGGTACTGTGGCGCGGAGCCCCCGCGAACGTCGTGTCGCCGAATGGGGCCGCCGGTGCGCTCTGGTCCACGGGGCGGCTCATCATTCGGCGGACGCCATTCCGGTCGTCGAGCCACCGAACGCTGCGGCCATCGGCCGACCAGATGGGGTCGAGCGCGTCTCCACTGTCCGAGAGGCGCGTGTCCACGCCCGCCGCGAGATCGTAGACCCAGACCTCTTCGTCGGAACCGGCCACGTTGTAGTCGCCCTGGGTGTAGGCCAGCCGGTGGCCATCGGGCGAGAAGCTGGGCGAGTGCCGGTCCACGTTGCCGGGAATCGTGCGGAGCAGCTGGCCCTGCACCGAATACAGCCGCAGTTCGCTCTGCTGGGCGCCGAGGGCCCGGGAGGCGACGGTGCCGTCGTTGGCCACGGCGTACTCCGCCTCGGAGTAATTGTGCGTCAGCGTGCGATCGCCGAGGCGGATCGGGTTGGCGCCGAGCGCGAACGTCCTGGGGTCGAACCGGCGGGCCATGAGCGACCCGTCGGCCAGGGCGTACGTGAAATAGCCGTTGGTGGAGTAATACGGCTGGAAGCCCGGCGTCAGGCGGTGCGCCTTGCCGTTGGCCATGTCGAGCGCGACGATCCACGCGTTGGCGTCGCCGCCGGTGCGCGGGGCCGTGGCGTAGAGCAGGACGCGGCTGCCCGGAAGCACGTGGGGAACGGCGCGTCCGCGTTCCGTGGCGGTGTCGGGCGCCGAGAAGACGCTCGGGTCGCCGCCGTCGGCCCTCACCCGGTAGATGGCCTGCGGGCCGTCCAGATCGGGCGTGAAGTAGACGTACCCGTCGTCGCCCCACGACGCACCGCGCACGTGTGACGCGCCGGCGGGGCCGATCGCCACCGGCGCCCCGCCGCTGACGACGTCCACCTTCATTAGTGTTCCCTGACGGATGAAGCCCAGCCACCGGCCGTCGGGGGACAGGAACGGCGTCTGGCCGTTGGCGGTCCCGGCGATGGGGCGCGGCGTGGCGTCGCCCAGGTCGCGACGGTAGAACATGGTGCTGTCGCCCGTCTGCGCCATGAATACGACGCGCCGGCCGTCGGCCGAGATGGCGAGCGACGGCCCGCAGCAGTTGTTGGTGACGGCAAACGTCGAGTCGCCCTGAACGTAGAACTGCGTCTCCGGGGGCGCGGCGGCCGTTGGTCGCGGGCGGAGCCAGCCCAAGAGCGTCGTGGCGAGCAGCACGGCGGCCAGCCCGCCGGCCG
>JAGWRI010000172.1 GCA_028876525.1 Gemmatimonadota bacterium | reverse complement strand
GGCCGCGGCCGCGCGCTGCTGCCGGAACAGCGCCTCCAGCCCGCGGGAGGCCATGGCGGCGCCGAGGCCGGCGGCCGCGCTGCGGGTGACGAAATCACGGCGGGAGAGATCGCCGGACGGATCGGAATCGGACGGTCTGGTCATGCCGCTAGTGTATCCCGCGCGGCGACGGACGCGCAATGCGCGGGCCCGCCGCCGCGGTTCGCGGCGCCCGGTGGGGCGCATTAGCTTCCCGAGAATGGCACGCGAACCCCGATCCGAGGCGCGGTCGGCGGCCGGCGCGGCATCCGACCGTCTGGTCGTCGTCAGCAACCGTCTACCCTTCCGGGCCGAGCGGAAGGGGGAAGGGGTGAGCTTCACGCGCTCGTCGGGCGGCCTGGTGAGCGCGCTGGAGCCGGTGCTGCGCGAGCGGGGCGGCGTCTGGATCGGGTGGACCGGCATCGGCCGCGAGGACGCGGCGTCGGCCGGCGGGCTCCAGATGCCCAGGCACGACGGCATCCAGTACGAAGCCGTTCCCCTGTCCGGACACGAGGTGGCCCAGTACTACGCCGGCTTCTCCAACCGGACGCTGTGGCCGCTGTTCCACTACTTCGTGGGGCGGACCCGCATCGACTCCGCCACCTGGCGCGTCTACGACGCGGTCAACGAGCGGTTCGCGGAGCACGCGGCGCCGTTCGCCCGCGACGGCGCGCTGGTGTGGGTGCAGGACTACCAGCTGCTGCGCATGCCGCGCTACCTGCGCGAGCTGGTGCCCGAGGCCCGGATCGCGTCGTTCCTCCACATTCCCTTCCCGCCCAGCGAAGTGTTCCGCGTCCTCCCCTGGTCGCGCCGGCTGCTGCGCGGCATGCTGGCCGCGAATCTCGTCGGGTTCCAGGTGGAGAGCTACGCCGAGCACTTCATGAGCAGCGCCGCGCGCCTGCTGGGATGCGAGGTGGACCGCGCGGCGCGCATCGTGCGCTACGACGGCCGCACGATCTCGGTGACGGCCGATCCGATCAGCATCGATGCCGGCTACATCGCCACGCTGGCCGAGCAGTCGGGCCCGCGGGCGCGGCCGGCCGATCGCGTGCTGGAAATCCTGGGCGTGGACCGCCTGGACTACACGAAGGGAATTCACGAGCGCCTGCTGGCCGTGGAGCAGCTGCTGGAGCGGTGGCCGGCGTTCCGCCGCCGAATCGTGTTCACGCAGCTCCTGGTGCCGAGCCGCGAGCGGGTGGCCGAGTACTCGGCGCTGAAGCGGCAGATCGACGAGACCGTGGGGCGCATCAACGGACGGTTCTCCGAGCCGGGCTGGTCGCCCATCCGGTACCTCGTGCGGTCGCTGCCGCCCGAGGAGCTCGTGCCGCTGTACCGGTCGGCGGACGTCGCGCTGGTCACGCCCCTGCGCGACGGGATGAATCTCGTGGCCAAGGAATACGTGATGTCGCAGGTCGCGCTCAACGGCGTGCTGGTGCTGTCGGAGCTGGCCGGGGCCGCCGAGGAGCTGCAGGAGGCGATCGTCGTCAATCCGTTCGACGTCGACGCGGTGGCGGCGGCCCTGCACCGCGCGCTGTCCATGACCCCCGACGAGCGCCGCGCGCGCATGTCGGCCCTGCGCGACCGCGTGCGCACGCACGACGTGCATGCCTGGGTGCGCAGCTTTCTCGGCGCGGCCGACCGCGCCGTGCTCCACCCCGCGCCCCCCGAGTCGGCCGTGGACTACGTCCGCAAGCGGCTCACCCCGTGGCTCGCCGAGCGGCCCGGCACCGTGCTGTTCCTGGACTACGACGGCACGCTGACCCCGATCGTGGACCGCCCGGAGGACGCGACGCTCGCCGCGCGCTCGCGCGCGATCCTCACGCAGGCCGCGCGCAACCCCGCCCTCGATGTGGTGATCGTCTCCGGACGGACGCTGAAGGACGTGCGCACGCTGGTGGACGTGCCCGGCATCACCTACATCGGCGACCACGGCTTCGAGATCGACGGACCGGGCGTGGCCCTGCGGCACGAAGGACTGGATCACTACCGCGACTCCATGGACCGCGCGGCGCAGCGGCTGGGCCAGCTCCGCGTCGCGGGCGCCCGCGTGGAGCGCAAGGCCGCGACGGTCACCTACCACGTGCGCCAGGTGGCGCCCGAGGCGCGCGAGGAGGCCGAGCGGGCCGCCGAGCAGATCTACCGGCGGCTCCATCTCCGGGTGACGAAGGGGAAGATGGTGGTTGAGGGGCGCCCCCCGCTCGACTGGCACAAGGGGCAGGCCGTGCTCTACGTGCTGATGAAACGCCACGGCACCGATTGGCCGTCGCGCGTGCGCGCGATCTACATCGGCGACGACGTCACCGACGAGGACGCGTTCGAATCGCTGCGCGGCATCGGCCGGTCGATCCACATCGCGCCGCTGGCCGCCGGGACGACCACGGCGGCCGACTACCGGCTGCCCGACGTCCCGTCGGTGGTGCAGCTCGTGCGCTGGCTGGGCGCCAGCGGGTTCGCCGGCCGTTAGCTACTGCGGCGGCGCGGGCGCCGCCGCCCCGTCGCCCTTCAGGACGATCGTGCGCACCGGGAACGGGATGTCGATGCCCTCGGCGCGGTAGCGCGCCGTGAGCCGCTTGATGAACTCGTGCTTGATCAGATACTGCGCCGTGTAATCCTGGCCGCGCAGATTGACCGAGAAGTTGATGCTCGAGTCGCCGAAGGTGTGGAACCGGATCGACGGCTCGTACGCGGGCACCCCGCCCGCCACCGTCCGCATCACGTCGCGCGCCACCTCGACCGTGACCCGCTCCACCCGCTCGAGATCGGACGCGTACGACACGCCCACCTGCACCGACACGGCCTGCTCCAGGTCGGGCATGTTGAAGTTCGCCGTCACCGCGCTCGACAGCTTGGCGTTGGGCACGATGGTGAAGTTGTTGGCCAGCTGCCGGATGGTGGTGTACCGCCAGGTGATGTCGGCCACGTACCCTTCCTCGCCGCTGCTCAGGCGAATGAAATCGCCCACCCGCACCTGCTTCGAGATCAGGATCTGGATGCCCGCGAACAGGTTGGCCAGGGTGTCCTGCAGGGCGAGGCCGACGGCCAGGCCGCCGACGCCCAGGGCCGTGAGGATCGGCGTGATCTCGATGCCGAGCTGCCGCAGCAACACGAGCGCGCCGACCATCAGCACGCCGGTGCGGGCGAGATTGGGAATCAGGTTGGCCGACGGGAGGTTCGCCTCCGCGGTGCGCGCGCTGATGACGTCGCCGGCGATGCGCCCCAGCGTCCACGACGCGGAGACGATGAGCACGACCTCGATGGTCTGCTGGATGGCGTGCGCGCTGGACGCGAGCGCGGGCACGATCGTGACCCCGACGTGCGCGCCGAGAAGCGCGCCCCACAGCAGGATGGGCCGCTCGAGCGCCGCGACCGCGCGGTCGTCGGCGGTGGTGGGCGTCTGGGCCGCCGCCCGGAGCAACGAGGGAAAGACCAGCCGCCGCACGACGTACGCGGCGACGAGTCCGCCCAGGGCGAAGCCCACGACGACTGCGATCGGGCCCAGCATGCTCGCCATCCGGTCCATCCATCCCCCGAGAGCCGCCTGGGGCGTGCCCGGCGGGCCGAGTTGTCGAGGAACGGCCCGCGCGTTATACCAGGAACGCGGCCGTGGTCGTGGCCTGCAACTTAATGCCTCGAGGACTTCATGAGTAATGTCTCCCGTCGGGATGCGCTGAAGACCGGACTGTTCGTGGCCGGCGGCGTGCTGGTCGGCGAATCCGTGACCCAGCTCGTTGCCGGCACGGCGCGGGCGGACGCCGCGCCCCTTGCCGCGGGGGCGCCGGATGACCGCCCGGCCGACTCACCGGCTCAGCGTCAGCGCCTGCTGCTCGACTTCGACTGGAGGTTCCACCCCGGCCACGCCGCCGACCCGGCGCAGGACTTCGGATTCGGCCGCGGCAACGACGGCGTCTTTGCCAAGACCGGCTACTTCTTCCGCCCCGGGCGCCCCGACTTCGACGCGAGCGGCTGGCGCGCCGTGGACCTGCCGCACGACTGGGTCGTGGAGCTGCCGTTCGTGAACGATCCCGAGCTCACGTCGCACGGCTTCAAGCCCGTGGGCCGCGCGTACCCCGAGAACAGCATCGGCTGGTACCGGAAGGTGCTGCCCATTCCCGCCGAGGACGCCGGCCGGCGGATCTCGCTCGAATTCGACGGGGTGTACCGCAACGCGATCGTGACCCTCAACGACGTCTACCTCACCACCAACGTGAGCGGCTACGCCCCCTTCCAGGTGGACGTCACCGACGTCGTGCGCTACGGCGCCGACAACGTGCTCGTGGTCCGCGCCGACGCGACCGAGAACGAGGGGTGGTTCTACGAGGGGGCCGGGATCTACCGCCACGTCTGGCTGGTGAAGACCGCGCCCCTGCACGTGCCGCCGTGGGGCACCTGGGTCACCGCCGACGTCCGCGGCCGCTCGGCCGCCGTGGCCATGCACACCGACGTCGCCAACGACGGCGACGGCGACGCCGCGTGCACCGTCGTGTCGCGCCTCGTGGACGCCGACGGCGCCACGCGCGCCACGGTCGCGACGAAGGCCACGATTCCCGCCTGGTCGCGCCGCACCGTGGACCAGACGGCCCGCCTCGCCGACGCCCGCCTCTGGTCGCTGGAGTCGCCGCACCTCTACACCCTGCACACCACCGTCGAATTGAACGGACGGCCGGTGGACGACTGCACGACCCCGTTCGGCGTGCGCACCATGCGGTGGGACGCCGAGCGCGGCTTCTTTCTCAACGGCCGGCGGGTGGAGCTGCAGGGCACCTGCAACCACCAGGACCACGCCGGCGTCGGTTCCGCCCTGCCCGACCGCCTGCAGTACTACCGCATCGCGCGGCTCAAGGAGATGGGGGCGAATGCGTACCGCACCTCGCACAACCCGCCCACCCCCGAGCTGCTCGACGCCTGCGACCGGCTGGGAATGCTCGTGCTCGACGAGACGCGCCTGTTCTCGTCCATGCCCGAGGGGCTGAGCCAGTTCGAGCGCCTGCTGCGCCGCGACCGCAACCACCCCAGCATCTTCGCCTGGTCCATCGGCAACGAGGAGCCGCTGCAGGGCACCGACGACGGCGCCCGCATCGCCCGCACCATGAAGCGCGTCGCCCGCCGGCTCGATCCCACGCGTCCCGTCACCGAGGCGATGAACGGGTCGTGGGGCAAGGGCCTCTCCGCGGTGGTGGACATCCAGGGCTTCAACTACGGCGACGCCAAGCGCATCGACGCCTACCACGCCCAGTTTCCCCACCAGTGGAGCATGGGCACCGAGACGGCGAGCACCGTGTCCACGAGAGGCATATATGCGAACGATAAAGAGCGCGGATACGTCGAGGCGTACGACACGCAGTTCCCGCCCTGGGCGGCCACGGCGCAAACGTGGTGGACCACGTACGCCGCGCGCCCCTTCCTGGCCGGCGGGTTCGCGTGGACCGGCTTCGACTACCGCGGCGAACCCACCCCGTACGGATGGCCGTGCGTCAATTCGCACTTCGGCATCATGGACACCTGCGGGTTCGCCAAGGACAACTACTACTATTACCAGTCGTGGTGGACCGACCGGCCGGTGCTGCACCTCTTTCCGCACTGGAACTGGACCGGCCAGGAGGGCCAACCGATCCGCGTCTGGGTGCACAGCAACCTGGAGCGCGTCGAACTGTTCCTGAACGGGACGAGCCTGGGCGCCCGGGACGTCGTGCCGCGCGAACACCTGGCGTGGGACGTGCCGTTCGCCGCCGGCACGCTCGAGGCCCGCGGCTACCGCGGCGGCCGGCAGGTGCTGACGGCAACGCGCGAAACCACGGGCGCGGCGGCCGCCATCCGGCTGGTTCCCGATCGGAGCACCATCGCCGCCGACGGCGAAGACCTGTCGGTGGTCGAGGTGCTGGTGCTGGACGCCGGCGGCCGGCCGGTGCCGACCGCCGGCGACGAGATCACGTTTGTGATATCCGGTCCGGGACGGCTGATCGGGGTCGGCAACGGCGACCCGAGCAGCCACGAGCCCGACAAGGGCAGCGCGCGCAGCGCCTTCAACGGCCGCTGCGTGGCCATCGTCCAGGGGCTCAAGACCGCGGGGGACGTGCGCGTGGACGCGACGGCCCCCGGCCTGGCCTCCGCCACCGCCACGATCGCGTGCGCGGCCGCCACGCCGCGTCCCTCGCTCTGAGCGCGAGGGACGCGGGCGGCCACGGGGCGCCGGCTACTTCGCGGCGCCCTCCTCGGCGTACATCATGCCGGCCACGTACGACGCGATGAGCAACTCGACCAGCATCACGATGGCGGCCAGACACATGAACTCGATCGAGGCGAGCCGGTACAGATAGTAGCTCCCCATGGCGAGCGCGAAGACCAGCCAGACGAAGAACCCGGCGCACATCGCCGTCCGGGCCCCGGCGCCCATGCGCGGCCGGATCGCCGCGTACAGCCAGGCCACGGACCAGCCGAGCACCAGGTCGGTGGCGACGCCGCCGTACATCGCCCGCTTGGAATTCATCGTCGCGGTGACCGCGGCGTTCATCGCCTCGGCGTGTCCGGTGCCGTACGGGCCGAGAATGTGCGACCCGCTGATGTAATCGAGCACGATCAGGATGATGCCCGCCACCAGCCCGCCAACGAACACCTTCTGTCGGTTCATGGAGCCCATGCCGCCCTCCGGTTCCGGTTGGAATGCCTGGGACTGCGGTCACGCCTTGGATGGAACGCCCCTACAGTAGGCGGTCCGGCGGCTCCCGGCCAGAGCGGATTCGCGACGGTCAGCCGGCGGCGGCCGCGCGCATCACGTCCCACAGGGCCGCCACGTGCTCGCGTTCGGTGGCTTCGGCGCCGATGGACACGCGGGCCATCCACCGGCCGTCCAGCGTCGAGGGGGTGAGGTACCCCTCCCCCGAGCGGTTGACGCGATCCACCCAATCGAGCGTGTGGCGGTCCAGCGCGTCGCCGGCCAGCCCCGGCGGGTCGTGGCGCACGCACACCGTCTGCAGCGGCACCGGCGCCAGCACGCGCCAGCCCGGCTCGGCGCGAACCTGCTGCTCCAGCCAGACGGCGTTGGCCATGTCGCGCCGGATGCGCGCCCGCAGGCCGCTCACCCCCTGCTCGCGGATCAGGAACCAGAGCTTGAGGGCCCGGAATCGGCGGCCCAGCGGGATTCCCCAGTCGCGGTAGTTCCGCACCCGCCCGTCGGCGGCGCTCTGCAGATAACTCGGATTGGTGGACATCACGCGCACGAGGTGCTCGACATCGCGCACGTAGTACAGGCTGCAATCGAACACGACGCCCAGCCACTTGTGCGGATTCACCACCAGCGAGTCGGCGCCCTCGATGCCGTCCCACATCCAGCGCAGCTCGGGCACGATCATCGCCGAGCCGGCCATGGCGGCGTCCACGTGCAGCCAGCAGCCGTGCGCGCGCGCCACGGGCGCAATCGCGCCCACCGGATCCAACGCCGTGGTGCCGGTGGTGCCGGTGGTGGCCACCACGGCGCACGGCGCCAGTCCCGCCGCGACGTCGGCCGCCATCACGTCGCGCAGGGCGTCGGCGCGCATCGCGTACGACTCGTCGTGCGGCACGACGCGCACGTTGTCGCGCCCGAAGCCGGCCAGCAGCGCCGCCTTGTTCACCGAGCTGTGCGCGTGCGCCGAAACGTAGACCACGAGCGGCCGCTCGGCGCCCTGCAGCCCGCCGCGGGCCAGCGCGTACCGCGTGGCGCGCTCGCGGGCGCAGATGAGCGCGACCAGCGTGCTCGTGGACGCCGTGTCCTGGATGACGCCGCTCCAGCCGTCCGAGAGCCCGACCATCTGCCGCATCCAGTCGGCGACCACCTCCTCGAGCTCGGTCAGCGCCGGGCAGGCCTGCCACGACAGGCCGAGCGCCGCGATCCCGGTGCTCAGATAGTCGCCGAGCACGCCGGCCAGCGACCCGCCGCCGGGGAAGAAGCCGAAGAACTTCGGCGACTGCCAGTGGGTGATGCCGGGAACGATGATCTCGTCGAAGTCGCGGAGCATCGCGTCGAACGGCTCCGGCTGCTCGGGAGGCGCGCCGGGCAGCTTCGCCCTGATCTCGCCCGGCGCGACGCGCGGCATGACGGGAAGGTCGGCGATGCGCGCGCGGTAATCGGCCACCCAGTCCACGATGGCGTTGCCGTGGCGGCGGAACTCGGAGGGGTTCATGGGGAGGAGGATGGAGGTCCTGCCGCCAATCTACCGTCTGCGCACCGCGTGCCGGTATGTGGGCGAATCGATGGGTCGGAAACGGCCGACCCGCGACGCGGTCGCGTCCGCTGGGTTGGCCGATTTACCGACTCACCGTCTCACTGTCCCGCCGGTACCACCACCTGCTGCGGCGTCGCGCGGTAGCCGCCGGCCGACGCATTCCCCAGCTCGCCGCTGTCGTTCGTGCCCCAGCAGTAGGCCTCGCCGGTTTGCGTGAGCCCGCAGACATGGAACGAGATGCCGCTCGACACCGTCTGGAACACCGTGGCGCCGCTGACCGGCGCCGGCACGTTCGACTGGTCGTTCGAGCCGTTGCCCAGGTCGCCGAAGCTGCCCGCGCCCCAGCAGTACGCCGCGCCGGCGCTGGTCACCCCGCAGGTGGCCATCTCGCCCACAGCGATGGACTTGAAGGTGAGGCCGCCCGCCACCACTTGCGGCGAGAGTCCGAGGGCGGCCGTGAACCCGGTCCCGAGCTGCCCGTACGCCGAGTCGCCCCAGCAATAGGCTGCCCCGGTCGTGGTGAGCCCGCAGGTGTGGTACACGCCCGCGACGATCGAGGTGAACGTCAGCCCGCCGGCCACCGCCACCGGCGCCGCGCGGTCGGTGGTCGTGCCGTCGCCCAGCACGCCGTAGCCGTTCGAGCCCCAGCAGTAGCCGGCGCCCGACGTCGTCACGCCGCAGCTGAACACGCCGCCCGCGCTGATGCTGCGGAAGACGAGGTTGCCGTCCACCGGCACGGGAACCGCGCTTTCCGTTCCCGCCGCACTGTCGCCCAGCTCCCCGCTTTCGTTGGCGCCCCAGCAGTACGCCTTGCCGCCGGCGGTGAGGCCGCAGGTGTGCGCGTAGCCGGCGCTGAGCGAGGTGAACTGGAGCCCGCCGCTCACGGCCACGGGCGTGCCGTTCGTGCCGCCCACGGCGCCCGTGCCCAGCTCGCCCACCGCGTTGTTCCCCCAGCAGTACGCCGTGCCGTCGGCGGTCAGGGCGCAGGTATGCCCGTACCCGGCGGCGAGCGAGACGAACGCATGGCCCCCGGAGACGGCGAGGGGCAGTGCCGAGAGCACCGTCGTATCGTTTCCGAGCTGGCCCCACTGGTTGCTGCCCCAGCAGACCGCCGCGCCGTTGGCCCCGATGGCGCAACTGTGCGAGAAGCCGCTGGACACCGCGGCGAGCGAGGCCAGCGGCTTCGTGGTGGGCGGCGTGACGGTGATGGCCACGGTGCTGGCCGCGAGGCCGGCCGTGCCGGTGATCGTGGCCGTGCCGGCCGTGCGCGCGTAGACCACGCCCGAATCCGACACCACCGCGACCGACGAATCGCTGGTCGTCCACCGGACCGTGTCGGTGTTCACCACCACGAGGCTGGCGTTGTACTGCACGGCGCTGAGCCGGACGGAGTCGCCGATGACGAGCGAGGCCGTGGCCGGCGAGACGACCACCGACTTGACCGTGGTGTCGGCGGAGGTGCTGGCGGCCGTGGGCGTGTTGCCGTGGCCGCACCCGGCGAGGGCGGCAATGGCGAGCACCGAGGCGGCGCCGGCGAAAAGGCGGCGCCGCGGCGCAGCGGAACGGGAGCGTTGAGAAAACACAAACATGAGCGGTCGGGAAGGGTGGCGGGGACGGGGCCAACGGGCCTGCTACCCCCGGCGGACGGTGCGGTTCCTGCTAGCGCGGAAGCGCGCGCAGCGCTTCGTGCAGCCGAACCATAGCGAACGTGTCGAGTTTGCAGTAGGCCAGGAGCTGCGGTCGCACGCGCGCCCACTCCTCGTCGCCCAGACGGCCCAGGGCCCGGAGCCCCGCCACGCCGGTGGCGTTCTCGCCGTCGCCGATCTCGAGGCCGGCGTAGGTCAGCTCGGGAACCAGCACGGGCAGCACGCGTTTGATCGAGAGACTGCCGTGGAACTCGGGGTGCGCCACCGCCGCCTGCACCACGGGCAGGAGATCGAACAGCCGCCCCGCCGCCGCCTCGAGGCCGCTGGCCAGCGCCGGCAGGCGCTGGGCCAGCCATTGAAGCCGCTGCTTCTCGAACGACGAGTACACGACGATGGACCGCACGCCCGCCAGCGCGTCGAGCAGGTCGCGCGCGAACTCCTCGACGTCGGGGGCGGCCGGATCGACCAGCAGCTCGCGGTGGGCCGTGTCCCCCTCCGCCGTCCGCCGGTGCAGCGAGTACTGGATGGGCAGGACGTCGAACGGCGCGACGCCGGGAAACGGCGGCAGGGCCAGCGACAGGGTCTCGAAGTCGAGATACCCCGCGGGCTCCTCGATCTCGGCCAGCCGCGCCAGCGCGCCGGCGTCGGTGACCAGCGCGTTCGAGACGACGGCGCGCCGGTGAAGCTGCTGCACGGCGGTGAGCTTCTCGGTCTCGGGCAGCTCGCGGATGCGCGTGATCCCGCCCGCGATCCACTCGTCCACGCGCCGGGACCTGATGTTGGGCAGCTCGAACACCGGGTGGCGCGGTCCGTCCACGAAGCACCGCGCGCCGCGGAACTCGCACTTGCGGCAGGCGGACTTGAGCTCGGCGGCCGGCGCCTCGGCGGCGGTGACGATCCCGTGCACCGCCTCGAGCAGGGGCAGGAACTCCTCGGAGCGGGCCAGGACGTCCTCGGTGACGTCGAGCCGCACGAGCGCCGGCTGGTCGCCGCCCAGACGCCATTCGGCGTTCACCAGCGCCAGCTCAGCGCCCACCACCGGCAGCTCCGCGGCGCGCGTGACGGCCACGGTGTAGGCCAGATCGTCGATGTATTCCGTCTTCTCGCTCTTGCCCGACTTGACCTCGATCACCCGCCACCCGCCGGCTTCGCGGACCAGGACGTCGGGCCGCGCCACGGCGTGCCCCGCGGCCAGCGGGACCTCGTAGGCGACGCGGGTCTGGGCGTCGTCCACGACGCGCCGCCCCTCGGCCATCCATTCCGCGGTGGCCGGACCGCGCAGATCCACGCCGGGGCCGAACAGCTCGCGCGCGCGGTCGCCCACGGCGTGCCCCTGCGCGAACTGGAATTGGTCGCCGGGCCCCGGAGGACGCCGGTCGCCCTCCGGATTGTGGAGCAGCCAGCCGCGCCGCAGGCAGACCAGGGCGTCGAGGAATACCCGCTTGATGAGCGGCCGCTCGGTGGCGGCGCGGGGCGCGTCGGATCGGGGGGAGGTCATGCGCGACTCAGAAATGCCGGGTGACGATCCAGAATCGGAGCTCGAACGACCGCTGCGACAGCGGCCAGCCGTAGGTCAGGGGCGCGAACCAGACGAACCCGGCCACGGCGAGCATGAGTATACCATAATACCACCGGGCCCGGCTACCCCCCGGCCACGACCAGCCCCCGCCGGTCCCTGCCCCTCCCCCCGCCCCGGCCTCGCCCGTCCACGCCCCCGTGGCCACCACGGCCAGCGCCAGACTGTAGAGGAACGCCATGAAATACGAATACTGATACATCACGCGTTGGATCAGCACGAAGGGGAGGAAATTGATCAGGTACCCGGCGGCGAGCACCGCCATCGGATCGCGCCAGGCCCGGAATCGGGCCCGCCGGCGATACAGGCCGACGCCGGCAATGACGAGCGCCAGCGGAATGCCGTACCAGAGCACCGGATTCCCCTCCAGGAAGATCGACGCCTGCCGCCCGTCGGCGCCGCGCGGCCCCGACCAGAAGTCGATGGCGCGCTCGATCAGGGGCCACGAGTACCACGGCGACGCCGCCACGGTGTCGGTGCCCACGAGCGACGCGTCCACTTGGCGCATCGCGTAGTTCAGGTCGAGGAACTTGCGCGGGAACGAGACCCGCACCCGCGGGTCGTAGCTCGGCGATCCGACCAGCGTGGCCTTGAACGCCCCCGGCATGAACATCGCGCCGCGGCCGTAGTGCGTGAGCCGGGCGAAGTGCACCGCGAACACCGCGACGTACAGCGCCACGGGCACGGCGAGCAGCAGCGCCCCCTCGCCCGCCCAGCGGCGGCGCGGCGGCCGCTCCCGCCGGACGTCGGCCAGCCACACGAGCCCGATGAGCCCCAGCGCCGAGAGGCCCGTCCATTTGATCGAGACGGCGAGCCCCGCGAACAGGGCCGCGCCGGCCAGCCGGGCCCACCGGTCGCGCCCCCCGCGGCCCCGCGCCGAAAGGAAGCACGTCACCGCCCCGAGGTTGAACAGGATCAGCAACGCGTCGGGCACGAGCACGCGCGACTCGGCCAGCAGCGCGTTGTCGAGCAGGAGGAGCAGCCCGCCCAGCGTGGCCAGCACCCGCGGCGCGCCGAGCTGCCGGAGCAGGAGGTAGAACACCGGGATGATGAGCGTCCCGGCCAGCGCGGGCACGACGCGCATCGCCGGCGCCGGATGCGGGCCGGCCAGGGTCGGAATTCCGACGTGCATCAGCCGCGCCCACAGCATGAAAATCTGGTTGGCCAGCGGCGGGTGCACGTCCACGTAGAACACGCGCCCCAGATAGTCGGCCACGAACTTCTCGTAGTGGACCTCGTCGAACACGACGGCCCACGGCGAGAACAGCGTCCAGAAGCGGGTGAGTGCCGCGAGGCCGGCGAGAACGTAGAGCTCCGGCGGCCCGGGCGGGCGAAGGCGCGCGCGCATTCCGAATCTTACCCGCGGCCGGCGCGGCCGCCCACTCCCCGCCGGCGCGACTGGCGGCTCGGGGCCGGCGTGACGAGAATTATCCTGTACCCACCCCGGAGTTTCGTGATGTCCCGCACGATCCGACGCCTGGCGGCTCCCGTCGTACTCGCCCTGCTCGCCGCCGCGCCGTCGCTCGGCGCCCAGCAGGCGCCCACGTACCCCGCGACCCGGAAGGACAGCGTCGTCGACGACTACTTCGGCACGAAGGTCGCCGATCCGTACCGCTGGCTCGAAGACCAGAATTCCCCCGAGGTCGCGCGCTGGGTCGAGGCGCAGAACGCCGTCACCTTCCGGTATCTCGATCAGATTCCGCTGCGCGAGGTGTTCCGCCGGCGGCTCACGCAGCTCTGGAACACGCCGTCCATCGGCGTCCCCGAGCGCGTCGCGGGCCGGCTCTTCGTGCGGATGAACACCGGCCTGCAGAACCAGTCGGTGCTGTACGAGATGGCGACGGTGTCGGCCAGGCCGGTGACGCTGATCGATCCCAACACGCTGTCGGCCGACGGCTCGGTGGATCTGGCGTCCGATGCGCCGTCGCCCGACGGGCGCTACCTCGCCTACGGCCTCTCGTCGGGGGGCTCCGACTGGGAGGAGCTGCACGTGCGCGACCTGAAGACGGGGCGCGATCTGGCCGACACCGTGCACTGGGTGAAGTACTCCGGCATCTCGTGGACCAGGGACGGGAAGGGCTTCTTCTACACGCGGTTTCCCGAGCCGCCCAGGGGGCAGGTGCTGACCGCCGCGGCGGTGAACGGGAAGATCTACTACCACGCCGTGGGCACGTCCGACGCGCACGACCGGATGATCTACGAGCGGCCCGACCGCCCCGACTGGTACGAGGGCGCGTTCGTGACCGACGACGGGCGGTTCCTGTTCATCACGCTGAATCACGGAACGAACCCCGAGAACCTGCTCTACTACGCCGCCCTTGGCGACCCGATGCATCCCGACGTCGGCGCGGCGATTCGCCCGGTGAACACCTCCGACGATGCCGAGTACGCCGTGATCGGCAACCTGGGCGACACGGTGTTCATCCAGACCACGAAGAACGCGCCGAACCGGCGGATCGTCGCGCTGACGCTTCCCGACACCGACCTGGCGCGCGCGCGCACGGTGGTGCCGGAGTCGGCCAACAACATCGAGGCGGCGCTCGTCGCCGGCAATCGGGTGGTGGTCCAGACGCTGGAGGACGTGCAGAGCCACGTGCGGCTGTACGCGCCCGACGGAAAGCTGGCGGGGCAGATCGCGCTGCCGGGCGTGGGCGCCGTGGGCGGCCTGAGCGGGCGCGCCGGCCGGCCCGAGCTGTTCTACGCGTTCTCGTCGTACCTGGCGCCCACCACGGTGTACCGGTACGACTTCGCGACCCGCCGCTCCACGCCGTTCAGCCCCCTGCCCCGCAAGCCGCTGTTCGACCCGTCGCCCTACGAGACGATCCAGGTCTTCTATCACTCGAAGGACGGCACGCGGGTGCCGATGTTCATCACGATGAAGAAGGGCACGACGCTCGACGGCTCGCACCCCACGATTCTCTACGCGTACGGCGGATTCGACATCGCGACGCTGCCCGGCTACAGCCCGACGGTGGCCGTGTGGCTGGAGCACGGCGGGATCTACGCCGTGGCCAACATCCGCGGCGGCAGCGAGTACGGCGAGGCCTGGCACCACGCGGGCCGGCTGGACAAGAAGCAGAACGTGTTCGACGACTTCGCGTGGGCCGCGAAGTACCTCATCGCCCGGCACTACACGTCGCCGCAGCACCTGGCCATCCACGGCTACTCCAACGGCGGGCTGCTGGTGGGCGCCACCGAGGAGCAGCACCCCGAGCTGTTCGCGGCCGCGTATCCCGGCGCGGGAGTGATGGACATGCTGCGGTACCAGAAGTTCAGCGCCGGCATCGGCTGGGTGCCGGAGTACGGCTCCTCCGACAACCGGGAACAGTTCCAGTACCTCATCAAGTTCTCGCCGGTGCAGAACGCGAAGCCCGGCGTGTGCTACCCGGCCACGATCGTGACCACCGCCGACCACGACGACCGCGTCGTTCCGGGCCACTCGTATAAGTTCACCGCCGCGATGCAGGCGGCGCAGGCCTGCAAGCGGCCGATTCTGATCCGCGTCGAGACCAAGACCAGCCACGGCTACATGCCGACCGACAAGCGCATCGCCCAGTTGGCCGACGTGTGGGCGTTCACCGGCTGGGAAACCGGGATGCGGTAGCTCCGCCCGCGGGCCGGCGGCGGGGTCCATTCCGCCGCCGGCCGCGCCGATGCCGACCCCGATGTCCGCCCCCCGCACGCCACCCGCCGCCGGCGATAGGCCCCCTACCCAAGGGGCATGGCGCGGCGTGTCCCTCGGCATCAAGGCACCGCTCTTCCTGTCCACCCTGTTCGCCGTCGTGGTCGGCATCACTTCCTGGACCACCTACCGGGACCGGGTGCGGGCCGACCGCCAGGAAGCGACTGTGCGACTCGATCAGGTCGCGGCCGAGATGGTGGACGGGCTCGAGCAGATTCGTCAGCAGCTCGCGCAGGACATGGCCACGGCGGCGGCCAACCGCTCGGTGCAGGACTATCTCGGCGCCGCCCCGTCGCGCCGCCCGACTCTCGCCCCGCTGGCCGTGGCCGCGCTGCGCGCCGTGGGCTCTCCCCGCGAGCTGGTCGGAATCGAGCTCCGCGACGCCGCGGGGAATTCGGCGCTGCGGCTGGGAGCGCTCGAGCAGTTCATGGCGGGCGCGGGCGCCGTCGTGCGCGACGCGGCCGATTCCGCGGGCCTCGTCGTCGGACCGCTGCAGGTCGCCCACGACCTGGCCGCCTACCCGGCCGCGATCCGCGTCACGCGCCACGGCCGCATCATCGGGTACGTGATCGCGTGGCGGCGCCTGAACGCGTCGCCGGAGGGCGCCCGACAGGTGAGCCGCCTGGTCGGCGCGGGCGCCCGCGTGCTCGTGGGAAATCCGCACGACAGCGCCTGGACCAATCTCTCCGCGCGCGCGAACCCGCCGCCGATCGACGTGGACACCGCGACGGGCGTGCTGGAATACCAGCGGCGCGTGGGCCGGGTGCTGGCCGTGGCGCGGCGCGTGCCCGGGCTCCCGTGGGCCGTGGTGGTCGAGTTTCCCGCCGATTCGGTGGCCGCGCCGGCGCGCTCCGGACTGCACCAGCTGCTGGTCGTGGACCTCGCGGTGTGGCTGCTCGGCATGCTCGGCGCCCTCTGGCTCGGCCGACGCCTCGTGGGCCGCCTCGGCGCGCTGACCGCCTCGGCCGGCGCCATGGCCGGCGGCGCGCCTCCGTCGGGCCGGCGCCGGGGAGGCGACGAGATCAAGCAGCTGACGGCCACGTTCGACGCCATGGCCGCCCGCGTCCGCGATGCGATCGCGGCCGCCGGAACGTCCGAGGCGCAGTATCGCAAGCTGTTCGAGTCCATTCCGCTGCCCACCTACGTGGTGGACATCGAAACGATGCGGTTCCTGGCCGTGAACGAAGCCGCGATTGCCCATTACGGCTACACGCGCGAGGAATTCCTGGCGATGACGGCGCGCGACATCCGCCCGCCGGACGAGGTGCCGCGCGTCGAGGCCGAGGTGAGATCGCTCGGCCCCGTGCCCCAGCCGCGCGGCACGTGGCGGCACACCAGAAAGGATGGCACCTGGCTCGAGGTCGAGGTCACGGGGCACGAGATCGAATTCGACGGGCGCCGCGCGGCGCTGGCCGTGATCAACGACGTCACCGAGCGCAACCGCCAGCAGGCCGCCGTGCGGCAGTCGGAGGAACGGTACAGGGCGCTCATCCGAGAGGCGCCATACGGGATTGCGATGTCGACCCTGTCGGGCGTGTTCATCGACGCGAACCCGGCGCTGGTCCGCATCCTTGGCTACGACACGGCCGGCGACCTCGTGGGAACGCCGGTTCACGACGTGTACGCCGATCCCGACTCGCGCCGCGCCGTGGCGGCCGAGCTCCGCGAGGTCGGCTCGGCTCACCGGGAAGCGCTGCAGTGGCGGCGGCGCGACGGCGGCCTGGTCACGGCACGGCTCACGGCGCGCGTCGTGCCCGGCCGGGACGACGCCGAACCGTACGTCGAGGCCATCATCGAGGACGTCACCGACCGGGTGCGGCTCGAGGAGCAGTTCCAGCAGGCGCAGCGCATGGAAGCGATTGGCCGCCTTGCGGGCGGCATCGCCCACGATTTCAACAACCTGCTCACCGTCATCATGACGACGACGGAGCTGCTGATGAGCTGGCAGCCCGGCGACCCGCCGCCCACCGGGGAGCTGGACGAGGTGTACCGGGCGGCGCGGCGCGGCGCCGACCTCACGCGGCAGCTGCTCGCCTTCGGGCGCCGCCAGGTGCTGGCCATGCGCCCGCTGAGCGTGGGTGCGCTGGTGCTCGACATGGAGGGCATGCTCCGCCGGCTGCTCGGCGAGGACGTGCAGCTCCGCGTGGTCGCGAGCGCCGAGCCCGATATCGTCCGCGCGGACCAGAGCCAGCTCGAGCAGGTGCTGATGAACCTGGTCGTCAACGCGCGTGACGCGATGCCGGAGGGCGGGCAGATCGTGGTCGAAACCGGCCCGGTGGAGTTGGCGCAGGGCGAGATGGCGGGGCACCCGGCGATGGCGCCCGGCGCGTACGTGCGCATCGCCGTGAGCGACACCGGCACGGGCATCCCCCCCGACGCAATGGAGCACCTGTTCGAGCCCTTCTTCACCACCAAGCCGAAAGACAAGGGCACGGGGCTCGGGCTGGCGACCGTGTACGGCATCGTGAAGCAGCTGGGTGGCTACGTGTGGCCGTACAGCGAGCCGGGACAGGGAACGACGTTCAAGATCTTCCTCCCCCGGGTGGACGACGCGGCGCCGGCGGCGCACGGCGAGCCGGCGCGCCGCGAAGACCAGCGGGGCCATCAGACCATCCTCGTGGCCGAGGACGAGTCGGCGATCCGCGCCCTGTTGGAACGGGTGCTCAGGTCGCGCGGATACGACGTGATCGCGGCGGCGAGCGGGGAGGACGCGCTGCGCGCCGTGGCCGACCGGCGCGGCCCGATCCACCTGCTCGTGAGCGACGTCGTGATGCCCGGAATGAGCGGGCCGCAGCTCGCCGCGCGCCTCGCCGAGCTGCACCCCGAGGCGGTGCCGCTCTTCCTGTCCGGCTACACCGACGAGGCGGTGCTGCGCCTTGGCGTCGCCGCCGGACGGGTGGCGTTTCTCCAGAAACCGTTCACGCACGAGGAGTTCCTCGTGAAGGTGCGGGAGCTGCTGGAGAACGGCGAATCGACCACGCGGTGAGACTGAAACGGGGCGCCGCGCAACGCCGTTGCGCGGTGCCCCGTTTTCGACCCGCCGTCTGGCCGGCCTACCGCTTCAATTCGACCTGCCCCCGAATCTCCCCACCCGGATGCGCCTTCGTGTGCACGTTCACGTAGGCGCCGCCGTCGGCGAGCAGGGCCTTGAGCGAGTCGCCCGAGACGCCCTTGCTCACTTCCTTCGCGAGATCCACCGAGCCCTCGGCCAGCGTGCCCGCTGCCTCGTGCTTGACCGGGAAGCTGAACACCGGGGGACCCGAGACGCCGACCTTGCCCACGTGGATGTGCGCCATCGTGGCCGGCCCCGAAAGCCCCTTCACGGTGAGGGTGTAGTGCAGGCGGTTGCCTTCCAACACCAGCGTCGCCGTGCCCGTTCCGGTGACGTTGGTCGACGGCGTTTCGGCGGCGCCCGTCATCTGGGCCACGTAGGTGACGGGCGCCGGACGGGACACCGTCCAGGCGGAGACGGCGATCACCGAGGCCGTGACGGCGAGCAGGCGGAACTTCATGGCGATTCCTCCCAGGCTGAAGAACGGAGCGCGGCGCGGATGGCGGGAATCGCCGCACGCCGGGTGCGGCAAACGCCCACTGCCGGCGGGCCCCCGCCCGACAGACCGCCCCCGCGGGGCGGTCTACTCTGAGGCAGGGGACCGCCGACCGGGCCCCGCACCCACATGGAACCCGACCCTGGGGCTCCGGGTTCCGTCAGCGCAGGGGGCCGATGCCGACGCACCCCGTGACCAGCACGCGGCCGCAGGCCGCCGAACGCCCCGCCGGCGGCGAGGCGCCGCGCCATGTCGTGTCGTTCGGGCCGGGGGCGGTGGCGCGCAGCACGCCGCGCATCTGGACGATCTTCCGCGTGCTGCGGCGCCACGGCGTGCTGGGCGCCATCCGCGGCCGCCGGCACTGGCCCGATCCGGCGGCCGTCCGCGCCGCGCTCGAGGAGCTGGGCGTGGTGTTCCTCAAGTTCGGCCAGGTGCTCGCGGTGCGGCGCGACCTCCTGCCCGACGAGTACACGCGCGAGCTGGAGCGGCTGCACGATGCGCTGCCGCCGATGCCGTTCGCCGACCTCGCCCGCGTGGTGGAGCGGGACCTCGGCGGCCGGCTCGCCGACCACTTCGCCGCCGTGGACGAGCATCCGCTGGCCGCGGCGACCATCGCCCAGGTGCACCGCGCCACGCTGCACGACGGCCGCGAGGTGGTGCTCAAGATCCGGCGGCCGGGGCTCGAGCTCCGCGTGCGCGAGGACGTGGCCATCCTGACCTACCTCGCCGCCGTCGCCCAGCGGGCCGTGCCGCGGCTCCAGACCTTCGACCTCGTCGGTCTTATTCAAGAATTCAAATACAGCCTGCAGCGCGAGATGGACTTCCGGCTCGAGGCGCGCACGATCCGCCGGTTCCGCGAGGCCCTGGCCGAGGTCGAGGGGGTGTGGACCCCGGACGTCGTGCCGGCGTACTGCGGCCCCGGCGTGATCACCATGGAATACTTCCGCGGCGTGCGCGTGGACCGCTACGCGGAGGCGCACCCCGACGAGCGGCCGCGGCTGGCCCGCGGGGTCGCCGCCCTCGTCCTTCATCAGATCTTCGAGAACGGCCTCTTCCAGGCCGACCCGCACCCCGGCAACATCGCCGTCCTCGCCGACGGCCGGCTGTGCCTGCACGACTTCGGCATGGTGGGCGAGCTGGACGCCGCCATGCGCGAGAGTCTCACGGCCCTGCTCGACGCCGTGGTGCGGGGCGACGTGCGCGACACGGCCGACGCCTACCTCGACGTGGGGCTCGTGGGGCCGGAGGTCGACCGCGCGGCGCTCGAAGCCGACCTCAGCACCCTGCTCCGCCGCATCCACGAGCAGGACCTGACCGAAGTCTCGGTGGGCGACGCGCTCGAATCGCTCCTCCGAGTGGGCACCGCGCACCATATCCGGAATCCCGGACCCATCCTTCTCCTCACGCGCGCCTTCCTGCTCGCCGAGGCGGTGATGCGCGACCTCGACCCGTCGCTCAGCGTCGCCGAGGCGTTTCGCGCCGAGCTGGAACGCGTGGCGGTGCACCGCTACGCGCCGGCCCGCCTGTTCGAACAGGCGCAGCGGCTGCGCCGCGACGTGGAACGGCTCGCCGCCAGCGCGCCGGCCGACCTCCGGCGCACCCTGCGCCGCATCGCCGACGGCGAGCTCGGGCAGATCCACATTCCCGCGCTCGAGCGCACCGAGCGGCGCGCCAGCCGCGGCATCGAGCGCCTGACCGGCGCCGTGGCCGCCGCCGCCCTGCTCGTCACCGGGGGGCTGCTCGCCGTCGCCGGCGGATGGTACCGCTATCCCGGCGACGTCCTCCTCGCCGCGGGCATCGCCGGCACGGCAATCGTCGGCCTCGGCGCCTGGCGCGCCCGCGCGCG
>JAGWRI010000171.1 GCA_028876525.1 Gemmatimonadota bacterium | reverse complement strand
TCGCGCGGCGGCTCGATCATGGCCAAGTGGTGCCTGGCCCACCACCAGGAGAGCTTCCTCTACACGCACTTCCGCGAGATCTGCGACATCATGCGGGCGTACGACGTCTCGTTCTCGCTGGGCGACGGCCTGCGCCCCGGCTCGATCTACGACGCCAACGACGAGGCGCAGTTCGCCGAGCTGAAGACGCAGGGCGAGCTGAACAAGATCGCCTGGGAGTTCGAGGTCCAGACCATGAACGAGGGGCCGGGCCACGTCCCCATGCACCTCATCAGGGAGAACATGGACAAGCAGCTCGAATGGTGTCAGGAGGCGCCCTTCTATACGTTGGGCCCGCTCACCACCGACATCGCCCCGGGCTACGACCACATCACCAGCGCCATCGGCGCCGCGCAGATCGGCTGGTACGGCACGGCCATGCTCTGCTACGTGACGCCCAAGGAGCACCTCGGCCTGCCCAACCGCGACGACGTGAAGGCCGGCGTGATTGCCTACCGCATCGCGGCGCACGCCGCCGACCTCGCCAAGGGGCACCCGCGCGCTCAGGAGTGGGACGACGCGCTGTCCAAGGCGCGGTTCGAGTTCCGCTGGCGCGACCAGTTCAACCTCGCGCTCGACCCGGTCACCGCCATCGCCTACCACGACGAGACGCTTCCCGCCGAGGGCGCCAAGGTCGCGCACTTCTGCTCGATGTGCGGGCCCAAGTTCTGCTCGATGCGCATCTCGCAGGACCTGCGCGACGAGGCCGTCCGCATCGAGCAGGGCATGCACGAGAAGGCCGACGAGTTCCGCGCCGCGGGCGGCGAGCTGTACCTGCCCGCCGACGAGGCCTCCGCCGTCGAGGGGGACTGACCGATGACCACCGTCAAGGTCGCTCCGGCCTCCCTCGATCCGTGGCCCGCGCTCGAGCGGGTGCGCTCGGCCGCGCCGCTGGTGCAGAACATCACGAACTACGTGGTCATGAACAGCACCGCCAACGCGCTGCTCGCCGTGGGGGCGTCGCCGGCCATGGTCCACGCCGTGGACGAGGTGGAGGAATTCGTCGCCATCTCGCGCGCGCTGGTGGTGAACATCGGCACGCTCTCGCCGCGCTGGGTCGAGGCGATGCGACTCGCCGCGGCGCGCGCCGCGGCGGCGGGCATTCCGTGGGTGCTCGACCCGGTGGGCGCCGGCGCGACTTCGTACCGCACGCAGACGGCCGCCGAGCTCGTGGGCATGCGGCCCGCCGTCATCCGCGGCAACGCGTCTGAAATCATGGTCGTGGCCGGCGCGGTGGGCGTCTCGGGAAAGGGGGTGGACAGCGCGCACTCCACGCGGGACGCACTCGCCCCGGCGCGCGCGCTCGCGGCGCGCACCGGCGCGCTGGTCGCGATGACGGGGGTCGTGGACTACGTCACCGACGGCACGCGTGCCGTGTCCATCGCCAACGGACATCCGATGATGGCGCGGGTGACCGGACTCGGATGCACCGCGACGGCGCTGGTCGGCGCCTTCCTGGGCGCCAACCACGACGACCGGTTCACGGCCGCGGTTTCGGCCCTCGCCGTGCTGGGCATCGCGGGCGAGATCGCCGCCGAGCAGTCGCCGGGCCCGGGCTCGCTGCAGGTGCACCTGCTCGACGCGCTCTACCGGATGGATCGCGCCACGGTAACCCAGCGCGCGCATATCGCCGAGGCGGCGTGAGCGCTCGGAAGCCGATCGACCTCGGGCTCTACCTCGTGGTGGGGCCCGACGTCACCCGCGGCCGCCCCGTGCGCGACGTCGTGCTGGCCGCCGTGGCCGGCGGCGCGACGGCGGTCCAGCTCCGGCAGAAGGAGGGGCGCACGCGCGACTTCGTGAACCAGGCGCGCGCTCTCCTCCCCGAGCTGCGCGCGCGCGGCGTGCCGCTCGTCGTGAACGACCGCGTGGACGTCGCGATGGCCGTCGGCGCCGACGGCGTGCACGTGGGGCAGGACGACATGCAGGCCGCGGACGTGCGCCGGCTGGTGGGAGACACGATGATCGTCGGACTCTCGATCACCACGGCGGACGAGGCGCGGCTGGCCGATCCGGCGCTGGTGGACTACGCGGGCGTCGGGCCGATCTTCGCCACCCCATCCAAGTCCGACGCCGCGCCCCCGATGGGGCTGGAGGGCACGCGCGAGGCCTGCCGCCTGCTGCGCGTGCCGGCGGTGGCGATCGGCGGAATCGACGCCGCGAACGCGGCCGAGGTGATCGCGGCGGGCGTGGAGGGCGTGTCGGTGATCTCGGCCATCTGCGGTGCCGACGACCCGGAGCGCGCGGCGCGCGAGCTGGCCCGCGTCGTGCGCGCCGCGCGGGCGGTGCGCGCGTGAGGCGCCGCGCGACTCCGAACGTGCTCACCATTGCCGGCTCCGACCCCAGCGGCGGCGCCGGCATCCAGGCCGACCTCCGGACCTTCGCCGCGCTGGGCGCGTTCGGCTGCGCCGTGCCGGCCGTGCTCACGGTGCAGAACACCGTCGAGATCACGGGCGTCCACGTGGTGCCGGCCACGCTCACGCGCCGTCAGCTCGACGCGCTGTTCGCCGACGTGGAAATTGCCGCGGTGAAGATCGGCATGCTCGGCTCGGCGCGCGTTGCCGGCGTCGTGGCGGACGCGCTGGCCAGGCACGCACCCCGATTCGTGGTGGTGGACCCCGTGCTGCGCGGCAGCACGGGGGCGCGGCTCGCGACGCGCGACCTGGCGCGCGCGCTCACCCGCGAGCTGGCCCCGCTGGCGACGGTGGTGACGCCGAACGCCGCCGAGGCGGCGGCATTGCTGCGCGGCGACGCGGTACGCACCGCTGACGAGGCCCGGGCAGCGGCTCGCTCGCTCGTGGAACACGGCTGGCGCGCCGCGCTCGTGACCGGCGGGCACCTGGACGACCGCCGCTGGTCGGTGGACGTGCTCGCCGCCGGGCGCGGGGTGCGCGAGCTGCGGGTGCGCCGGGTGCCCGGCCCGGGGGCGCACGGCACGGGGTGCACGCTCTCGTCGGCGATCGCGGCGTATCTCGCCCGCGGGCGCGGGCTCGCGGCGTCGTGCTCGGCGGCGCAGCGGTTCACCGCCGAGTCCATCGCGCGGAGCCGGCGGCTGCGCGTGGGCCGCGGGACGCCGCCGGCGAATCAGCTGTCGAGCACTCCCATCCCGCAGGGCCGTGCACGCGAGCGAGTCCGGAGCCCGCGGTCATGACCGACATCGGCACCGTGGTCGTGATCTCCGGCGTGCCCCCCGGCGCGGGAGGCATGGGGCTGCAGGCCGCCAACTCCATCTCGGAATGGCACCGCGTGGCGCGTGAGGTCGTGGCGATCGGGCCCAGCGGCGCTCGTCCGGAAACGATTCCCCCTGGTGTCCGGTACATCGAGCTGCCGCCGGTGATGGCGGGATTCCGGGGCAACCGCACCTGGCTGCGATGGCTGGCGGGGCGGCGTCAGTACGTGCACGACCGGAAGTTCGGGCCCCGGGCCGCGGCGCAGCTCGACGGGCTTCGGCCCGCCCTCGTGCACGTGTTCACGCAGGTGGGGCTGGAGGCCATTCGCTGGGCGAACGCGCACGGAGTACCGTCGATTCTCGACAGCCCCAACGGGCACGTGAGGAACTATCGCGACGTGTACGTCCGCGAAACGCGGCTCGCGGGCGGTCGCGTCTACCTGGGGCATCCGACGCCGCGGATGGTGGCCAGGGTCGAAGAGGAGTATCGGACCGCGACGTTCGTGCGGGTCTCCTCCGACTGGGCGCGGGACAGCCTCGTGGCCGGCGGCGTTGCGCGCGACCGGGTGCGCGTGATTGCCCAGACGCCGGTGGCCGCGGGCATCCATCCCCCGGCGCGCCGCGACCAGGGGACGGGTGAGTCGGGGCCTGACGCCGGGCCGCTCCGTGTCTGCTTCGTGGGCACGCTCGACCTGCGCAAGGGTTTCGTGCATCTCCTGCGCGCGGCGCGCCGCGTGGGGGCCGACAGGGTTTCGGTTCGGCTGGTGGGCGGAACCGTGGACGGGTTCACGCGGCGGCTCCTGGCGCGCGAGCGGGCGGGGCTGAGCGTCGAGGCGTCGTGGGGGAGCCCGGTGGAAGCCCTGCGCTGGGCCGAGCTGTTCGTGCTCCCCACGCTCGAGGACGGCTACGGGTTCGTGGTGGTCGAGGCCATGGCGGCGGGGCTGCCGGTGATCGTCACCGACGCCTGCGGCAACGCGGCGCTGGTGAGGGAGGGCGAGACCGGGTGGGTGGTGCCGGCGGGCGACGACGCGGCGCTGGCCGCGGCCATCGAGACGGCGCGGCGGCGCCGGGACCGACTGCCCGCGATGGGCGACGCGGCGCGCGCCGACTGGGAGCGGCTGTCGGCGATGTCGAACGCCGGCCAGCTCCGGGCGTTGTACGCCGACGCGGTGGGGCGCGTCGCGCCGGGCGCCTGAACCGGCGCCGCGCGCGGCTACTCCGATCGCAGCGTGTCCACCGGGTTCGTGCGCGCGGCGCGCAGGGCCGGAGGAATGCCGGCCACCACCGTGGCGGCGAACAGCGCGAGAACGGCGCCCCCCATGAAATACAGCGCCATCTGGTCGTAGCCCCACAGGAAGTAGGCCAGCAGGTGCTCGGTCCAGTTGGCCACGATCAACCCGAGGGCCAGCCCGAGCAGCGCCGTCGCGTTGCCCTGGCGCAGGACCATGGTGACGATATCACGGGTCTGCGCCCCCAGCGCGATGCGTACCCCGAACTCGCGCTGCCGCTGCTCCACCGCATAGGCCGTCACGCCGTACACGCCGATCAGGGCGAGCAGGAGGCCGATGAGCGCGAACGCCCCGAACAGCGTGCCCACGAAGTCATATAGCGCCCGCGTGTACGAGGCGCCCGTCGCGTCGTCCCAGGTGGACACCTCGGGGGCGGCGCCGGGGTAGTCGGACGCGACGGCCTGGCGCAGCGGCGCGACGAACGCCCCCGCCGGCCCCCTGGAACGCACGACGTAATTCGTCGTTCCCAGCGGCGCCGGGAAGCCGGCGCCGTTGGCGATGAAGAACATGCCGGTGCTGCAGGGGTCGATGCCGCACTGTCCCATCATCACCGTCGCGGCGATTCCCACGATGCGCATCCACGGCACGGGCCGCTTGCCGTTGTTCTCGAACTTGACCAGTCGCCCCAGTGGATCGGCGCCCGCAAAGAGCCAGTGCGCCGTGCCCTGGTCGATGATCACCGACGGAATCGGGTCGTCCTCGTGTTCGTAGAAGTCGCGGCCCCGGACGATCGAGATGCGCATGACGCGCAGGAAGCCGGGATCCACCACTTCCACCCGTGACCCCGACACGAATCGCATCGGCGCGCCGCCGCCCGGGTCGTCGGCCCGCACCAGCGGGTAGAGATCCGCGCTCCACGTGGCCGTGACGGCGGCCACGCCCGGCATGGCCCGCAGCCGCCGCAGCTCCCCCTCGCGTTGGCGGATGACCGCCGAGCCGGGCGGGATGCCGAACTGATCCACCCGCGCCAGCTTCGCGTCGGCCGCCGAGGCCACCAGCAGATTGGTCCGGTCGTAGCCCAGGTCCATCAGATGCAGCTTGCCGGCCACCGCGCCCAGGAGCGACGCCGATACGACCAGCGTCAGCGCCCCCGCGACCTCCGCCACGACCAGGAACTGGAACCGGCCGCGGCCGCCCGTCGTGTGACGGTTGGCCGCGCCCTTGAGCAGCCCGTTGATGTCGGCGCGCATCAGCGCGACCATCGGAGCCACGCCGAACACCAGGGCGCTCGCGACGGTGAGCCCGATCCCGGCCGCGAGCACGCGCCACGAGAGTTGCGGCTGCACCAGTCCCATGCGCTGCAGTCCGGCCGGGAGCGTCGCGCTCACCAGGTGGATGGTCCACAACGAGAGAAAGACCCCGGACACGCCTCCCGCGATCGCGATGAGCCCGCTCTCCGCGAACAGGAGCCGCGCCACCTGCAGCCGGCTTGCCCCGAAGGCGAGCCGTGTGGCCAGCTCGCGGCCGCGGGCCAGCCCGCGCGCGAGCAGCAGATTGGCGATGTTGGCGCAGGCAATGACGAGCACCGCCAGCGTGGCCGCGGCCAGCGCCCACACGACGCCCAGCCGCTGCCCCGGCGTGGCCGACGCCGGGCGCAGCGTGAAGTGCGCGAACCGGGAGTGGCTGGGATCCAGATTGGGCGCGACGGCGTTCAGCTCCTTGAGCGCTTCGTCCCAGCTCACGCCGTGGCGGATCCGGATCAGCGCCTCGGCGCGGATTCCCCAGCCGGTGGGAATGAACAGATCCGTGTGCAGCGGGATCGCACCGTTGTTCGCCACCACGCCGATGATGGTCAGCGAGTTGCCGCCGTCGATCACGCGATTGCCGGCCAGCGTGAGGGAGAATGGCGCGAACGGCCGGTCCGGGGGGCCGAGCAGACGCCAGAGCCGGTCGCTGATCACCGCGACGTGCTGCGCCGCGGCCGAGGGGTCGGTGTACAGCGTCCCGTGGATGGGCCGCGAGCCCAGCACGCGGAAGAAGTTGCCGCCCACGAACTGGACGGGGACCTGCTCCGTGCGACTGCCGACGCTGATGGTGCCGGTGGAGGAGATGTCGCCGGACCAGGTCGAGACCCCGGAGTAGGTCCGCCCCGAATCGCCCAACACCTGCCGGATGTCGACGTTGGGGTAGAGCGGCGACTTGGGCGCCGTCCAGTGCGCCACCACGAGCTGCCCGGGATCGGGAAACGCCATCTCCGGCCAGATCAGGCCGTCGATCAGGCTCGACATCGTGGTGTTGGCGGCGATGGCCAGGGCCAGCGCCAGCACCGCGAACGTCGCGAACGCCTTGCTCCGCTTCAACGTGCGGAGCGCGACTCTGAGCTCGACCCAGGTCGGCAGCATACGCCAATGCTCAACCGGGGCAGCCGCCTGTCAAGGCACGCCGGGCACGGCGGCGGCAGGCAACGGCCGGCCGGCGCGGAGCCGCCGATCCGCCGAAGCCCCCATGGTCCGCGGGAGGCCCGCGCGCCAGATTTGTCCCGATGAATCAGCCCGCCCGCGCCATCCCCCGCCGAGCCGTCGTGAGCTGGATGCTCTACGACCTGGCCAACGTCATCTTCTCGATGGGCGTGATCTCGCTCTATTTCTCGCTCTACGTCAGCGTGGCAGTGGGCCCCGCGCGCGCCGACAGCCTCCTCGGCGGAATCAGCGCCGTCTCGATGGGGATCATGTTCCTCCTCTCGCCGCTGCTTGGCGCGATGACCGATCGCGCCCGCCGGCGCATGCCCTTCCTGGTCTGGGCCACCCTGGTCTGCTGCGCCTGCACGGCGCTCATCGCCCGCGGTCCGTTCGGCATCAGCGCCATCCTGTTCGTGATCGCCAACGGCGCCTACCAGGCCGGCGTGCAGTTCTACGACTCCCTGCTTCCCGAGGTCACCACCGAACAGAACCGCGGCCGCATCAACGGCATCGCCATCGGCGCGGGCTACCTCGGCTCGTACATCGCCGTGGGCGGCGGGCTGCTCATGACGCACAAGGGGCACGATTTCCCCTTTCCGGCCTACTTCCTGTTCGTCGCCGTCGCCTTCCTCACGCTCGCCCTGCCGTGCTTCCTGTTCGTGAAGGAGCGCGTCAACCGCAACCCGCGGCCGATCTTCGCCTGGGGCGCCGTCACCGAGTCGGCCCGCGAGACCCTGCGCACCCTCAAGTCCGGGCACCAGTATCCCGGGCTGCTGCGGTTCCTCGTGGGCCGCGCCTTCTACACCGACGCCATCAACACCGTGATCCTCTTCATGTCGCTGTACACGATGAATGTGGCCGTCGCCTCCGGGCTCTCGCGCGACGACGGCCAGCGCAAGGCTCAGCTCGTGCTCATGTCCGCGATCACCGCCGCCATCGCCGGCGGCATCATCTGGGGGTTCGTCGTGGACCGGCTGGGCGCCAAGCGCACGCTGATGATCGTGCTCGCCGGATGGCTCGGCACCTTCACCCTGGCCGCGCTCGTGGGGTTCCTGGGGCTCCCGCTGGTGTGGCTCTACGTCGTGGCCTGCGCGGCCGGCATCTGCCTGGGCGGCACGTGGGCGTCCGACCGGCCGCTCATGCTCCGGCTCACCCCGCCCGCGCGCGTCGGGGAATTCTACGGCCTCTACGGCATGGTCGGCCGATTCTCCGCGGTCACCGGCCCGCTGGTCTGGGGCGCCACGACCTGGCTCACCGTCGAGCGGCTGCACATGCCCGTGCTCCGTGGCGAGGCGTTCGCCATCCTCTCGCTGCTCGCGATGATGGTCGTCGCGGTGGCCATCGTGCGCCCCGTGTCCGACGCACCCCGGCAATGGCAGGCGCCGGCGCGGCCCGTACTGAACGTCGCGGACTAGCCAATGCCGGCGCGGGACATACGTTGAACGGAACCGTTCAGCCCCCGCGTCCCGATGGCCGAGAAACCAGCCGTCAACAAATGGGTCGTCGCCGGCACCGTGCTCATCGGCACGATCATGGCCGTGCTCGATTCCAGCATCGTCAACGTCGCGCTGCCCGACATGCGCGGCACGCTGGGCGCCACGGTGGACGAGATCACCTGGGTGGTCACCGGCTACATCCTGTCCAACGTGATCATCATGCCCATCGTGAGCATGCTCAGCTCGCGATTCGGCCGCAAGAATTTCTATCTCTTCAGCATCGCCAGCTTCACGCTCGCCTCCATGGCCTGCGGCCTCTCCACCACGCTCGGCGCGATCGTGGTCTGGCGCATCATCCAGGGCATCGGCGGCGGCGTGCTCATCACCGTGTCGCAGGCCATCCTGCGCGAGGTGTTCCCGCCGCAGGAGCAGGGGGTGGCCATGGGCCTCTACGGCCTGGGCGTCGTGCTCGCGCCCGCGTTCGGCCCCACGCTTGGCGGCTGGATCACTGACCAGTATTCCTGGCCGTGGGTGTTCTTCATCAACGTGCCCATCGGCATCGTGAACGTGCTGATGGTCATGCGGTTCATCGAGGACCCGCCGTACCTCGTGCGCACCAGGGGGCACATCGACTGGACGGGACTCGCGCTGCTCACCGTGGGGCTGGGCGCGCTGCAGCTCATGCTCGAGAACGGCGAGAAGGACAACTGGTGGGACTCGGCGTTCATCACGCGCCTCGCCATCGTGGCCGCGGTGGGCCTCGCGCTGTTCATCTGGCGCGAGCTGAAGAGCGATACGCCCGCCGTGGACCTCCGCCTGTTCCGGAACGGCGCCTTCACCTCGGCCACGGCCATCGGCGCCATTCTCGGCCTGGGACTGTACGCCGCGCTGTTCCTGCTCCCCCTCTTCCTGCAGAATCTGCTCGGCTACAGCGCCTACGAGTCGGGGCTCGTGCTCATGCCGCGCGGGCTGGCCATGGCGGTGCTCATGCCCATCGCCGGCCGCTTCTATAACAAGATCGGACCGCGCGTGCTGGTGGGGCTGGGGCTCGTGGTGAGCGCGTATTCCTTCTACGCGCTGTCGCACCTCACCAGCGAGGTCGGCTTCTGGGATCTCTTCTGGCCGCAGATGTGGCAGGGCGTGGGGTTCGGACTCATCTTCGTGGCGCTGAGCACGGCCGCGCTGGCCACCATCGAGAAGCCGCGCATGACCTCCGCGTCGGGACTCTACAACGTGGTGCGCCAGGTGTTCGGCAGCGTCGGCGTGGCGCTCTCGGCCACCCAGCTCACCAGCGGCATGGCGCGCTACCACGACATGCTGAGCTGGCACCTGGGCTCCACCGACCTCGCCACCTGGCGCTGGCTGCAGATGGTGGAGGGCGGCATGCGCGCCGCCGGCTCCGACGCCTACACCGCCGCGCAGCGCGCGCTGGCCCTGCTCGACGGCATCGTCACCCAGCAGGCCGCGGTCATGTCGTACAACCACGTGTTCCTGCTCATCACGGCGCTGTTCGTGATCTGCCTGCCCCTGGTGGTGTTCCTCAAGGGCGTGGAGCACGCGGTGGGGATGGAGATGATGGGGGAGTGAGGCGGCGAACCGGCGCAGCGGCGCGAAACTGCGCGCGCGCTCCGGCTCGCCGCAAACCCCACCACCGCGTCAGCCGCGCTTGACGTACCGGAACAACATTCCCTCGTTGTTCATGACCAGCGTGTCCCTGGCCAGCGTGAGCGGCGTTTCGCCGGCGCCCTGCCACGTGGCCACCCAGCCGTCACCCTCGGCCCGCGTGGTGCCCGAGAACGGCATCGCCCGGAAGATCTGCGCCTCGCCCGTGCCCATGCGATAGGCCATTGCCATCACGAACGAGCCGTCGGCGCGGACCACCATGGTCGAGGCCACCACTTCGGGGCCCGGGGGCGCGTCGGCCGGCCGGCCGGGATGCACCGGCGCGTAGGGAATGGCATGGCCGTCCACAGATACCAACTCGTACGCGCCGGCAATCGGGCTCGCCGTTGCCTGCGCCCGCGCATCGGGCGCGGCGGCTGCAACCAGCGTGAAACCCAGAGCTGCCGTGAGAAGGGGGACTCTCATCGGTTGCCTCCGTTGTCGTGTGAGACGTCGATTGTGTCGGCGGCACCCAGTGCCGTCGGCTCCACGTTGGAGCCGGGACCGGGCGCGGCAAGTCGGGGGAAGTCCCCGGCAATCGGACTTTGTACTGCCGCCAGACCGGGAAACGACTACTCGTATTGCCGGGAATGGCGAATGGCCGCCCTCCAGCGCCCGGTCTACGTTCCCCAGTCGAGGCGGAACGCGATCGTCCGCCGTCCAACGGGGAGGACGTATGGTCGAGATGCTCACTCGGAATTGGGGATGGGTCGTGTTGCGCGGCGTGGTGGCGATCCTGTTCGGATTGCTCGCGCTGTTCCGGCCCGGCCTGACGCTGGCCGTGCTGGTGCTCTGGTTCGGCGCCTACGCCTTGGTGGACGGCGCGTTCCTGGCGGTGTCCGCCATTGCCAACCGCAAGGGCGAGACCCGCTGGGGCACGCTGCTCGCGGGCGGCCTGCTCGGCATGGCCGCCGGCGTGATCACATTCCTGATGCCGGCCCTGACGGTCTTCGCCCTGCTCGCGCTCGTCGCCGCGTGGGCCATCGTGCTCGGAGTGGCCGAGCTCGTGGCCGCCGTGCGCCTGCGCAAGGAAATCACCGGCGAGTGGATGTTCATCGTCGCCGGCCTGCTGGCCGTTGGGTTCGGGGTCGTCGTGTTCGCCGCGCCCATCACCGGCGCGCTGGCCGTGGCGCTCTGGGTGGGCGTCTACGCGCTGGTGTCGGGCGTGACGCTGGTCGCGCTCGGGTTCAGACTGCGGAGCTGGGGGCGGATGCACCACGCCGTGTGAGGCGCGGCGCCGGCCGGCGTCAGTACTTCACCACCGTCGGGTCCACGGTATCGGCCCACGCGAGGATGCCCCCCGCGAGGTTGTGGACGTTCTGGAACCCGCGCTGGCGCAGCTGGTGCACCGCCATTCCGCTGCGCGCCCCGGAGCGGCACATCACCACGATCTCGCGCGCGGGGTTCAATGAAGCGATGGCCGCCTCGAACTGCCCCAGCGGAATGAGTCGGGCGCCCTCGATGCGCGCGATGTTCACTTCCTGCGGCTCGCGCACGTCTATGAGATCGAAATCATCCTGCCGTTTGATCTTCTCGGCCAGCTCTACGGGCGTGATGTCCCCAACCGTCATCGGTTCCTCATGGGCGCCTTGTGGATCCGGTATTCCGCAATACTCGGCATACTCTTCCAGGCGCGTGATGGTCCGCGTTCCGCACGCCGGGCACTCGGGGTCCTTCACCACCTTCACCGTGCGGAACTGCATATCTAATGTATTGACCAGCAGAAGCCGCCCGGCCAGCGTGCTGCCAATGCCCAGCAGCAGCTTGATGGTTTCGGTGGCCTGGATGGTGCCGATGAGCCCGGGCAGCACTCCCAGCACGCCCCCCTCGGCGCAGCTCGGCACCATGCCCGGCGGCGGGGGCTCGGGGAACAGGCACCGGTAGCACGGCCCGTCTTCGGTGGCGAACACGCTCGCCTGGCCCTCGAACCGGAAGATGCTCCCGTACACGTTGGGCTTGCCCAGCAGCACGCACACGTCGTTGGTCAGGTAGCGCGTGCCGAAGTTGTCGGTGCCGTCCACGATCACGTCGTACGACCGCGCGATGTCCTCGGCGTTGTCGGCGCGGAAGGCGACGTCGTACGTCTCGACGTGGACGTGCGGGTTGAGATCGTGCAGCCGGTCGCGCGCGCTGTCCACCTTGCGGCGCCCCAGCGTGGAGGTGGCGTGCAGCACCTGCCGCTGCAGGTTGCTCGCGTCCACCACGTCGGGGTCCACGATGCCGATGGTGCCCACGCCGGCGGCGGCGAGGTAGAGCGCCGTGGGACTGCCCAGCCCGCCCGCGCCGATGAGCAGCACGCGCGACGCCTTGAGCCGGCGCTGGCCGTCCAGCCCCACGTCGGGGAGCAGCAGGTGACGGGCGTAGCGCAGCACCTCGTCGGAATTCAGTTCCGGCAAGCCGAGGTTCGCGCGCTGGTCCTGTCCGATCACACTCGCCATGGTCACCCTCCGGCGATTGCCGGAACGATCGTCACCTCGTCGCCGTCCCGCACCGCGGCGCCGAACCCGCCGGCAAAGCGGATGTCGTCGTCGTTCAAGTAAAACGTGACGAAGGGATACGGTTCCCCGGCATCGTTGCGGAGCCGAGGACCCAGGAGAGGATAACGCGCCACGACCTGGTCCACCACGGACCCCACCGTGCCGCCGGTGGGGTCGGCCTCCAGGGCGCGTTCGTCGTTTGCCAGGCGGGCCAGGATGCTGGGGAGATTCACGGTTATGGGCATGCGATGTTCCTCGGTAGGTGGGTCGGTACCACGCCAGAGCCGTTGGACGGCAGGATGGCCAGGCCGGCCTGGCACACGCGCGTGGCGAACGCGTCGGCCTGGACGCCGACCTCGCGCCAGGCGTCGGCCATCTCGGCGGCCACCTGGGCGGCGATCTCGCGCGGCGCCACGGCCACGATGGACGAGCCCGAGCCGCTGAGCGTGGCGCCGATCGCGCCGGCGGTGCGGGCGGCGGCCGTCACCCGCTCGAAGTGGGGGACGAGCGGCTTGCGATGTTCGACGTGCAGGACGTCGGCAAGACCGGCGGTCAACTGTTGGCGGTTGCCGGTGGACAGTCCCTGCACCAGCGAGGCCGCCCTCGCCGCGGCGGCCACCGCGGTCCGGAACGTCACGTGGCTGGGCAGCACCGCGCGGGCGACCTCGGTGCTGGTCTGGAAGTCGGGCACCGCGAATGCGAAGCCGAGCGATTCGTGGATCGGGAGCGGGGAGAAGGCGGGGCAGGGCCACGCCGGGGTGACCAGCACCGCGCCGCCCAGCGCGGCCGGCGCGACGTTGTCGCCGTGCCCCTCGACGCTGGCGCACCCCTGGGCCAGCGCTTGGAGCGAGAGCCCCAAACCCTGCGTCTCGTTCGCCAGTGCTGCCCCCGCCAGCAATGCCGCCGCCGACGACCCCAAACCCTTTCCGATGGGAATGTCGGAGTCGGCCTCGAAATGGATTGCTCCGTTGAATCCGTCCCTTCCGCCTGTTGTGCGCAAGACCTCGTTGAACCCCACGTAGATGAGATCCTGACGCACGTCGGAGAGCCCCGCGTCGTCCAGCGCACGGAGCGTCCCCGTCCGGCGGATGGTGACCATCCCGGCGTCGTCCCGTGACGACTCGCGCAGCTCTACGCTGACGCGCAGCCAGCGATCCACTGCCATCCCAACGAAGTCGAACCCCGCCCCCAGGTTGGACGTGCTGGCGGGGACGCGCACCGAGGCGCGCCTGACGCGTGGCGTGTTCATGCGCGCGCCTCCACCAGTGCGCGCACTTCGCGCAGCTTCGGCTCGATGATCGGCGCCTCGGGGGGCGGACCGTATGCGGGATCGGTGATCGCCTCCACCGTCTTGAGCCCGTTGCCCGTGATGCACAGCACCACCTCGTCGCTCGGCGCGAACGCGCCCTGCGCCGCGAGGTTCAGCGCGCCTGCCACCGTGACCCCGCCCGCCGTCTCGGTGAACACTCCCGTCTCCTGGGCCAGCGTGCGGATGCCCGCCACCAGCGCCGCGTCGCTCACCGCCACGGCGGTGCCGCCGCTGTCAAGGATCGCGCGCTTGGCGAACGGGCCGTCGGCCGGATTGCCGATCGCGATGGACCTGGCGATTGTGTGCGGCACCACCGGGGCGATCTTGTCGTCGTTCGAGTGCACCAGGTTCACGATCGGGGCGCATCCCTCGGCTTGCGCGCCGTAAATGCGGGGCGCCGAGCCGCTCACCAGTCCCGCCTCGGCGGCCTCGCGGAATCCCTTGCTGAGCTTCGTGACCAGCGAGCCGCCGGCCATCGGCGCGACCACCGCCGTGGGGAGCCGCCAGCCGAGCTGCTCGGCGATCTCGAAGGCCATCGTCTTGGAGCCTTCGCCGTAGTAGGCGCGGAGGTTGACGTTGACGATGCCCCAGCCGAAGGCGTCGGCCACCTGGGCGCACAGGCGGTTGACGTCGTCGTAGTGGCCGCGGACGCGGACCAGGTTGGGGTTGTAGACCTGAGTGCCCACCACCTTGCCCAGCTCGAGGTCGTGGGGGATGAAGATCCATGCCGCGAGTCCGGCGCGTGCTGCGTGGGCCGCGACCGCGTTGGCCAGGTTGCCCGTGCTGGCGCAGCCGATCGTGTCGAGTCCGAAGGCGTGGGCGGCGTTGATCGCGGCCGCTACCACGCGGTCCTTGAACGAGAGCGAGGGGTGCGACACCGCGTCGTTCTTGATCCAGCAGCGGGCGACATTGAGCCGTTGCGCGAGGCGTGGAGCCTCGACCAGCGGCGTGAACCCCGTATCGAGCGACAGGGCGGGGGCGCCCGTGAAGGGGAGCCATTCGCGGTAGCGCCAGAGGGTGGGGGCGCGGCCCGCGATCGCGGCGCG
>JAGWRI010000170.1 GCA_028876525.1 Gemmatimonadota bacterium | reverse complement strand
CGGGGGCCGGCGTGGCGCTTCCCGGCGCTGCCGGAACCGCCGCCGCGGCCGCCGCGGGACCGTCACCGTTGCCGTGGTGCGGCCCGGCCGGCAGCGTGGCCAGCAATTCGGTGATGGCCGATCCCCCGCCGTGCCGGATCAGGCCTTCGGCCAGCCGGCGCGCGATCTGCGGCGGGTAGCTGGCTCTCATCTCCTCGAGCTTCGCGTCGTATTCCGCCCGCAGCGCGCTCAGCCGCTGTGCGAACTCGGTCTCCAGTTCGGCGGCCACGGCGTCGTGCACGGACGGGGCAATCGCGAGGCCCGCCAGCTCCTTGAGCTGCGACCAGAACTGCAGCCGCTCCTCGGCCAGTTGCACCATCTCGCCGGACACCTGCAGCCGCCGCAGTGTGCGATCCCTGCCCACGGCCAGGATGTACGGCCGCCGCCCCTCGCGCTGCTCCGCTGGCAATGCGACGTACTCGGCGAACGGCGTCATGGCGTCGTCCCACGCCTCGGCCGGAACTTCGGTGAAGTGCTGCTTGAACCGCGCCTCGGTGGCCGCCCAATCGGCGATCGTGAGGGGGACCTCCGTCTCCTGCTCAGCTCCTGCGGCGTCCACGTATTTGATCGTGTACGTGGGCCACACCGCGTCGGGCGACGGGTTCCCGTCGAGCGTCAGGCAGTCGGCGTAGGTCGCGCCGGCGTCGGGATCGAAGGTCAGGAAGGGGAACGCCCGGCTCTCCAGCGCCAGCCGCGCCGCCTGCTGCGACCAATCGTCGGCCAGCCCGTGCTCCACCGGGCAGGGCGTGTAGATGTTGAATACGGCCGGGCGGCGCTTGTGCAGTCCGCGCAGCACGCCGGCCACGAGGTGCGAGGCCGAGGCCTGCGACGACTGGTGCACATACGCGCCGCGATGCGCCATGGCGAGCAGCGCCAGCTCCTTGCGGGCCTCGGTCTTGCCGTGCTGCGCCTTGCCGTACGCCGCCATGTCGGCCACCTGGCCGGTGTATCCCGACGTGCACGACTGGCCGCCGGTGTTGGAGTACACCTGCGTATCCAGCACCACGACCTTGATGGGCTTGCCCGACGCCAGCAGCCGCGAAAGGTTCTGGAATCCGATGTCGAGCATGGCGCCGTCGCCGCCCATGGCCAGGATCGGGGGGCAGAGCGCGAACTCGTCGTCGTCGAATTGCTGCCAGGTGAGCGACCGGAGCGCGGCTTCGTGGGCCGGCGCATCGTACGCGCCGTCGGCAATGAGCTGGGCGCGCCGCACGGTGGCCACGTCGTCGGCCATCTTGCGCATGTGGGCCTCGAACAGGCCGATGGCAATGGACGGCGAATCCTGGAACAGGTGGTTGACCCACGGGAACGGATACGGGTTGTACGGCCAGGTGCTGCCCCACACCGACGAGCAGCCGGTGCTGTTGGCCATGCCCATCGAGGCGCGGCCGTTGCCGCTCGGACCCTCGACGTAGCGCCAGCGCAGGTCGCGCACCGCGTGCAGGGTGCGGTTGAGCAGCCCGATCCGCTCCTGCGTCGCGGCGTCCACCGGCACCGCCACGGCGTCGCGGGCCTTCGCGGCCGCGTCGAGGTCGGCGCCCGACGCGAGCAGCCCGCGGGCCTGTGCGTCCAGCGCGCCGATCAGCCCGTCGAGCCGCGCCACGTGCCGCGCCACGCGCGGCTGCATGGACGCGTGGATGGACGACACGATGAGGTGCACGGCGGTCTTCTCGCCGCATCCCATGCACGCGCCGTCGCCGCCCACCATCGAGCGGTAGATCTCCTTCTTGAGGAGCAGCGACGACAGCACGCCGATGCCCTCGTCCACGTCGGAGACGTTCACGAACCGGTCGCCGGTGTCGGGCAACTTTTCCCACAGCTGCCAGTTGCGGCGCAGCCGGGAGAGCGTGGGCTCGTCCTGCTTCACCGTCTCGAGCGCCCCGTCGGGACACACCGCCACGCACAGGTTGCACCCCTTGCACGCTTCGGGGTTCACGGTGATCGACAGCAGCCCGCCCCCCGACTTCTCCTTCGCCTCCACGGCGTCGAAGAAGGGCTTGGTCCGGGCCAGCGGGAACGCCGCCAGCCGCTCGCGGATGACCGAGAACTCCCGGTCCGTCTCGGCGCGCCGTGCGTCGTCCCAGCCCATCTTGTCGGCCACGTTCCGGTAGCCCGTCTCGAACGCCGCGCTCACGCCGAGCTTGGGGTCCTTCGCGAGCAGCTTGTGCGTCTCGCGCGCCCAGTGCTTGGTCACCGGGCGCAGGCGGTCGAAGGCCACGCCGTTGGTCGAGACGTCGATCGCGGTGGAGATCAGGTCCTCGACGCTGTTCACGAGACCCGGGATGGCCGAGTCGGGACACTGCACCCAGCACTGGCCGCAGCCGGTGCACTTCTCGGCAATGAAGTGCGGCACCTCGAGGCGCACGCCGCTCATGTCGCGCACGGCGCCGGTGGCGGCCGGCATGGCGCTGATCGCGGCGAACGGGTCGGCAATGCCGTCCTGCCCCGTGGCGCACACGGCGCACACCTGCTCCCAGAACCGGCCGGGGTTGCCCACGCCGGGCTCGGCGGCGGGCACGTCGAGCAGCGCCGGGAGGTGCGGCACGGTGCCCGGCTCCTCGTCGCCCGCGACCAGCGTCGGGAACACGGCCTGTACCTGGTCGTACCCGCGGCGGATCACGCGCAGGTTGTCCTCGACCACGGTCTCGCCCTTGTGCCCGAATTTCTTCTGGAACTGCTTGCGCACGCCCTCGAACACCCTGGCTTCCGACGAGCCCTCGCGCGCGATAAGCGGCGAGCCGCGGAAGAACGCGCCGAGGAACGCCGCGCCCTGCATGCGGAAGCGCATCTCGACGTCCGACGCCTCCTCGCGCGCGATGGCGAACGCGTCGAGCACGAACAGCTTGATGTTCCGCTCGCGGATCTGCGTGCGGGTATGCGCCGGGAGGGACTTCCAGGTCTCGTCGGGGCTCTGATCGCTCTGCAGCACGAACACGCCCCCGTCGGCGAGCCCGGCCAGCGGGTCGCTGTGGCGGAACACGTTCGGGTCGGGAGACAGCACGACGTCGACGTGCTTGAGCTCGCAGTTGAGCAGCACGGGCTCGTGCGCCAGTACGGCGTAGAACGTGGTCGGCTGGCCCTT
>JAGWRI010000169.1 GCA_028876525.1 Gemmatimonadota bacterium | reverse complement strand
TTCGTCTGCATCGTCTCATCCACACCCTCCGTTCTTGATGCCAGCCGGCCACGAGGGATGCAATTGTGGAGCGATGGGCGGTTGACTGGCTTCGCCCTCGATCGCATCGCACCGCTCTTCCCCTTCCTCACCGCGGTATCAACAACGTGTCCAGAACCGACAGACCGCACGGAGGGTGCGCGGGGCTGTCTGATCGGCCCGGCGCGGTGTCAGGGAACCCCCTAGCGGTCGTCCGACGGCATCCCCGGATTCGCGCGGTGTTCGCCCGCCAGCGACGCTCCAATATCAACGCATATGATTATTCGGGCATATGAAGCGGCACGCCCTGCAGGACGGGAGATCGGCTTCTGGCTTCGAGGGCGGGAATGCAGATCGGGTGGGTGGTCTCGAAAGCGGTGGCGTCCGGCGCACGGCGGCCGGCAGGAAGGCGGCTCGTTACCGGAGCCGCCTTTTTGCTGGCCGTGGCCGCGCCGCTCGCCGCCCAGCGCGATTCGGCGGCCGCGGCGTCGGATGGCCGGTGCCTGGCCTGTCACACGATGCCCAATCTCGGATATCGCGACTCGGCGGGCGCGGCGGCGCGCAACTTCAGCCTGAACGCGGGCGCATTTCGCGGCTCGGCGCACGGCGCGCTGCACTGCGCGCAATGCCATCCGCAGGCGGTCGAGTTCCCGCATCCCGCGGCGATGGCCGCGACCAGGGTGAGCTGCGACGGCGACTGCCACGCCACGGACTCGCTGGGCCGGCCGTACACGCACGCGCGGGAGGCGGCGGATCTGGCCGCGAGCATCCACGGGGCGGGGCACGATCCCGACAATCCGACCTGCCTGAGCTGCCACGGCGCCGGCAACCCGCACGCGATCGCGACGCTGAAGGGCGCGCCGCCCGCCGCGCGGATGGCGGTGTGCGCGAATTGCCATGCCGACCGGGAGATGATGGCGCGGCACGGGGTGCCGACGGACGCCGTGGCGTCGTACGAACGAAGCTTCCACTACAAGGCGATCCGCTTCGGCGCCACGGGGACGGCGGTGTGCACCGATTGCCACACGGCGCATCACGTGCTGCCGGCCGGCGATCCGCGGTCCACGGTGGCGCGGGCGAATCTGACCCGAACGTGTGGCCAGTCCAACTGCCATGCGGGCGCGCAGATGAACTTCGCCAGCTCGGGCGCCAACCATCTCGACCTGCGCGTGGACAAGTCGCCGGTGCTGTTCTTCGAGGAGAAATTCTTCTACCTGCTCACGGCGGGCACGATGGTCATGCTGCTGGTGGGCATCGTGCTGGACGTGCAGCGGAAGTTCAACTGGCTGGTGCTGGCGCGGGCGTTCGGGCGCGTGCTCGCACGCCGTGCCCGCCGCGTGAGCCGGCATCTCGGGTGGGTGGGGCCGGCGCTCGGCAAGGCCGGGCGCGCGGCATTCGTGGCCATGCGGCGGGTGCTCTATGACTGAAATGACAGGGAACACGGCGATCGCTCGTCCCGCGCACGAGGCGGCCGAGCGCTCGTTCGTCCGGCTCTCGCGATTCCAGCGCGGGCAGCACCTGGCGATGCTGGTGTCGTTCCTCGTGCTGGCGATCACCGGGATTCCGATGCGGTTCCCGCAGGTGCACTGGCTTGGGGGGATCTATGCCGCGGTGGGCGGGCTGCCGGTGGCCCGCGCGATTCATCGCGTGGCGGCCCTGGTCATGATCGCCGACGGTGCGGTGCACCTGGTGTATCTGGGCGCGCTGCTCGTCCGCCGCCGGTTCCGGCTGTGGGAGGCCTGGCCGATGCTGCCCACGTGGAAGGACGCGCAGGACTGGTGGGCCACGTCGCTGTACTACTTCGGCATCCGGAGGGAGCTGCCGGCGTACGACCGATTCAACTTCCGCGAGAAGTTCGACTACTTCGCGGTGTTCTGGGGCCTGCCGGTGATGATGATCTCGGGCCTCATCCTCTGGTTCCCGGTGTTCTTCGGCAATCATCTGCCCGACATCGCCATCCCGATGGCGTACATCGCGCACAGCGACGAGGCCATCCTCGCGATCTCGGCGATCGTGGTGTGGCACTTCTACAACGTGCACTACAACCCGGACAAGTTCCCGATGAGCTGGGTCTGGATCACGGGACGGATCTCCGAAGAGGAGATCAGGCGCGAGCATCCGCTGGAGTACGAGCGGCTGCGCAAGGTCGCGGCGGATCGCGACGCAACTCCAACCGAAGCCGACGCGTCGACGGCGCCCGGTGGCGCCGCGGCCGATCGGAGGACCATATGAAGACCACGAAGAAGCAGCGCTGGATCGTGCGGGTGGCGGCCGCGGTGGCGGTGGTCGTCGCCCTTGCGTGGTGGAACTACCCGCGCCTCGTGAATCTGGCCGTGCCGGCCGTCCACCGTCCGGCCGCCATCCACTATCCGGTGCAGAAGCTGAGCGACGCCGAGTTCGACCAGGCGGCGCGGAAGCTCGAGCAGGAGAGCGTGTCCTACACGTCGGTGGACACGGCGCCCCGGAATGCCGAGGTCTACGCGGGCGTGGCCCGGGCGCTGGCCGAGCGCGTGCCGACCATCGGCCGCAAGGCCGGCTTCGACCACGTCGAGTACTTCCGGAAGGCGGGCATCCGCGAGTACGACGGCCCCGAGACCTGCCTGACCTGCCATCCCACGATGCGGGTCAAGGACGGCCACGGCGGGTACACCACGGTGGACACGCGCGACAACGTGGAGCACAACACGCACTTCAGCCTCAACCAGTTCAGCGGATTCTCGACCTACGGCTTCAATGGCCGGCAGGTCGCGGGGATCCCGATGGGCAAGATCGACCGCGCGTGCGGCATCCCCGGGTCGTTCACCTGGACGGCCTGGGCCACGCTGGTCAAGACGAAGACCGGCGAGACGCGGAGCGACGGGTGCGGGCAGTGCCACGTCGTGGGCCAGTACGGCCCGATCACCGGCTCGATGTTTCCCGGCTACAAGCCGGTGAAGGCCGAGTTCGAGGCCACCGACTGCCTGCTCTGCCACGCGCGCAACTACGACATGAACCAGCGGTACGTGGTGCAGGATCCGAACGGGCGCTACCGCTGGAACCAGGACCGCAGCATGGCGGCGGCGATGACGGTGGGACGGCCGACGTCCGACGCGTGCCTCCGCTGCCACGAGCACAACCACGGCGGCGACATGTACGCCAACAACGCCGCCGCGAAGGCGCTGGGCTACAAGAATCCCCGGCTGCTGCATCCCGGCGCCAAGCGGGGCACGCCGGACCGGGACTACGACGTCCACTATCGCGCCGGGGTGCAGTGCCTCGACTGCCACGAGTCGCACGGGCACCTGATCGCGCGGGGCACGAGCGGCACCGACCTCGTGGACAACGACCTGCCCGGCGTCGCGGTGACGTGCGAGCAGTGCCACACGGCGTCGCCCCACGTGCAGAACAAGGCGACGCGGGCGTTCCTGAACGCGCACACGGACAAGCTGGCCTGCACGACGTGCCACATCACGCACCTCACCGACGACAACGTCGTGCTGCGCGACTGGACCAACCCCGTGTACGACTCCACCGAAGGCATCTGGCTCTACCGCGACCTGCTGCGGTCGGGCAAGCCCGGCGAGGCGATCGTGTACCGGTGGTTCAACGGCAACGGCACGTTCATGGCCGGCGCGCTCGGCGACAATCCCAACGGCCTCGGCCTCTACCGGTCGTTCACCACGACGCCCGACTCGGCGTTCCGCACGTTCGACTACGCCGCGTACTACGACACCGTGCTTCGCCCGGTGGCCGACCTGGGGAAGAGCAAGATCACCCCGTTCAAACGCTTCAACGCCAAGATGTACGAGGACATGGGCAATCAGGGTCCCTTCGGCGGCATGCTGCTGCCGCTGGACTACAACGTGTTCTACGAGACGGGCGACGTGAAGGCGGCGGTGATGAAGGCGACCGAGGACCCGATCATCAAGCTCATGTACGGTCGCGTGTTCAAGATGTACATGATGGACGACTTCATGCGCTACATGGGAATCGAGAAGGGTTGGACGATCCCGTTCAGCGGGCAGATCGAGGCGAAGTGGATGCGGCAGGACGCGACGCTGATGCTCAGCCACTCGGTCACCAAGGACGCGTTCCAGTGCGCGCAGTGCCACACCTCGAAGGACAAGGGGATCATGCCGTTCGAGGCGCTGGGGTATCCGCCGGAGCGCGTGAAGGATCTGCGCAACCTGGAAGAGCTGAAGATGCTGCCGCCCGGTGCGTCCGGCGCCGCGCCGCGCGCGGCGCCGGCGACGGCGACCGTGAAGCACTAGGCAGTGAACGAGGCGCGGCGGCGGGCACGGAGCCCACCGCCGCGCCTCGCGTCGTTGCCGCTCAGCCCTGGCTCTGCTTCCGCGTCGAGATCTTGAACGGCGAATAGAGCGGGCACCAGCCGATGAAGCTGGTGAGCAGGAACGCGATCGCGACGACCTCGAGCACGATGGCCAGCGTTCCGCTGAGCTTGCCCATGAAGTACAGGACCCCGATCACGACGGCGATCAGGATCCGGATCCCACGGTCGGCACCGCCCATGTTCTTCGTCATGTGAAGCCTCCGATTGGTCCTTCGGTGGTCGAACCGCACGAAGCGCGCCGGGGATGGCGCGCCCTACTTTGCGTACCGAACGCTCCAGCTGGCGTTGGAGTTCCCGGTCGCGAGCAGCCGCACGACGCGCAATCCACCCTCGACGCGCGTGTCGACGAGCTTCGCGCCCGTTACCGCGACCCCCATCATGCGATACCCTGACAACTCGGTAAGGTACAGCTCGTACGGATCGCCGGCCACGAGGGCGCTCGTGCCCGAAAGCGTGTCGCCGTGCCACGCCACGCGCTCGAGGTCCGGACCGCCGCAGGTCACGTGGCGGTTGGTGGCCACGACCTGGGGGTGCGCCACGCGCTCGCGGATGCAGAACACCTGGACCTTGCGGGCGGGGTCTATGGGGCCGGGCTCGAAGGCGTCGCGGCGGACGCCGAGGAACCGGTGGGCCCAGAACTCGAATACGAGGTAGTCGCGGGCGGGCGCCAGGCCAAGGTCGGCGAACCGCACCGTGTCGGCGCCGCCGGTGCGGGCCAGCACCGACCAGCGCTCGAACGGGCGATCGACGTCGAGAAGATAGAGCGGCACGGACAGCCGCTGGTCGGCGTCGAAAGGGCGCGGGCCCGAGCCGCTCACCGACGTGGCTGCCTGGGCGATCAGCGCCGACCGCGACGGGTCGACGTCGTAGATCTGCTCGGGCTGCGTGAACAGCACCGGCGCGGTGCGTTTCGCGATCTCGGCGCGCGCAGTGCGGTACAGCGCGGGCTGGTCGGTGAGCATGAGCAGCGACCCGGTGAGCGACGCGAGCGTGGCGGCGCGGTAGCCGTCGGGCGCCGAGAGCTGCACGTGGTCGGGGTCGTTCCGCCAGACGACGTTGTTGAACGAGTTGTATTCGGCGAACCCGCCGTAGCCGAACCCGTCGGTGCCCACGCGCACCGCGTCCACCAGCCCGATCAGCTCGGGGCGGATGCCCCAGCAGGCGAGCAGGAAGGCGTTCGGCCCGATGGCGTCGCGCACCGCCTGCACGAATCCGCGGTACACCGTCAGCCGGTCGAGCCCGCGGGCGCGGAAGTAGTCCGCGTGGCTGTTGTACCCCTCGTAGCGCAGGTGGCGCAGCGCGTCGAGCTTGTAGTATCGCCAGCCCATGCGGTCCAGGGAGTCGTACACCGGCCGCACGAGGCGGTCGAGCGTGGCCGGGTTGGAACCGTCCATGATGTAGTCCACCCACCGCCCGCGCGCCGGCGCACCGCCGGGATCCCGCACGAACTCCGCGGGGTGCGCGAAGGCGTAGGCGCTGTCGCCGAAGCTGACGTTGGTCCAGATGCCGGGCCGGAGGCCGCGGCCCGCGATGTAATGGGCGAGTGAGTCGAGCCCCGAGGGGAACTTGGCGTTGGGATGGAGCCAGTTGGCCGGCGTGCCAATCGGCTCGCGCTCGAAGCCGTCGTCGATCTGCAGATAGTCGTAGCCGAAGGGGTGTAGCACGTCGCGCATCACGTCTGCCGTGCGCTCGACGTCGGCCTGCGTGACCTTGTCGAAATAGGCGAACCAGGACGACCATCCGGCCACCGAGCGGCGCCAGACGCCGTACGTCCACGGCCGGTACTCGGCCAGGCCGCGGTGCTTCTGGTAGTAGCGCGGGCGGAAGCGGAGGATGATCTCGGAGCCGTGGGCCGTGAACGTGAACGCCGTGGACCCGCCGGCCCCCGCGGCTGGCTCGACGGAGACCTGCGTGGGCTCGTCGGCGGAGAGCACCCAGTCGCCGCGGCGGTCGTAGACGGCGCGGTTGAGCCGGTTGTAAGCCGGCCCCACGGCGTTGCGCACGAGGCGGACGCCGTCGGTGGGCGGCTCGACGGCGCACGCGAATGCCTCGTCGCCGGCGCGGACGGTGCCGGTGAGCGTGAGGCGGGCGGCGCCGCGCGCGGTCCACTTGAGCACCTGGGTGACGGCGCCGCGGCTCGTGTCCACGAGCGCCCGCGCCTCCGGGGGCGCGCCGGTGCTGGCGATCGTGGCGGTGAGGATCGCGCGTCCGTCGTAGGTCAGGGTGAGCCGGCCGGCGCTGTCGCGGACCGCAGCGGCGGCGTTGGGCGGGGCGGGGACCTGGGCGGCCGAAGGGGTGGGGCGCGCGACCAACGACGCGAGGGCGACCGCGAGCGGCGACAGGATGGCAGGGAGATTCTTCACGCCACCACGTTACGCCGCGGGCGGCGGCGGCGCGAGCGGCCGCCCCACTGGCCGGGCGCGAAATCGCCGCTATCCTTCACCGACCCATGATCACGATCGCTCCGGTCACTCTCGAAGGGCACGGCGTCCGGCTGGAGCCGATGCGACCCGAGCACGCCGCCGATCTGACCACGGCGGCGTCCGACGGCCGGCTCTGGGAGTTGTGGGTCACCAGCGTTCCCCGTCCCGACGCCGTGGCCGCGTACATCGGTCAGGCGCTGGACGGCCTGGGCGCCGGCCACATGCTGCCCTGGGTCGTGCGCGAGCTCTCGACAAACGCGATCGTGGGGAGCACGCGCTACCACGACATCGTGGCCGAGATCGATCGCGTGGAGATCGGCTATACCTGGTACGCGGCGCGCTGGCAGCGAAGCCACGTCAACACGGCGTGCAAGCTGCTGCTCATGACGTACGCCTTCGAATCACTGGGCGCGCAGGTGGTGGGGCTGCGGACGGACAACTTCAACTTCCGCTCGCAACGGGCCATCGAGGCGCTGGGCGCGAAGAAGGACGGCGTGATCCGCCACCACCGCGCGCGCCCCGACGGTTCGGTGCGCGACTCGGTGATGTACAGCGTCATCGCCCCCGAGTGGCCCGACGTGAAGAAGCACCTCACGCAGCGTCTGGCGCGCGGCGGCACGGCCGGCGGTTAGGGCGCCCGCGCCGGGGCCCTGGCCAGCGCGTCGGCCAGGATCCAGCATCCGCCGGCGACGCCGAGGTCCTTGAGCCAGTTGCCGGCCAGCGCGCCGGGGGCTGCCACGAACTGCGGGACCCACACGAGGAGGTCGAACGCCAGGATCACCACGCCGAGCCAGAGCGCGGCCTCGCGCGCCCGGCGGTCTGCCGCGATCGCGGCGGCGGCGACGATGAAGAAGCTGCCGGTGATGTAGCTCCACGTCGTGCCCCACGGGAGTGGGAACGCCACCGTGCGGTACATGGGCTGGATGCCGGGCGCGAAGCCGGGGTACACGAAGTGCAGCGCGCCGAACGCCGCGATGCAAAAGGCCAGGATCGCGCGGCCGATCGCGACGAGCGGGTCGCGGCGCGTGGCGAGCCAGCGGCTGGACTGGCTCCCGGCGAGGATGAACAGCGCGCTGCTCATGCCGAGGTCCTTGAACGCGTTGTCGAGGCGCGCGGCGAGATCCTCCCTTCCCGCGATCTGCCGCACCCACGCGTTCGCCGGGTCGAACACGATGGGGACGTGCATCAGCAGGCAGAAGAGGAAGATCTCGAGTCCGAGCAGCGCCGCGGCCAGCCGCATCTGCCGCCTGAACAGGATGGCGAGCCCGGCGGCGAAGATCGTGGCGCCGGTGAACCAGGTCCAATACACCCGTCCCGGAATCCAGGGCGGGACGAGGGCTGCCACGTACGGCGTGTCGATGAAGTGGAACACGGGGTACACCAGCATTGGCAGGACCAGCAGGTAGCGGCCCCGCGACGGCAGGCGGTTCATGCGCGGAATCCGGAGCGAGAGGGTCGGCGAACGGCGGCGTCAGCATAAGGACCACGGGCGCGGCGGCGCCAGACCGATTACAGTTTCCATACGGGGCGCGAACCGGGCCCGCAGCGGGAACGAACGCCGCGCCGCGGGGTCAGATCGGACGCCGCACTTTCCTTGAGGATTCCTTCATGAGACGCGTTCGCCTTGCCGTCCTGGTGCCGTTCCTGTTCGGCGCGCTGCCCGCGACGGCCGCCGCGCAGTCGTACGGTCCCGAATTCAGCGTGGGCCTGGGACCCACGGTGCCCTCGGGGCGGTTTGCCGATCAGAACCTGACGGGATACAACGTGACCCTCGGGCTTGGCGGGGAGCCCGAGGGCTGGCCGGTGGGTGTTCGGGTGGAAGGGATCTACAACGGATTCACGCTCGCGAGCGGCGTCTACGCGTGCGACGGAAGCACGTGCGGGAGAACCTCGTCGGTGGCCGGAGGCACCCTCAACCTGGTGTACGACCGGCTGCTCCCCCGGCGCCGAACCGAACGCCGGCGCGGCAGGCCCGCGAGCACGCTGTTCGTGATCGGGGGGCTCGGCCTCTACCAGGTGCACGCCATTGCCGGAACGATCATCACGCCCGCGGGCCCCGGGTACGCCTCCGCCACGCAGTCATACACCGGGTGGAACCTCGGGGGCGGGATCCGCTTCCCGGTGGGCGGCATTTCGGCCTACGTCGAAGCACGCGTGCATGCGCTGGAAACGGGCACGCGGTTCGTTCCGGTCACGGTGGGGTTGATCTTCTAGCCCGGCGCGCGCTACCATGGTGCTCCACCCCGGAGCCATCGAGGAGCGTGCCATGTCCGTCTTCCGTTCCGCCCCGCTCGTTCTCGCCGCCCTGATCGCCGCCGCCCCCGCCGCGCGCGCGCAGGGGCACGCCGGGCTGCCGGCCAGCGACAGCGCCTCCAGGGCGCGGCTCGCCGACAGCCCGCGCCACGCCGAGTGGGTGAAGATCGCCTGGACGCCGGGGTCGAAGGATTCGCTCATGGCCTACGTGGTGTATCCGATGACGGCGCGCCCGCATTCTCCGGTGGTGGTGGTCGTGCACGAGATCTTCGGGTTCACGACCTGGATCCGGTCGGTGGCCGACCAGGCCGCGGCCGAGGGGTTCATTGCCATCGCGCCGGACCTGCTGTCACGCGTGCGCGGCGGCGCCTCGACATACGAGCTGCCGCGCGACTCGGCCATGAAGCTGATTCGCGGGGTGGATCCCGCCGAGCGGAGCATGGGGATCACCGCCGCGGCCCGCTACGCGATGTCGCTTCCGTCGGCCGAGCAGAAGTACGCCGTGGTGGGCTTCTGCTGGGGCGGGAACACCAGCTGGGACTATGCGATCAACGGCGGCGCGCCCGGCTACGCGGCGGGCGTGGCGTTCTACGGGCTGCCGTACATGAATGGGGCGCAGCCCGACGCCGACTCGCTGGCCCGAATCAGGGTGCCTTTCATGCTGTTGAGCGGCGCGCGCGACGCGCGCATCGGGGCGGCGATGCCGGCGGTGGACTCCGCCATGCACGCGCTCGGGAAGAACTACTACGGACACAACTATCCGAACGCCGTCCACGGGTTCATGCGGGCGCAGGACGATCCGAACCCGCAGATGCCGGATCCCGCGGTGGGCGCCGCCAACCTGGCCGCGGCCAGGGACGCCTGGCCCCGGACGGTGGCCTTCCTCAAGAAGTACCTGGGCCTCGAGTAGCGATGCGCCGGATGCCGGCGAGCGAGAATTCCGCGATGTGGTCGGCCGCCCGCGCGAGCTCGGCGGCGTTGGGCGGCCACCCCTTGAACGCCGATTCGCGGAACTTGTCGGGCGCGTAGAACAGCAGTTGCGACTGCACGCTCATCACGCACCGCCTGACGCGCGGGTCGTTGGGGGAGCAGCCGAGCAGCTCGCCCATGATGCGCCGCAGATACTCGACGCGCGGCATGAACGCCTGTTCGGCGATCCACGCCGCGATGGGGGTGGGATCGGACGTCTCGTGCCGCATGAGCTGGTGGATCCACGACGCCCGGGCCGCATTGACGCGCGGGTCGCGGCCGGCGATCAGCGGAAGCGACGCCTGCACGTAGCGGCGCAGCCGGTCCTCGGCCGGCACGCCGTCGGGGGCGAAGATCAGGGTCTCGCTCACCGACCGGATGGCCGTGATGGCCGCGCCCACGACTTCGCGATAGAGGCCGAGCTTGCCGCCGAAGTGGTAATTCACGGCGGCCACGTTGGCTCCGGCGTCGGTGCAGAGGTCGCGGACGCTCACGTTGTGGTAGCCGTGCTCGGCGAACAGCCGCATGCCGGCATCGAGGAGGCGCCCTCGGGTGTCGGGATCGGGCGAGCCGGCGCGCGGCGCGGCGGTTGCGGGCTTCGCGCTCACGACAGGGTCCGCCGGAAGAGCAGGGTGGCCGCGGTCATGAACACGACGGTGAATCCGACCAGGATCGCGAGGTCGCCCCAGATCGCGGCGAATCCGGTGTTCTTGAGCACGAGGTCCTGAAGGGCGTTCACGGCGTAGGTGAACGGGTCCACGACGGCGATGGCGCGCATCCAGCCCGGGAAGGCGGCCTGGGGATAGATGGCGCCGCTGGGAAACCAGAGCAGGGTGTTGAGCACGCCGAACAGGGCGCGCGGCAGGAGCGGGTCCTCCATCCGCACCATGATCAGGAACATCATGCTGACCAGCGCCATGGAGGTCACGGCGATCACGATCAGCAGGCGCACGAGCCGCATCGGCGCGAACGGATCGGGCACGCCGGCAATGGCCGACCCGATGCCGGTGAGCACCGCGCCGGCGAGCATCGCCTTGAGGGCTCCCGAGACGTTGAACCCCATGATGAGCTCGAGCCGCGTGATCGGCGTGACGAGATATCCCTCGTGCAGGCCGCGCGCCTTGTCGTCGATGAAGATGATGCCCCCGCCGATCATCACCATCATGAAGATGGACATCACGATCGTGCCGGGCAGGAGGTACTGGATGTACGGCGCATACGGATACAGCTCGACCGTCTCGAGTGTGGTCTGCCGCGCGATCCGGCTGGTGGACGGCGGTGGCGCGTCGTAGGCCTGGACCAGGCTGGCCATGGTCGAGGCCAGCACCGCGCTGGTGAAGTTGTCGGTATTGTCCTCGATCAGCGCCACGCGCGGATCGTCGCCGGTGAGCTGGCGCCGGGAGAAGCCCGGCGGGATGTCCAGCACGCCGTTCACCTGTCCGTTGCGCAGCGCGGCGATCGCGGTGCCGCGGTCGGCATAGGGAATCGTCGCGAAGGTTCCGGCGTTGGCGTTCACGGCGTTGGCCATGGCGCGCAGGCGCACCGCCGGCACGCGGCCGTCCTGGTCGACCAGCGCCAGCTTGAGGTGCTTCACGTTGCCGCCAATGGCGTGGCCGAGCACGACGAGCTGCACCACCGGCATGAACAGCGACATCACGATGAGCATCGGACTCTTGCGGAAGCGGCGCAGGTCGCGCTCGATGATCGCCCAGGCGCGCTGCATCTACCGCCCCCTCCGGCCCAGGCTGCGGCGCTCGCTCATCGGCTGCTCCTGGAGCGCGTCGCGCAGCTGGTGTCCGGTGTAGTGCACGAACACGTCGTCCAGCGACGTGCTCTCCACGGCGAGCGACTTCACCGCCACGCCCGCCTCGCTGGCCAGCCCGAGCAGGGCCGTGGTGGTCTGCGGGCCGGCGGCCGACGTGAGCCGGAACACGGGCGCCTTGCCCTCGACGTGGTCCACGCCGGGAAGCGCCCGCAGCCGCTGGGGCCAGTCGGGAGGCGTGTCGGAGAAGCTGACCTCGAGCGTGTTCTCGCCCGGAATGTCGGCCTTGAGCTTCATCGGGGAATCGAGCGCCATGAGCTTGCCGTGGTCCACGATCGCGATCCGGTCGCAGAGCTTGTCGGCCTCGTCCATGTAGTGCGTGGTGAGCAGCACGGTGAGCGCGCGCTCGGCCTTGATCTTGCGCAGCATTTCCCAGACGGAGGTGCGCGACACCGGGTCGAGGCCCGTGGTGGGCTCGTCCAGGAACAGGATGCGCGGCTCGTGCACCAGCCCGCGCGCGATCTCCACGCGGCGGCGCATGCCCCCGGACAGGTTCTTCACCGGCGCGTCGGCCCACTTCGACAGCTCGACCGCGGCCAGCAGCTCGCCGATCAGCGCCTTCCGCCGCTCGCGCGGCACCCCGTACAGCTTGGCGTAGATCAGCAGGTTCTCGTAGGCGCTGAGCTCGAGGTCGCTGGTCATGGCCTGCGGGATGACGCCGATGGCGCGGCGCACGGCGTCGGCCTCGTGCACGATGTCGTGGCCGCCGACGATCGCCGTCCCCTCCGTCGGGAGGAGCAGCGTCGTGAGCATGCGGATGAGCGTGGACTTGCCGGCGCCGTTGGGGCCGAGCAGGCCGAAGATTTCCTGTTCGTCCACGTCGAACGACACGTGGTCCACCGCGGTGAAGTCGCCGAACCGTTTGGCGATTCCGCGGACGTCGATGGCCGTGGTCACTGGACCTTCACGAGCGGCAGGATGACGTACGCCGTCATCCCGACGGCGAGGCGGCGGTCCCGGTTGTTCACGCGGAGGCGGATCTCGAAGGTGCGGATGTCGCGCTTGGTGCGGCTCACGTCGCGCTGGGTGGCGAAGCCGGCGTCGACGGCCCGGTAGAACACGACGCCCGGGCGCTCGTCGCCCGAGGGGAGGCGCACCGTGAGCGTGTCGCCGAGCCGCACGCGGTCGATGTAGCTCTCCTCGACGTCGGCCCGCACCCAGAGGCTGTCGGGATTGACCAGCGTGACCACCGGCTGGCCGGCCGCCACGAACTCGCCGACGCGCACGGCGCGGACGTCCACGTAGCCCGCCATCGGGGCGCGGATCTCGGTGTAGCCCAGCCGCACGTCGGCCTTCGTGGTCTGGGCGACCGCGGCCGCCTGCTGCTGCCGCATCGCCACCAGGCCCGCGCGGCGCGCCGCCACCTGATCTTCGGCGGCCTGGGCGAGGGCGAGCGCGGCCTGCTGGGCCCGCACCTGCTGGCGCCCGGCGTCGAGGCGCGACTGCACGACGGTGTACCCGGTGCGCGCCGAGTCGAGCTGCTGCGACGAGACGGCGCCCACTCGGTACAGCGCCTCGACGCGGCCCAGCACCTGCCGCGCGTTCACCTCGGTGGCGGAGTCCTCCGTGGCCTGGGCCACCGCCGCGTCCAGCCCGGCGCGCGCCTGGCGCAGCTGCTGCGCGGCGGCCGTCTCCTGGTAGCGGAGATCGGCCTCCGATTCCTGCACCTGCGACGACATCGCCCGGGCGCTGCGCGAATAGAAACTCTGATCGGCCGCCAGCTCGGCCGGCTGGAGCACGGCGAGGAGCTGGCCGACGGTCACCGAGTCGCCTTCGGCGACGAGGATGCGGCTGACCTGCCCGCTGATCTGCGGGCTCACGACGACGTCGTTGGTGGTGACGATGCCGGTGAGGGTCAGCGAGGACGGGGGGCGGAAGGCGAGATAGAGCACGGCCAGCGCGGCAACGGCCACGACGCCGAGGACGGCGAGCAGGGACTTGCGTTTCATGCGGAGCGCTCCGGGCCGCGGCCTGGGGAAAGGCACGGCGGCGTGCAGGGTTCAAACGAACGTATAAAACGACCGTTTGAATCCGGCAAGCCCCCGCCGGCCGAGGTTCCCGAGGCCGGCACGGCGCGCCATCTTTGACCCATGCCCCTGCTCTACTTCGTGAACGTCACGATCCACGTGCTGGCCGCCCTGTTCTGGCTCGGCGGCATGTTCTTCCTCGCCGTGGTCGGCGCTCCGGCCCTGCGGGCCGTCGAGCCCCCCGCGCTGCGCCAGCAGCTCTTCCAGGAGCTCGGCGTGCGCTTCCGCACCGCGGGGTGGTGGGCCATCGGAATCCTCGTGGTGACCGGCGTGATCAACCTGCACTACCGCCACTGGCTGCAGTGGAACGGCCTGCTGGACAACCCGTCGTTCTGGCGCACGGCGCAGGGGCACTCGCTGGCGATCAAGCTCGGCTGCGTGACGGCCATGATCGTCGTGAGCTTCGTGCACGACTTCATCACGGGGCCCGCGGCGGGGCGCGCACGGCCGGGTTCGCCCGAAGCGGCGGCGCTGCGGCGGCGCGCCGCGCTCCTGGCGCGGCTCAACGCGATCTTCGGGTTGATTCTGGTGATCGCCGCGGTACGGCTCGCGCGCGGCGCGTAGCCGGCGCTAGTATCCCGTGCGGCGGGCGCTGCGGCGCCCGTCGCGGCGGCCCTTGGTGCCGACCGTGCGCGTGAGCTCGTTCACCTCGCCGTACCGCGCCAGGGTCGGCGCGACGTAGCGCAGGCGCTCAGGCCCTGGGGGCGCCGGCAATGGCGGGTCGGCGGCGTTGGCCGCCGCGGATTTGGGTTCCCACGCGTTCTTGGGCACGCCAATCAGTATAGGCCGCGCCCGCCGCAGCTAAAGGGCCGACCACCGACAATGACAAATCCGTCGTTTCATGCAACGCACGGACTGTCACATTTCGCGATCTCGGATGGCATGCGGGCCCGCGCCGGCGCCGGCGCGGGCCCGCATGGTCCGTCACGAACCCCGGCTGCTCACTGCTGGCAGGCGCCGTGCGGGTCGGGCTTCGGGTGGTCCACCACCGGCCGGTGGTCGAGGTCCGCGACGTGCACCGCCACGTCCTCGATCAGGTTGCCGATGCGCGCCATGTGCTGGTAGTCGATGTACTCCGGCTCGTCGGTCACCTGGTGATAGTCGGAATGCAGGCCCGTCGTGAAGAAGGTGATCGGGATGCCGTAGCGCGCGTATTCGTAGTGGTCGCTGCGGCAGTACACGTTTTCGGGGTGGCCGTCGGCGTCGAAGGCGTAGTTGAACACGAACCCGTGGTGATCGTCGGTGTTCACCTGCTCGACGAGGTTCCCGAGCTCGGTGGACAGGCGGCGGGAGCCGACGAGGTAGAGCAGGTTCGAGCCGCCGTGCATGAAGGCGCCGTCCTTGGTGGTGCCGGTCATGTCCCAGGCGTCGCCGCGTCCGACCATGTCCATGTTGAGCTGGGTCACGATCGAATCGCGCGGCACCGTGGGATGGTCGGTGAAGTAGGTCGAGCCGAGCAGCCCCTTCTCCTCGCCCACGTGCCAGACGAACAGGATCGAGCGGCGGGGGCGCGGGTCGAGCGACGCGATCTTCTGCGCGATCTCGAGCGCGGTCACGGTGCCGGAGCCGTCGTCGTCGGCGCCGTTGTCGATCGAGTCGAGCCGGGCGGTGCCGGGGTGCGCGGCGCGCCAGGCGGCCAGCTCCCTGTTCACTTCCGCGGCCTGCGCCGCCGTGGCCTGGCCGGTGCGGCTGTCGGCGCCGAGGGGGCGCACGATGTGGTTGAAGATGCGCAGCGAGTCGTGGTCCACCGGCGTGTGGTTGAACCCGATGTGGTCGTTGTGGGCGCCGATGGCGACGTACTCGTTCCGGAGCGCGGGATCGCTGCCCGGAATGATCCCGACGACGTTGCGCGCCGGGTAGGGCACGGGGCTGACCGTCACCCGGACGTCGTACGACACGGCCCGGCCGGCGTCACCGGGCTCGAGGCCGGCAAGGGGCGCGTCGAACAGCTTCGCCGCCGCCTCGGGGGTCACGAAGAACAGGGGCGCGCCGGCGGCCGGCGGCCCGTCGTCCACGAACTCGCTGGGCTGGGTGAAGTAGCCGAGAAATGCGGCGGGGCCGATGACGATCACGGCCGCCGGGGGATGCGCGCCGCCGTCGGCGCTCCGGAGGGCCGCGGTGTTGGGTCCGAGGCGGTAGACCACGACCTTGCCGGCGGCGCGGGCGGACGGCAGCATGTCGGGCCCGCCGGCGGTGCCGCCGTAAAGCACGGGCTGGTCGTCGGCCATCGCGGAGCGCGCGGCCATCACGCCCCATTCCTTGCCGAACGCCAACGGGGCGCCGCCGGCCGTGAATCGGGAGGCAGCCTCGACCGCGCGCTCCTTGAGCGGCACGGTCTGGAAGTAGGTGCCGTCGTCGCCGGCGGGGACGAGGCCGATCTTGCGGGCCTCGCCGGCGATGTACGCGGTGCCCTTGAAGTTGCCCATGGCGCCGGCCTCGCGCCCCTGCATCGAGTCGTCGGCGAAGATGTAGAGCCGCGTCATGAGGTCCGCCGCGGTGATGGCGGCAACCGTGGGCTGCGGCGCGTGCTTGAGCGGCAGCACCGTGGACGGGAAGGGGACGATGGTGGGGCCCTGGGGCGCGCCCTGGGCGCGCGCGATTGGCGGCAGGAGCAGGGCCAGCGCCGCCGCGGCGGAGATCAGCGACTTGTGCATGGTGGACGGGAGAGGTGTGGCGGAGGCACGGGTCGCCGCGCGCGGTGGGGGGCGGGCGCGGAGACGGCGACGAACGGGACGGCCCAACATAGCACCGGGCGCGGGGCCTGGTGAGAGGCCCCGCGCCCGGCGGGCGTCACATGTGCGCGGCGGCGTACGCAGCCGGCTTCATGAGATAATGCTCGAACCAGGCGCGGGCGAGCCGCGTGACCTCTTCCAGCGTGCCGGGCTCCTCGAACAGGTGCGTGGCGTGGGGCACGATCTCCAGGCGGCGCACGCACCAGAGGCGCTCGAAGGCGTCGCGGTTCAGGTCGATCACGACGCGGTCGAGCTCGCCCACGATGAGGAGGGTCGGCGCCTGAACGGTGGCCAGCGCCGCGCCGGCCAGGTCGGGGCGGCCGCCCCGCGAGACCACGGCTTGGACGGCGTCGGGGCGGTGGGCGGCGGCGATGAGCGCCGCCGCGGCGCCGGTGCTGGCGCCGAAGTAGCCGATGCGCCAGGTCGCGCCGCCGAAGCCGCCGCTGAGCAGGTCGGTCACGGCGAGCAGGCGTCGCGCGAGCAGCTCGATGTCGAATCGCAGATGGCCGGTGAACGCGTCTTCGGCGCCCTCTTCCTGGGTGAGGAGGTCGAACAGCAGCGTGGCCAGGCCGGCGTCCTGCAGGCCGCGCGCCACCTGGACGTTGCGCGGGCTCAGCCGGCTGCTCCCGCTGCCGTGGGCGAACACGACGAGGCTCGTCGCGCCGTCGGGGATCGCCAGGTCGCCGTCGAGGGTGACCGGGCCGATGGGCAGCCGGACGTGGCTTTCGCGGATGGATGGACCGGCGTTGACGGGCATGGCGTCCTCCTTCACAGGGCGGTCGGAAACGTCTCCGGCATTTCGCCGCGCTCCCAGGCGGCGGTGCGTTCCAGCGGCTCGACGGCGCGCGTGTGGTCGTAGTGGAGCACCGCGTCGAACTGGCGCGGCAGGTGCGTGTGGAAGTAGTGGCTCTGGCGCTCGCTGGTGGGCCGGTAGATGACGCCGATCGCGCGCTGGAGGCGCGCGCGGTCGAGCGCGGCGCGCAGCTCGGGGGTCTGCCCGGTGAGCACGAGGAAGTTCGGGATGCCGACCTCGTGGAACGCCGCTTCGTAGCTGCCGTGCAGCCCCGGCCGCACGACCTTGCGCTCGGCCGGCGAATCCCAGTCGCTGGCCGCGGTCACGGTGCCGGTATACGTGCTGAAGCCCACCAGCACGGCGTCGGCGCCATGGCGCTGGCGGACGAGCTGGCCGACGTTGAGCTCGCCCGAGCGGCCGAGCTCGGTGGCGCGGGCGTCGCCGAGGTGCGAGTTGTGCGCCCAGACGACGAGCTTCGGGGCGCCCACGCGCGGGCGGAGGAAGGCGGACAGGGCCTCCAGCGTCTCGGCCATGTGCAGGTCGCGCAGGTTCCAGCTCGACACGCGGCTGCCGAACATCGCGCGGTAGTACTGCTCGGCGTTGGCCACGAGGCGCGCGTTCTGCTCGGCGAAGAAGAGGTCGTCGGCCGCGCGGCGGCCGTCGCGCCGCGCGTAGGCGCCCGCCGACCGTCGGAGCTCGACGAGCTGGGCGACGACCTCGGCCTCGCACGACGGGGCGAGCCCGCTCGTGGCGGCATAGCCGTAGGTCTGCGGATCGGAGCCGAACTGGTCGAAGCAGGCGTAGCGCTCGCGCGCCCGCTCGGCGGCCTCGGGATCCACCCGCTTCAGATAGCCGAGCACGGCGTCGATGGACGCGTGCAGGCTGTACAGGTCCAGCCCGTAGAAGCCGACCCGCCGGTCCGGATCGGGGCGCATGTCGTTGAATTCGCGCAGCCAGCCGAGGAAGTCGAGCACGTCGGCGTTGCGCCACATCCACTGCGGGAAGCGGACGAATCCGCCCAGCGCCTCGGTAGCGTCGCCGTCGTCGCTGGCGCCGCGCACGTAGCGGTCCAGCCGGTAGGCGTCGGGCCAGTCGGCCTCGACGGCGACGGCCGAGAAGTCGCGCTCGGCGATGAGCCGCTTGGTGATCTCGGCCCGGATCCGGTAGAACTCGTGCGTGCCGTGGGAGGCTTCGCCGATCAGGACGTACGGGGCGTCGCCGATGCGCTCGAGGAGCGGATCGAAGTCCTCGGGCCCGCCGACGAGCGGATGCGCGTGGTCCTGGATCAGCTGGGGCAGGGTGGCCCGAATGGTGGTCGGCATCGCCGGATCCTCCGAATGCGGTCAGTGGTCAGCGGCCGCCGGCTCGCGCGCGGCGCGCGCGGCGAGCAGCCGGCGCACCTCGTCGTCCGTGGTCTGGGTGAAGTCGAGGTACCACAGGCCGACGCCGTAGAACGGATCGGGCTGCGCGACGCTGACGCACGCGTCGGCGCGGCGGCCCAGCGCTTCGCACGCGTCGCGCGAGGCCACCGGCGCGGCGACGACGATGCGGGCGGGCTCCTGCGTGCGGACGGCGGCCACGGCGGCGAGCATCGTCGAGCCGGTGGCGAGCCCGTCGTCCACGAGCAGCACGATCCGGCCGCGCAGCGCGATGGGCCCGCGGGCGCCCCGGTACAGCCGCTCGCGCCGCTCCAGCTCCACGCGCTCCGCCCGCTCCACGGCGTCCACCGTTTCGAGCGGCAGGTGTAGCTCGCGGATGGCGTCGTGGTTCAGCACGCGGATGCCGCCCGAGGCGATGGCGCCCATGGCGTATTCCTCGTGGCCGGGGACGCCCAGCTTGCGGACGACGAACGCGTCGAGGGGCGCGTCGAGCGCTTCGGCGACCTCGAACGCCACCGGGACGCCGCCGCGCGGGAGGCCGAGCACGATCACCCGCTCGTCGTGCTCGTACTCCCGGAGCAGGGCGGCCAGCCGGCGGCCGGCCTCGCGCCGGTCGGTGAACCGCACGGACGGCTGGGCCGGGTCAGAACGCGACGGCCAGCTCATCGTCCACCTCCGTGACGCCCGGGGCGGCCCACGCGGCGCGCTCGGCGTCCTCGCGCTCGGCCCACGAGCGCACGGTGCCGCGGAGCACGACCCGGCCGTCCCTGGCGTCGATGCTGATCTTCTCGGCGTCCAGGGCGGCGTTCCGCTTGAGGGCCTCCTCGATGCGTTGGTTGACCTCGTACGCCGACACCTTGGGCTGCTGCACCGTGATGCGGTTGATCACGCCGTTAACGCCGGCCAGGTGGCGGACGGCGTTCTCGGCGGCCGTGCGCTGGAACTGCCAGTCGACGGCGCCGTCGAGGGAGATCCAGCCGTCGTCCACCAGCACCTTGATTCGGGTGTCGGGGACTTCGACGTCCCATTTGAGCGCCGAGACGGCGGCGTGCGCGACGTCGGTGTCGGAACGGACGAACGCCTGGGGCAGGCGGACCTTGAGGTCGTCGGCCACGGCGCGGACGCCGCGCACCGATTCCACGGCGCGGGCGGCGGCGTACTTCTGGGCATACGAATCCACGAATCCCGAGAGCGTGACGACGCCGTTCCTGGCGCCGACGGCGATCTCGGCTTCGCGGATGTTGGGCTGCCAGGCGAGCTCTTCAATGACGTCGCGCTGGAGCTGCATGTCCGTCTTCATCTGAGCCTCCTCGTAGAACGGTAGGACGGCAGGGCGGCGCGTCAGTGAACCAGCGCGCCCGGCGTCGAGATTCTCTGCAGGACCTCTTCCACCAGCGCCGGGTTCTGCCGGCCGACGCGCATGGCCAGGTCGGCCTGGGTCACGATGCCGACGACCCGCATCCTGGCGTCGACCACGGGCAGCCGGCGCACCTGGAAGCGCTCCATCTTCTCGACGATCTCCTCGAGCGGCGCGCGCTCGTTGACGTACACCAGCGGGCTGGCGCTCATGTGGCTGCGCACCTGGCACTCGATGAGGCTCTGTTCGGCGAGGCACCGCACGACGATGTCGCGATCGGTGATCACGCCGATGAGCTTGCGGCTGGTCAGGTCGTCGACCACCGGGAGCATGCCGACGTCGAGGTTGCGCATGACTTCGGCGGTCTTGGGAATGCTCTCGTCGGCGGTGATGACGGTGGGCGTGGGGGTCATGAGGTCCTGGGCTTTCATTGCATCCTCCGGTGGGGGGCCGGGCGGGGTCCGGTTCGTGATGAAAGGTGGGAATTGTTGGGAGCGCCTTCAGTCCGCAGAACCCGCAACGGGGGTGCGGGCTGTCAGGGCCGGGTGTGGGGAGCGGCCTGACGGTGGCGCCACGCATTTCCCGGCTGCGCCGATTCCGCGGCCGGCGAAGTTGCAAACGGACGGCGTCGCGCCCTGCCGGCCGGCGGGCGCGGGGCGAGTGCCGGCGGAGGCGCACCATGGTGATCAGACGGGCGTTGCAGGTCGTGTTCGCGCCGATGGCGGGCGCCGGCCTGTGGTTCGGCGCGCACGAGGCGGCGGAGTAGCCGCCGGCGGCATGCGCTTCTTCCGCGCCGCGGACAATCCGCCGCCCACGGGGCGGCTGGACCGGTTGGTGCGCCGGTTCAACGGCGCCGCGTTCGGGGTCGCGGTCGGAGCCGTGTATCTGATGGCCATCGTGGCGCTGGGGTTGGCGTTCGTGCCGGCGCTGCTGCTCCTGGGCCGGGCCGGCCCCGCGCTCTGGCAGTGGGACTCGTGGCTGCGGTGGCCGGCGCTCGGGATGGCGGCGGGGGCGACGTTCTTCCTCACCGGATTCACGCTGCTGGTCGTGGTGCCGGCCATGAACTTCGTGCTGCCCACGCGGCTGCGGCCATTCGACGGCGGGTATTTCACGGCGGCGGCGGTGCCCTGGTACCTGCACAACGCGCTGTTCTACCTGGTACGGTTCACCTTTCTGCCGTTCGTGACGGTGACCCCGGTGGGAATCTGGTTCCTGCGCGCGATGGGGATGCGGATGGGGCGCCGGCCGCGGATCGCGACCGACAACTTCACCGACGTCTCGATGATCCGGCTGGGGGACGACGTGGCGATCGGCGGGAGCGCGCACGTGTTCTGCCACTACGGCGGGGCGGGGCGGCTGGTGATCGCGCCGGTGGTGATCGGCAGCCGGGCGGTGATCGGAGAGAAGGCGACGGTGATGGGCGACGTCGAGGTGGGGGAGGGCGCGACGGTGCTCGCGCACTCGGTGCTGCTTCCGGGCACGCGCGTGGGAGCCGGCGAGCGCTGGGGCGGCGTGCCGGCGCGCAGGATTAGCGAACGCGAATGGGACGAGTACCGCTCGCTGACCGGCGGCGCGCCGGGCCACGGCGTCGTGGCCCGGTGACGCCGGGCGCGGCGGACGCTACTTCAGCGCCTGGTTGAGCAGGGCGGCCAGACGGTAGCCGGCCAGGGCCATCCGCGCCTCGGAGGTCCTGAGCGCGGCCTCCCGATAGGCCGCCGAGGGGGCGCTGCCGCGCACGATCCCGTCGTAGACCTGGCGCTGAGCGGCGAGCAGGCTCTCGCGTTCCCACGCCGACACCTGCTGCGAGTCGGCAGCCGGCTGCATCGAGGCCCGGGGGTGTGCGGCGACGATGAGGTCGGCGATTCGCGTGGCGTACGCAATCGAGTCCTCGTCGGCCAGGCGCGGCACGCCCTCGTCGAGAATGCTGTCCCAGAACCAGTGCAGGTTGAGGCGGCCGTCGAGGCGGACGTCGTTCCCGCCCTTGTCGCCCAGGGGCAGCGGCTCCTGGGCCGTGACGCGCGAGCTGGCATGCAGCGGCTGGTGGATGTCGGCCACGAGGTGGAGAATCCAGGCCAGATCCACCGCCCGGGCGGTGTCGGGCAGGCTCGGGTCGGCCAGGGCGGCGCGCAGGAGGTCGATCCGCTCGCCGGCGTTCACCGAGTCGGGGTGGGTGCCGGGGATGTCGTGAGGCGCGCCGTTCTCGACGTCCCAGTAGAAGTCGGCGTAGTGCCAGGTGGGGCGGTTGTAGGCGTGCCAGGGCTTGTCGCGGTCGCGGACGAGGTCGGGCCAGGTCGATGCGTTCAGGAACAGCGCGCGGTCGCGCTCGTCGGTGGTGCCGGTGGCGGGGCGGAGCGACTGGAGGCCGGCGAGCGGCGGGCCGTGGAGCAGCAACTCGACGGCCCGCGCGCGGGCGCGCGGGGTCATGTTCTGCCAGGCGATCTCGGCGATGGTGCGATGGCCGGTGGCGTTCCAGGCGCTGAGGGCGCCGGGAAGGAGGAGAACGGCGGCGAGGGCGATGGTGGCGGAGAGATATCGGCGCATGGGGATGAGGGGCATGGTGGAACCGCAGGACGGCCCGACGGAAAGTTACCTCACGCCGTTGACCGACGACCGTCTACCTGTCGTGCCGTCATGCGGGCCGGGTCGGGGGTGGACGGGGCGGCGGCCAGGCCGCGGCCCCGGGCCGTGATCGGCCAGCTCGTCTCGATGGTGTAGTCCCGCACGCCGTACACGACGTCGTGCAGGTGGGTCACGATGCATACGTGATTCGGAATGACGCGCACGAGGTCGCCGACCTCGGGGCGCCAGGCGGTGTTCGTCAGGTCGAGGATCCCGTGCTCCTCGGACATCGACGTCACGACGACGCCGGGGTGCTCGAGCAGGACGCCGTAGCCGTCGCCGTCGGCGCCGCGCATGGGCTCGCGGCCCAGCGCCTTGGTCCCGGCGTCGATCACGGCCTGGCCGGGCACGGCGGTGCTGACCACGGTGGCGAGCACGGTCAGCGCGCAGTCGGCGAGCGCGCAGGCGCCGATGGCCGCCGTCGTGCGGTCGTTGTAGACGTAGGTGCCGGGGCGGAACTCGGTGACGCCGCGGAGCTCGTGGGTGCGCCAGAGGGTGGGCGTCGAGCCGCCGCTCACGATTTCGGGGTCGAGGCCCGAGGTGCGGAACACCGCCAGGGCGAGGCCCAGCGCGTCGTTCAGCTCGGCGAGCGCCGTGCCCTGCGCGTCCACGGGCTGGCGGATGTGCCCGGGATAGAACGCGACGCCCCTCCACTCGAGCGGCGGGCGGGCCAGCACGGCGCGCGCCAGCTCCACCGCCTCGGCCACGTCGGCCACGCCCACGCGCCGCATGCCGAGGTCGAGCTCGACGAGGACGCCGATGGAGCGGCCCGCGGCGCTTGCCGCGGCGTGCAGCTCCTCGATGGCGGGCAGCGAGTCGAGGGCCACCGTGACGCTCACGCCGGCCGGCAACGCGGCGATGCGGCGGGCCCGCGGCCCCGCCACCGGCGGGTACGCGACGAGCAGGTCCTGGCACACGGTGGCCATCACCTCGGCCTCGAACGGCGTGGCGCAGGTCAGCCCCGCCGCGCCGCGCTGGATCTGCTCGACCGCGACGCAGGGAGCCTTGTGCGTCTTCACGTGCGGGCGCAGGGCCAATCCGTGCTCGCGCGCGTAGGCCGCGGCCCGGTCGAGATTGTGCTCGAGCCGGTCGAGGTCCACCAGCGGGACGGGGGTTTCGAGGGCGAGGAAGGACATGGATGTCACGCGCCCGCGGTGCGCGGGCGGCTCCTGCAATGAGCCGGGGCGTGTGCCAATCTAGGGCTCGGCGCGCGGCCGCGCGACGGAGCCGCGCGGGCCGTGCGTCGAGGTGGCACGGACGGGTGCGCGCGTTACATTGGGCACATGCGTCGCCGGCGCTTCTTCCGCGCGCTCGCCCTTCCCGTGGGCCTCTGGTTCGTGGCGCTGTCCGTGAACCTGGGCGCGTTCGACGTCTGCCCCGCGGGTCACGGTGTGATGGGGCCGGGCGGGGCGATGGCCGTGGTGGCCATGCCGCCGATGTCGATGGGCACGGCGCCGTCGCAGAGGCCGGCCTCCGGTTCGGGCGGATCGTCGCCGCCCTGCAACGGCGTGTGCTGCTGCTGCTGCGCGATGCTGACGCTACCGTCGGCGGGCGTGACGCTCCCGGTGGCGGCGGTGGTCCCGGTGCGCGACGCGGCGCCGGCGGCGCCGGCCACGGCGACCGCGGCCGCTCCCCAGATTCTCCTCCCGCCCGCGAACGGGCCTCCCGCGATCCGCACAGCGTGATCACCTGACGCCGCGCCGCGGCGTCGCCGCGTTCGGGCTCGCCGGGCGCGGGCCCGACACCGTCCGTGTGGAGACAGCATGCGCCGCATCGTATGCGGGCTCGCCCTGGTGGCGTGCCCCGGCGTCCTGACCGCCCAGCAGAAGCCCATCGCCGACTCGGCGCGCGCCGATTCGGCCCGCCGCGCCGCGCAGAGCCTGAGCGCCGTGAACATCGTGGCCGCGCCGGTGGACCGGGGCCAGCCGGCGACCGTGACGCACCTCGGCGTATCGGTGATCGGGTCGACGCCGGCGACCAACACGCTCGACCTGCTGCGTCAGGCGGCCGGGGTCGAGGTCCACCAGCAGGGGCAGGGCCCGGGGTTCGCGTCCGATGCTTCGCTGCGCGGTTTCAGCTCCGACCACGCCACGGATCTGGCCCTGTGGATCGACGGCGTGCCGATCAACGAGCCGATCAACGGGCATGCGGAGGGCTACAACGACTTCAGCCAGATCTTCGCCGGCGCCGTGCAGAGCATCGACATCATCCGGGGGCCGGTGAGTCCGCTGTTCGGCAACTTCGCCATGGGGGGTGTGGTCAACGTCCACACGATGGAGCGGATGCGCGGCGGGCGGCTGATGCTGGAGGCCGGGTCGTACGGCGACGCGGGCGCGACGCTGATGGCCGGGTTCGACCACGGCGCGCGCGGCGGCGGCGTGTTCGGCCTGCACTACCAGCACGAGGACGGGTTCCGGCCCAACGGCGGCTCGAACATCCTGCAGGGGCACGCCCGCGTGGTGCACGAGCTGGCCGACGGCTGGTCGGTGGACGGTGGCACGGAGCTGTATGCCGCCGGGTGGAACTCGCCGGGGTTCCTGAGCGGCGCCCAGTTCGCGACCCGCCGGTACGACATCGTGTCGAACCGGTCGGACGGCGGGTTCACCCGACGGGCGCAGGAGCGGGTGAGTGTTCGGCACCTGTCCGGCTCGACACTCTGGCGCACGACGGCGTACGCGACGCAGGGCCGGTGGCAGCTGTTCCTCACGATTCCCCCTGCCGGCGGGATCTTCGAGGGGAGCGGCAGCCAGACCGAGGAGGAGGACATGCGGTACGGCACCGGGCTCACGAGCGCGCTGACCTGGGAGCTGGCGAATGCCGAGCTCACGATCGGCACCGAGGGCCGGTGGAACCACGCGCGATACGAGAACTACTTCACGACGGCGCGCGCGCGGGACTCGGCGAACACGCTCGTGACGGCGACGCAGCTGTCGGCGGCGGTGTTCCTCCAGTCGCACGTGGACGTCACCGACCGGCTGCGATTCGACGTGGGCGCGCGCGCCGACGCGTTCGACACGAAATCCATCCAGGACCTGGCCGGCGAGTTCCGTGGGGCCACGGGCGTGTTCTCCCCCAAGCTGGGGGCGAGTTACCGGCTGGCCGGCGGGCTGTCGGCCTACGCCGACTGGGCCCGCGGGTTCCGGTCCACCGACGGCGTGATCGAGGATCCGGCGCTCCCGGTGATCACCGAGTGGGACTACGAGGGCGGTTTCAAGCTCGCGCGGGAAGGGCTGGCCGCCTCGGCGACGCTGTTCCGAATGGACGTGAGCAACGAGGAGACGTTCAATCCGCTGACCGGCGGGGCGAACAACGGCGGATCGAGCCGCCGCCAGGGGCTGGAACTGAGCTGGTCGGCGCTGGTGCAGCGGGAGGTGCTGGCGTCGGGGGACTGGACGTTCAACGACGCGCGCTACCGCAGCCTGGAGATCGTGCCCGACGACGGGGGAGCCCCGCAGAACGTGAGCGGGCTCCGTGTGTACAACACGGCCAGGTACGTCGGGTCGGGGGCCGTACAGTTCATGCCGGCGGGGCGGCCGTGGAGTCTGCGGCTGTCGGGCAACTGGGTAGGGCCCTATTCGCCGTTCGACGAACCGGGGGCGGTGCTGGGCGCGTACGGCCTGATGCACGCCGAGGTGTCGACCACGGTCGCCGGCACGCCGGTGGACGTGGGGGTACGCAATCTGCTCGATCGTGCCTATCCTGAACTGGTCGCTGCCGGCCTGGTATCGCCGGGCCAGCCGCGCTCGTTCTTCGTGCGCGTCGAACGGTCGTTCTGAGGAGGAGTCGATGCGCGGATGGGCTCGCGCCGCGGCGCTCGCGGTGCTGGTGGCGGTCGGCGTTTCGGCGTGCGACCGCATGCGCGATACGGTGGTCCGGATGCGGGGCGAGCCGCTGCTTCGCGGGTCCGTGATCGGGCGGGCCTTCGCGCGTCCGGCGATGACGCTCACCGACACGAAGGGGCAGGCCTTCGACTTCGCGCGGGCCACGAAGGGCCGCGTCACGTTCATCACCTTCGGGTACACGCACTGTCCGGACATCTGTCCCGTCCACATGGCCGACCTGGCGGGGGCCCTGCGGCGCCTTCCGGCGCGGGAACGCAACGCCGTGCTGGTGGTATTCGTGACCACCGACCCGGCGCGCGACTCGCTTCCCAGGCTTCGGCAATGGCTCGACTCGTTCGATCCGTCGTTCATCGGGCTGAGGGGGCCCGACAGCGCCGTGGCGGCGATGGAGCGCGACTTCCAGCTCCCGCCGGCCCAGCCGGTGGCGCTCGCGGGCGGCGGCTACCAGGTGAATCATTCGGCGCAGGTGTTCGCCTTCACCCCCGACGACAGTGCGCACGTGATCTACCTGCCCGGGGCCACGAGCGCCGACTACGCCCACGACATTCCACGACTGCTCAGAGATGTCTACAAGTAGACTGATCGTTCTGGCCGGGCTCGGGCTGGCGCTGGGCGCCGCGGCCTGCCGCATCGTCCCGGTGGACCAGGCCGCGCCGGCTGGCTGGACGCACGCCTATCTGGTCACCCCCGCGCCCGGTTCGCCGGCCGTGCTCTATCTCTGGGTGACCAATCCCACGGCGCGGGCCGACACCGTGACCGGTGTGCGGGTCACCGACGCCGACAGTGCCCAGGTGCACCGGACGACGGCGATGGGCGGCGGGATGGAGCACATGGTGCCGGTGGCGGCGCTCCCCGTGGCGGCACACGACACGGTGACGCTCTCGCCGGGCGGCGTGCACGTGATGGTGTTCGGGATGCCGGCCGGGCTCCGGGCCGGCGACTCGGCCGCCGTCACCGTCACCTTCCGCAATGCCGGGGACGTAGCGGGCTACGCGCGGGTGATCACGTACGCCCAGGTGGACTCGCTGGTGATGCGCTGAGCCCGCCGCCGCGGGCTATCGAGGCAGCCGGATCTCGGCCCGCGTGCCGTCGGCGCGGAATCCGCCGCCGTGGGCCTGCACGACGCGCGCCGCCCAGGTCGTGTCGATCTCGGTGGGGTCGATCGCTCCGCCCTCGAACGCGACCACCAGGTCCTTCTCGCCGGCCGCAGCCCCGATCGAGAGCGTGCCCCCGTCGGGCGTCGCGCCGAGGCAGGCCGCCCCGACCAGCGACAGCGCTTCCTGCAGGCGGATGCGGTCGCCGCGCAACGCGGGGAGGGGCGCCGCGATGTCGGCCGCGACCCGCACGCCGCGGCCGGCGCCTCGCGACTGGAGCGACGCGACGAGCGAGGCCAGGACGTCGGCCGGACGGATGGGTTCCTGGCGGAGCTGCGCGGGCTGCAGCGTGAGCAGGTCGCGCGCCCGACGGAGCCGCGCGGCCGCGGTCTCCGCGGCGTCGCGCGCCGCGCCCACCAGCTCGACCTGGTTGTCGTTGAGGTCGCCGAATTGGTTCTCGAGCAGGATGTGCAGCGGCAAACGGACCTCGTCGAGGTCGTGCACCCCGCGCTCGATGGCGCGCAGGAGGGCCGCGTCGATGTCGCTCACGGGGCGCTCCCGGAGCCGGTGAACGACACGACGAGCACGTCGATGCCGGCCGCGTTGCGCACGAGGCGGTCCACCACCGACCCGCGCGACACGTGCTGCCACCACGAGCGCCTGCTCTGGCCCGCGAGAATGAGCGACACGCCGCGAGCCCGCGCGAACTCGAGCACCGCCGCCGCGACGTCGGTGCCGGGGATCTGCATCACCTCGGCGCCCATCGTCTGCGCGAGCTGGATGTTCTCCACGAGCTTGCGCTGGACGGTGGCGTCGATGCGGTCGGCCGCCTCCTCGGGCGTCTGCACGTAGACGCAGTACCAATCCGAGTTGAGCCGGCCGGCGATGCGGCTGGCGCGGCGGAGCAGGGCGGCGGTGTAGGGCGGGTTGCTCGACATGGCGACGAGGAGCCGGTCCACGGTCTTGCGCGCCGCCGGCCCGCCGCCCTCGCGGCGCACGATCTCCTCGCGCGAGCGGTCCACCGAGCTCGCCACCTCGCGCAGCGCCAGCTCGCGCAGCGTGGTGAGGTTCTCCGGCGTGAAGAAGTTGGAGAGCGCGGTGGGCACCTTTTCCCGGGCGTAGATCTTGCCCTCGATGAGCCGCTGCCGCAGGTCCTGGGCCGAGATGTCGAGGTTCACCACCTGGTCGGCGAGCCCGAGCACCCAGTCGGGGATCGTCTCGCGCACCAGCACGCCGAGCGTACTGGCCACCACGTCGTTGAGCGATTCCAGATGCTGGACGTTGACGGCGGAGATGACGCTGATGCCGTGGTCGAGCAGCCAGATGACGTCCTCCCAGCGCTTGGCGCGGGCCGAGCCGGGCACGTTCGTGTGGGCCAGCTCGTCCACGATCGTCACCTCCGGGTCGCGCGCCACGATGGCGTCGGGGTCCATCTCCTCCAGGGCGACGCCGCGGTATTCGATCGTGCGGCGGGGGATCACCTCGAGGTCGCCGACCTGGGCGCTGGTTTCCTCACGGCCGTGCGTCTCGACGAATCCGATCACGACGTCCACGTCGCGGGCGCGCAGTTCGCGGGCCTCGCCCAGCATCCGGTAGGTCTTGCCGACGCCGGCCGCGGAACCGATGTACAGCTTGAGCTTGCCGCGCTCGCGCTGCCGGACGAGGGTGAGGAAATCGGAGGACGGCGTGAGCCGCGGGCCGTCGTCGGGAGGCGATGCACCCATTCAGAAAAGATACGCCACGCCGAGGCCGGCGGTGAGCTGTGACGGGTGGGGTCCGAACGCCGCGATCGTGGAGCGGTCGTACCGGAGCTCGGGGCGCACGAGCGCCCCGGTCCACGTGCGCAGGTTGAGGGTGAGCGTGGCCGAGCCCACGCGCTGGCCGCGGTTCGCCGGGTACCCGAATGCGCCGCTCGTGCGGGCGCCATCGGGGTCGGCCAGGTAGTCGGCGCGCGCCGCGACATTGACCGTCGGCGTGAGATCGTGGGAGAACCAGGCGCCGAATGCCCACCACTGCGCGTCACGCGTCGAATCGGGCAGGGCCGCATTCGCCATCTCGCGGCCGTAGTCGGCCTGGAGCCACACGTTCCAGCTCGCCGCGAACCTCTTCCAGAGCAGGGCTTCGGCGCCCGAACGGAGGGCGGCGGCGTTGCCGAACTCTTCGGCGCCGGTATAGCCGAACAAGGCGACCGACGACGAGGTGTCCGGATAGAGGCCCAGCCGCCCGAGCACCGTCTTCCCGCTGTTGCGGGCCTGCACGGCGTCCCAGCCGTTGCTCACGCGGAGCTGCACGTCTGTGCGCGGCCCGAACCGATACGAGAGCTGCGCACCGGTGGACGTGAAGTCCTCGAGGAAGATGAACTGGCTGCCGCCCGACCAGACCGGGTTCGCGACGTCCTCGATCACCTCGAGCCCGAGCAGCGTCGCGAACCGTCCGACCTGGATCTGGAGCCCGTTCCCGTTGGGCGTAGGCGCGTTGAGCGTGACGTAGAGCTGGGGGACATCGCCCTGGGGCCCGAGCGACAGCCCGTTCGACTGGATCACGGTCGCGTTCTGGCCGAGCAGGATCTCGGCGTGCAGCCCGGCGCTCCAGGTGCGGGGATCGTAGGGGCGGTCGGCCACGAGATCGAGCGCGTCGAGCGAGAACTGGTTCTGGTACCGATCGTACACGTGGCCGGCGATCGTGGACCCATTGGGGTGCGTGGAGTACTGGTACGACGCCTCGGCGTAGCCGGACAGCGCGAACCCGGGAACCGCGCGCGTGGGCGGCGACGTGGTGTCGCGAGCCGTTTGCGCGTGTGCGCCTGTCGCGAGGGCGATCAGCCCGAGGACGAGCAGTCGTTGCATGACGCGTCACCGGCCGTGGGCCGCTGCGCCTGGCAGCGGGAACGACCGGTCCAGGTCGAGGTTGAGTTCCAGCACGTTCACGCGGGGCTCGCCGAAGAACCCGAACTGGCGCCCCTCCACGTGGCGGTCGACGAGCGCGCGGACGGCAGCACGATCGGCCCCCCGCGCATGGGCAACGCGCGCCACCTGCAGGTACGCGTTGGCCGGAGAGATGTCGGGATCGACCCCGGAGCCCGACGCGGTCACCATGTCGGAGGGAATCCGGCCCTTCATGGCGTGGTCGTCGGCCACGACGCTGTCCACGCGCTGCGTCACCAGCGTGTCGAGTCTGGCGCTGGTCGGGCCGAGATTCGAGCCCCCCGAGAGGGTGTCGTCGTAGCCGGCGCCGGCCGCCGACGGACGCGGATGGAAATACTCCGGGCGCGTGAACGACTGGCCGATGAGCGCGCTGCCGACGGGCTTGCCGCCGGCACCCACGAGGAGCGACCCGTTTGCCTGGCGCGGGAAGAGCAGCTGGGCCACCGCGGTCACGGCGCCCGGGTACAGCACGCCGGTGATCACGCACAGCAGCAGCGTGAGGACGATCGCGGGGCGGAGTTGATGACGGAGCACGTTACACCAGCCGGAAGAGGACGAGCAGCATGTCGATGGCCTTGATGCCGATGAACGGCACGATGAGCCCGCCCACGCCGTAGATCCACAGGTTGCGGCGCAGGATGGCCGAGGCCGCCGCCGGCCGATACCGCACGCCGCGCAGGGCGAGCGGGATGAGGGCGATGATGATCAGGGCGTTGAAGATCACGCTGGCCAGGATCGCCGATTCGGGCGAATGCAGGTGCATGACGTTGAGCGCCTCGAGCGGCGGGTACGTGGCGACGAACATCGCCGGGATGATGGCGAAGTACTTGGCCACGTCGTTGGCGATCGAGAACGTGGTGAGCGCGCCGCGGGTCATCAGCAGCTGCTTGCCGATCTCGACGATCTCGATCAGCTTGGTCGGGTTGGAGTCGAGGTCGACCATGTTGCCGGCCTCGCGGGCGGCTTGCGTGCCGGTGTTCATCGCCACGCCGACGTCGGCTTGGGCGAGCGCTGGCGCGTCATTGGTGCCGTCGCCGCACATGGCGACCAGCTTGCCCTTGGCCTGTTCGGAACGGATCAGCGCCAGCTTGGTTTCAGGCGTGGCCTGCGCCAGGAAATCGTCCACGCCTGCCTCGGCGGCGATGGCCGCGGCGGTGACCGGATTGTCGCCCGTGATCATCACGGTGCGGATGCCCATCTGGCGCAGCGCCGCGAAGCGCTCGCGGATGCCACCCTTGACGATATCCTTGAGATGGACGACGCCGAGCAGCCGCCCGTCTTTGGCAACGGCCAGCGGCGTGCCGCCGGACTTGGCCACGCGCTCGGCGCTGGCATTGATCCCGCGCACCGTGAAGGCATCTGCGCCCGGCACGCTTTTCAGCACGGCATCGACCGCGCCCTTGCGGATGGA
>JAGWRI010000168.1 GCA_028876525.1 Gemmatimonadota bacterium | reverse complement strand
CCGCCCTGGGCGCCACGCTGCGCCCCGGCACGGCGGCCACCGCGATCGGGGCGGGGCGGGTGACGCTCCGCGCCAACGGCGCCCTCGAGCCGCTGGACGCCGGCGCCGTCGTGCTGGCCGCCGGCATCGATACGCATTCGCTCATCCCCGCGCTGGCCGTCGTGCCGCGCAAGGGGCACCTCGTGATCACCGACCGGTATCCGGGGCTGGTGCGCCACCAGCTCGTCGAGCTGGGCTACCTCCACAGCGCCCACACCATGACCGGCGCGTCGACGGCGTTCAACGTCCAGCCCCGCGCCACCGGCCAGCTCCTCATCGGCTCGTCACGCGAACTGGCGGGGCGCGACGGCGCCATCAATCGCGCCATCGTGCGCGAGATGCTCGACCGCGCGGTGGCCTTCGTGCCGCGCCTGGCCGGTTGCCAGGCCATCCGCACCTGGACCGGCTTCCGCCCCGCGACGCCCGACAAGCTTCCGCTCATCGGGGCCTGGCCCGAGCTGTCGGGCGTCTGGATCGCCGCCGGCCACGAAGGGCTGGGCATCACCACCGCCACCGGCACGGCCGCGCTGGTGGCCGCGGGAATCCTCGGGCGGCCGGCGCCGATCGACCCCGCGCCCTTCCGCCCCGACCGCCCGATGCCCGCCGCGGAGGCCGCCGCGTGAGCGACCGCATCGAGATTGCCATCGACGGCCGCGTGTGCACGGTGGCCGCGGGCACGTCGGTGGCCGCCGCCCTGCTCGACGCCGGCCAGCCGGCATTCCGCGCCTCGGTGCAGGGCGAGCCGCGCGGCCCGCTGTGCGGCATGGGGATCTGCTTCGAGTGCCGGGTCACGATCAACGGCGTGCCCCACCGGCGCGCCTGCATGGTGACCTGCGAGCACGGCATGTCCATCGCCACCGGAGCGGCACCGGCATGACCGACCGCCGCGAGGTTGGCCTCGCCGTCGTCGGCGCCGGCCCGGCGGGGCTCGCCGCCGCGACCGCCGCGGCCGAAGCCGGGGCCGCCGTGGTCGTGGTGGATCAGGCGTCGCACGCCGGCGGCCAGATCTGGAGGCACCGCGACCGGAACGCGCTTCCCGAAGCGGCCCGCGCCCGCCTCGCGCGCTTCGAGGCGTCCGGAGCCGAGCACCTGTCGGGCGCCGCGGTGGTGGACGCCGCGCCGGGACGGCTGAGCGTGGTCACCGATCGGGGCCCGCTCCTGATCGACGCGCACGCGATCGTGCTCGCCACCGGGGCCCGCGAGCTGTTCCTGCCGTTCCCCGGCTGGACCCTGCCCAACGTGCTCGGCGTGGGCGGACTGCAGGCGCTGATCAAGTCGGGCCTGAACGTCGCCGGCAAGCGCGTGGTGATCGCCGGGAGCGGCCCGCTGCTCCTTCCCGTGGCGGCCACGGCGGCCGGGCACGGAGCCGAAGTCGTGGCGGTGTGCGAGCAGGCGCCCCTCGCCCGCGTGGCGGCGTTCGCCGCCGGCCTGTGGCGCGCTCCGGCCAAGCTGGCCGACGCCGCCCGGTATCGCCGCGCCGCTCGAGGCGCGCGCTTCCGCACCGGGTGGTGGATTGCCCGGGCCGAGGGCAGCGCGGCCGTCGAGCGGGTGACGCTCACCGACGGGCGCCGGGAGTGGCGCGTGCCGTGCGATCTGGTGGCCGCGGCGGCCGGGCTCGTGCCCAACGTCGAGCTGGGCGCCGCCCTCGGATGCCGCATCGCGGATGGCGCCCTCGCGGTGGACCGCGACCAGCGCACTTCGGTGCCCGCCGTGTTCGCCGCCGGCGAGTGCACCGGGGTCGGCGGTGAGGATCTCGCGATCCTGGAAGGGGAGATGGCCGGACTGGCCGCGATCGGGCGCCCGGTGGGGGCCCTCCACGCGGCGCGCGATCGCGCCGGCGCCATGGTGGCCCTGATCGCGCGCGCCTTCGCGCCGCGCGCCGAGCTGCTCCGGCGAGCCGACGCCGACACGGTGGTCTGCCGGTGCGAGGACGTGCGGATGGGCCAGCTCGACCCCGCCTGGGGGGCGCGCCAGGCCAAGCTCGCCACGCGGGCCGGGATGGGCGCCTGCCAGGGGCGCGTCTGCGGCGCCGCCCTGGAGCGCATGGTCGGGTGGCCGGCGGGAACCGTTCGCCCCCCGCTGTCGCCGGCGCGCGTGAGCGACCTCGCCGCACTGAGCGGGAACGGCGGCTGACGCGCCCCGGGCGGCGGTTGCCCGCCGTCCGTGCAGACTTGTACCTTTCGCCACGCTGTTCGAAGCTGTCTCACCGTCAAATACAGGCGCCCGTCCCATGGCGACGTACAAATACGCAACGGTCCCCGCGAACGGGGAACGCATCGGCTACGCCGGCGGGGAACTCAAGGTCCCCGACCGCCCCATCATTCCGTTCATCGAAGGCGACGGCACCGGCGCCGACATCTGGCGCGCCTCGGTGCGCGTGTTCGACGCCGCCGTGAAGAAGGCGTTCGGCGGCAAGCGCCAGATCGCCTGGATGGAAGTCCTCGCCGGCGAGAAGGCGTTCACCGCGACCAAGGACTGGCTTCCCCAGGAGACCGTGGACGCGCTGCAGGAGTTCCGCGTCTCCATCAAGGGGCCCCTGACGACGCCGGTGGGCGGCGGCATCCGCTCCCTGAACGTCACCCTGCGGCAGGTGCTCGACCTGTACGCCTGCATCCGCCCCGTGCGCTATTTCGAGGGCGTGGGCAGCCCGATGAAGGAGCCGGGCCAGCTCGACATCACGGTGTTCCGCGAGAACACCGAAGACGTCTACGCCGGCATCGAGTGGAAGGCGGGCTCGCCCGAGGCCGACAAGCTCCGGGCGTTCATCAAGAACGAGCTGGGCAAGGACCTTCGCGAGCACTCGGCCATCGGCATCAAGCCGATGTCGGAGTTCGGCTCCAAGCGGCTGGTCCGCATGGCCATCCAGTACGCCCTGAAGCACAACCTCCCGTCGGTGACGATGGTCCACAAGGGCAACATCATGAAGTTCACCGAGGGGGCGTTCCGCGACTGGGGCTACGAGGTGGGCCGCGAGTTCGGCGACCAGGTGGTGGCCGAGGCGGATCTGGGCAAGGCGGGGGCCGGCGCGCGGGCCGACGCCGTGGTGCTCAAGGACCGGATTGCCGATTCGATGTTCCAGCAGCTGCTGCTGCGCCCGTCCGAATACTCGGTGCTGGCCACCCCGAACCTGAACGGCGACTATCTCTCCGACGCCGCCGCGGCGCAGGTGGGCGGGCTCGGCATCGCCCCGGGTGGGAACGTCGGCGACGGCGTGGCGGTATTCGAAGCCACCCACGGCACGGCGCCCAAGTACGCGAACCTCGACCGGATCAACCCGGGCAGCGTGATCCTGTCCGGCGTCATGATGTTCGAGTACCTCGGATGGGAAGAGGCCGGGACGCTGATCGTGCGCGGCCTCGAGAACGCGATCGCCTCGAAGCACGTCACGTACGACCTGGCGCGCCAGATGCCCGGGGCGGTGGAGGTGTCCACCTCGGGATTCGGCGACCAGATCATCAAGGGGATGGACGGCTGAGCCGTCCCGCTCCGGGCATTTAAAAAGAGTAATATCCGACCCATGGCCATTCCCGTAGCGGTGCGCGCGGCCGACTTCGCCGCCCTCGACACTCCGCTGCTGGCGGTCGCCCTCGAGGCGGGCGCCGCGCTGCCGCCGGCGCTCGCCCCGGTGGACGCCGCGACCAACGGCGCCCTGGGACGCGCCCTGGCGGCGCGCGATTTCCGCGCCGGCCGCGACGAGCTGCTCTACCTGGCCGGTTCCGCCACCGGCGTGCGCCGCGTGCTGCTCGTCGGCATGGGAAAGGGCATCGGGCGCCCCGACGCCCTTCGCCGCGCCGCCGCGCTGGCGGCCCGCCAGGCCGGCCGGCTGGGCAGCGGCACGCTGGCGTTCTGGGCCGGCGCGCTCGGCGCCACCGAGGCCGAGGCAGTCACCGTGGGACTCAT